>JBBRUU010000001.1:0-60575 GCA_038247515.1 Sphingomonadales bacterium
GAAGCAAGAGATCTCGGCACGCACTTCGGGCGGCAAAAGCGTGCCCGCGCCCGCGCTGCCCTTCGCTGCATCCTGACACCATTCGCGCAGAGCCCGGTGCGCTGCGGCAGGCGCGAAATGCGCCTCGACTGCCGCGCGCGCGCGATTCGCAAGCTCGGCGCGCATCGCGGCGTCGCGCTGGAGCATCAGGATCGCGGCGGCAAAGCTCCCCGCGCTGTCGGCAACAATCACCGCTGGCCCGCAGGCCTCCTCGACGCCTTGCAGCGTCACCGGGCTCGCCACCATCGGCTTGCCCCAGGCGAGCGCTTCCACCAGCTTGATCTTGAGCCCCGAACCGAAGCGCAGCGGCGAGATGACAATTCCCGCATGGCGATAGAAGGGCGCAAGGTCCGGCACGAGCCCGCGCAGACGCACGCCTGAAGGCATTTTGCCGCTATCGAAATCCGCCGCCACCGTGCCGACCACATCAAGCCGGACTGCAGGGTTGGCAGCGGCGACCTGCGGCCAGACGGTCTCGAGAAACCACTTGAGACCGTCGGAATTGGGCGCGGTGCGGCTGCCCACGAACAGCAGCCGGTCGGGATCGTCTCCGCCTGCCTGCACGGCTTGCGCGCTGCGTGTTCCGGGTGCGAGCACCACCCTGACCAACGGCAACGCGCCAGCAACAAAATCCGCTTCGTCCTGCTGGATCGCGATCACGGTGCCTGCGCGCGCGAGCATCGCAACTTCCGCCTCGCAGGTGAGCCGCGCCACAGAATCGCGCTCCGCGCCCGCGCCCGATTGGCTGCGGCGGTGGAAGAGGTCATGCATCACGATCGCGCAGCGTTCGCGGGGCAAGCCGAGGACGGTGAAGGCTTCGGACTGGAAGGCGTAATCGGCGATCACGACGTCGCCCTTGCCCGCCTTCTCGCCGGCCAGCCATGCCAGGTCGGCGGCGCTCCAGGGCGCGGCGATGGCATAGGGGCGCGGGGCATCGCGGGTCCAGGCGGCGGAGATGCCGACCCGCCGTGCAAGGCCCTGCACCACGCCGAGCGCCGCGTCGCGCCACACGCCCGGATCGCGCGAGACGAACCAGCTCCCGATCTTGGCGACGCCGCGGATTTGGTGGCTGACGAAGACCGCCATTTCAGGCCGCGCGCGAAAGAAAGGGACGCGGCCCATCACGCCGGGCGAGGGTTGCAGCAGCACCGGCTCCAGCCCCGCTGTGCGCACTGATCGGGCAAGGTCGAGGAGGTAGGACGAACTGCCATTGGTCGCCCCGATCAGGCGCTGGCGGCTGACGAAGATCGCCCGGCTCATATCCCTTGCCCCGCAACTGCCTGCGCCCGCTCACGCCAGACAAGCCCGTTGTCGGCCAATGCGCTCGCGGGAAGCAGGCTGAGCAGGTTCCCGCAGGTCTGGGCGTCGAGGTGGTAGCCCACCAGCGGATGGCACGTGCCGGCCGCAGCCACAAACGGTGCGCCGTCGCCGATTGCATGGGCGGCGGCGTCGGCAAGGCCTTCCTCGGCGAGCAGCACCATCGCGGCACCCTGCCCGGCGCGCGCGGTGGTGATCGGATCGGCAAGCTGGGCGCGTGTCAGCCGGGTGAGTTTGCAGCCGCTCGCCGTCACCAGCGCAGCGGCGATCGCCACCGGGGAACCGGGCACAGCCTCGCCGCACAACAGCACGTGCGGAGCATTGGCTGCCTCGGTAACAGGGGCGAGGAGCAGTTTGCGCGCGGCGGCGCGGCGGGAGAGCCCTTCGCGGGCACTCGCACCGAGCATCCGGAACGCGCGCGGGCGGCGCACCAGCTGTTCCAGCGCCTTGCCGATGCGGCGCGCTTTCAGGTGCTGGACTGCCTGGCTATGCGCGAGCGTGTTCTCAAGGCTGGCAAGCCGCCCGGCCCGCGCCTGCGCCAGTGCAGTGCCGGCCGGCTCAGCCGCGATCCGGTCCCGCTCGGCAGCGATCAGCCCGGCCAGATCCGCGTCTGTCCAGCGGAACGAGGTCGAGGCGGCATGGCGGCGGTAGTAATAGCTCGGTTCGGGGCGATAGGCATAGGTCAGGCCCGCGGCGAGCGCGCGCTCGACCAGATCCCAGTCCTCGCCGATCCTTAGCCGCAGATCATAGCCCAGGCCATGCTGGCGAAGCGCGGCGAGGCGGAACAGCGGCTTGAGATATCCGAGCTGGATGCCGGGTCGATCGAGGCATCCGGTCGCGAAGAATTGCGCGTGGTCGATGGTCCGCTCGGCGGTCCAATCCTCGCCTTGCGCAAATAGCGTCGGGGGCACGTCAGCCGAAAACACGATCATGTTGCCCGCGGCAAGGTCCGCGCCGGTACGCTGCGCCAGATCGAGCAGGTACTCGGCGTGGCGCGGGTGAAGAATGTCGTCGCTGTCGACCACCGCAACATAGGGCGCGGCAGCGGCGGCGATGCTGAGATTGCGCACGGCGGCAAGGCCCTTGCCATGACCGCGCACTGCGATCACCCGCGGGTCTTGTGCGGCGTGGCGGCGGACGATCTCGCCGGTCGCATCGCTCGACTGGTCATCGACGACGATGATCTCGATCCGGCGCAGCGTCTGGCGGCGCGCCGAGATCAGAGCAGCGTCGATATGCTGCGCGGCATTGCGCGCCGCCATCAGCAGCGAGACGACCGGTTCGGCAGTGTCGGGATAAAAAGAAGCCATGGACGCAGGGTCTCTCCTCGGACCTAAGGCATGGGTGTACGCAAGCGCAGGCAGAGATGCGCAGAGGCCTTATGCGTGATCGACGCCAGTGCGACTTAAACGAGGTTAGTTCATCCGCCGGGACAGCCGTCTAAATCGGCTACGACTCCACCACACAGGAAGGCTGCGGCATGGACGATGTATGCGTGATCGTCGCGGCGATGAATGCCGAAGCCACGGTAGCCCGCGCGGTCGCCTCGGCGCTCGCCGAGCCGGAGGTCAGCGAGGTCGTGCTGATCGACGACGCGTCTCGCGACGGCACGGCAAAGGCTGCCCGCGGCGCGGATGACGGAACAGGCCGCCTGCGCGTGTTGCGGGCACCGCGCAATCTTGGACCGGCCGCCGCGCGCAACCTCGGGCTTGCCAACTCGTCTGCTCCGCTGGTGGCGGTGCTTGATGCAGACGACATGTTCCTTTCCGGCCGCTTCGCCGCGCTCGCCGATCCGGGCGGGGATTGGGACATGTCGGCAGACAACCTGATGTTCGTCGCCGAAAGCAGGGCCAAGGAATTTGCCGGGCTCGCCACCTTTGCAACCAACGGCGTCGCCGAGCATATGAACTTTGCCCGCTTCGTTTCCGGCAATATCTCGCAGCCGGGCCGCCCGCGCGGAGAACTGGGCTTTTTGCAGCCGGTTGTTCGCCGTGCCTTTCTCAAGCGCCACGGCCTTGGCTATGACGGGCGCATGCGGCTTGGCGAGGACTTCGACCTCTATGCCCGGATGCTGCTCGCAGGGGCGCGGTTCCGGCTGGTCGCGGCTTGCGGGTATGTCGCTGTCGAGCGTCCCAATTCGTTGAGCGCCAAGCACTCCGCCGCCGATCTTGCCGCGCTGGTCGCAGCCGATGACCGGATGCTGGCGGGATCGCTCAAGGCGCCCGATCGCGAGATCCTCGGACGCCACCGCGCCCAATGCGCGCAGCGGTGGCACCACCGCCACTTTCTCGATGCCAAGCAGCGCAGCGGGCTAGTGCGCGCGCTGTTCGACAACCGATCCAGCCCGCAGCTGCTGGTCGATGCGGCGTTTGGGGTGGCGCGTGACAAGCTCGCGCTGCTGCGGCCAGTTCCTGCAGTTGCTGCCGGTCCGCGCTTTCTAATCGCTCCCTGACGCAGGCACTTCACTCCTGCATGCTTGCCCTAGGTGGCTAACTTGTGTGGTCGCCCTCTTTGAGGGGATCGGCAAGTGTCCGCGCCTGACCCGAGGCAACAAGCGGAGCGACAATTCTTGGCAGCAGCAGCCGCCCGATCACGCGAAGAACATCGCGCAGTCGAGCCCTTCGGGTTCGAGCGCCTTTCCGTATTCGGCCTTGCTGTCGCCATGATTGCCGGGCTCGCTGCACCAGCTTTCGCGCTTGCCGCCACGCTGCTGCAAGTGGTCTGTATCGCCGCGATAATCGCGCTGCGCTGGCGAATAGTCCCCGCGCTACTTCCTGCCGCGTTGCCGCTGCTGCTGCTGCCGCTGTTCGCCGCCGCTTCGGCGCTATGGTCCGATGTACCGGACATCTCGCTGCGCTACGGGATACAACTGCTGGTGACGGTGATCATGGGCGTCGCACTCGGCCGCCTGCTGACCTTGCGCCAGCTGGTTCTCGCGGTCTTCGTCGGCACTTCGATCGCGTGCCTTGTCGGCCTCGCTTTGGGAAGGACCGGGGAGACGGATGGCGGGATGGTCCTGATCGGGCTGTCCGGTTCCAAGAACCAGATGGGCTATATCGCGCTCTTCTGGCTGAGTTCGGCTTTGTGCGTGCTTGGTTCGAGCACCTACCGACCGCTGGTACGAATCCTCGCAGGTATTGCAGTGATTCCGGCAAGTTTTCTCCTGATTCAGGCGGATTCGGCGACCGCGATCGTCTCGATGGCGGTGCTGATCGGGCTGCTGGCGTTGCTCGCCATTGCCTCGTTCCTCGGGCGCGGTGGACGGCTGTTCGCGCTTCTGGCGGCGGCGCTGCTGACAGTGCCCGTGGTCGTGGGCCTGCCCCAGATCGAGCGTCAGGCCGCTGTAATACGCACCGATGTGTTGCAGAAAGACGAGCGGCTTACAGGGCGCACGCTGCTGTGGGCCTCCGCCGATACACTGATCATGCAGGCGCCCGTGATCGGCCATGGCTACAAGGCAATCTGGCTTGGCCCCAAGGGCAAGGAATTGCTTGCGCGCAACGGCAAGACGGACGGGCGCGCCTTTCACTTCCACGATACCTTCCGCGAGATCATGGCGGATCTGGGCGCGGTCGGACTTGTGCTGTTCCTCCTGCCGCTGGCCTATGGGGCCTTACGCGGCGTGCTGCTGCTGATCGCCGCGGTCGATGCCCCGCGCGCCTTCGCCTTGGTGACACTGGCGACGGTGTTTCTTCGGGTCCGCACCGAACTGGTGATCGGGCCCTTCATGCTCGACACAGCGCTGCTCTACGCGATTGTCACTGCTCTGATGGTGATGCCGCTCGCGGTGGCCGCGTCAGCTACCGAACCTCGCCCCGCCCTGTTCCGGATGCGCGAAAAGCGTGCCGCTCGATCCTCTCCCCGACCGCAAAGGAACCCCGCATGATCATACGCCTCCCCGCCTATCTCGCCGCTGTGATGCTGATGCTGCTTTCTGCCTGCGCGGGAGGCGGCGATGTGCCTCGCGCCCGGGTCATCGACACGGCCGAGATCTACACCCTGGCGCCCGGCGACAAGCTGCGCATCACGGTGTACGGCGAAGAGACGCTGACCGGCGAATACGGCGTCACCGGGTCGGGCGATGTGTCCTTCCCGCTGATCGGCAACATTAAGGTCGCTGGACGCACGGTTGAGGCCCTGCAGAAGGAACTCACCACCAAGCTTGGCGCAGGCTATCTCGAAGACCCCCGGGTCAGTGCCGAGATCATCAACTACCGCCCCTTCTACGTTCTGGGCGAGGTGTCGCGCCCCGGCCAGTACGATTTCGCTGTCGGGCTCACCGTCCAGCAGGCGGTCGCAGCCGCAGGCGGCTTCACCTACCGCGCCAACAACAAAAAGGTGTATCTCAAGCGCGCCCTCGATACGCGCGAGATGCTGGTCGACCTGCGTGAGACCCCGTCCTTCCCCGTGCGTCCGGGCGACACGATCCGGGTGGGCGAGCGCTTCTTCTGAGGAAAACCCATGTCTTTCCAGCCTTTTATATCAGCACCACTCGGCGCACGCATCGACCAAGCCGAGCTGTTGATCGTCTTTGCAACTCACAATGGAGCAGGCTGGATCGAGCGCACCCTCGAGGGATATGCCCGACAGCTCCCCGCTCCTCCCTGGGCGTTGGTCGTGATCGATAACGGCAGCACAGACGAAACTGCCGAGGTGCTTACCCGCTATCAGGGTGTGCTGCCGCTGCTTGTATTGAATGAGGAGCGGCCTGGTAAAAACGTGGCGCTTAACCGGGCTCTGACGCTACTCGGGGATACAAATTGCAACTTCGTCTTTACCGACGACGATGCCGTTCCTGAACCCGACTTCGTAGAACGATGGTCGGATACGCTTGCGCGGCAGTGCGATCATTCGTTGTTCGGCGGGACGGTCATTCCCTACTTTGATGGGCTCGATCACCGAATCCCAAACCGCTACGAAGCTTTCCACGCTGAGATTTACGCGCGCAACATCCGCCCAGAAGGAGCGATAGAGCCGCAATGGATTTTCGGACCGAATATGGCGGTGTCGGGGGCAGTGATCCGCGCCGGGCACCGTTTCAACGAGGAGATCGGACCCAGCAGCGCTGATCCTAGTTACCCTATGGGCAGCGAGACCGAATTCTGTGTGCGTGTGGCGCAGGAGGCTGGTGTCAGCGCATGGTTCGCAGTCCTGCCCCGCGTTTTACATATTGTGCGTGACAGTCAGGCCACAGAGCAGTTCGTCCTACAGCGTGCATTTCGGCATGGCAGAGGTTGCGCACAGATAACCAAGCCCGGGACGACTAGCCGATGGGTCAAGTTGAAGTCGGACTTGCGGCTTGCGCTGCTGCGGCTGGTGGCACTGACCGGGTCAGCTCGAGCCAAGTGGAATAAGGCCTGGTTGGAAGGTTACAGATCAGGCGTGCGCCGCGATCGCGGCGCATAAGGTCTGCACATGGATGCGTCGGCAGGAGCAGAACAGTGACATCGGAAGCGATGACCAAGCCGCATCTTCAGCGCGGCGAGCGCCACCTGCGTGTTCTTGTATACGCCAACGTTGACCGTGCCGAGATAGGCGGAGTGCAGTCGGTGGTGCGGAGTTTGCGCGACCACCTGCTCGCTCGCGACCATACAGTGATGACCGGATGGTCCGGCAGTAACGATGGCCTGACGGACGCGGGCGCAGATGGCTGGGTTGAGCAATTCCCTGTGCTTTCCGGACCGCGCTGGCTCCACTTGCGCACGCTCGCACGGGTGATCGTGCGACTGCTGCGTGCGCGGCCAAACGTAGTGAGCATCCATTTCGCCTCGGCCTCGACGCGCTACTTCAACTTTTTGGCACCGATCCTCGGTTTTCGCGTGCTGTTGACCTGCCACGGCAGCGACATGCTGCGCACGCGTCCTGAAGATGTGGCTCACATCTCTTCGGTTCTGCGCGGTGCCGCTGCAATAACTGCCGTTTCCGAGGATATCGGACAGCAGATAGTCTCGAAAAACAACGGTCTGGAAACGCCCATCGCTGTCATCGCCAATGGCATCGACACCGAGTTCTGGAAGCCACCCCAAACATCGCGCGCCAGCGGACCACAGGTGCTTGCGGCAATCGGGCGGCTTGCTCCGGTCAAGGGTTTCGACGTGCTCATTGATGCGCTGGCTGCCGCTCACAGGAAGGGCGCAGAGGCGAGGCTGGTGTTGATTGGCGAGGGGCCAGAGCGCCAAGCTCTTGAAGCGCAGGCGGAAAGGCTGGGAATCAGCGCATCGGTAGAGTTTACCGGCCCGCTTGTCCGGCACCAGATCCGCGAACGTTTGCACGCAGCCGATCTGTTCGTGATGCCATCCCGCAGCGAAGGCATGCCGCTCGCGCTGCTTGAGGCGATGGCCTCCGGCACCCCGGTACTTGCAAGCCGGGTCGGAGGCGTTCCGCACGTCGCTAGCGGATGCGGAGTGCTGGTGGAACCCGAAGACAGAGATGCTCTGTCAGATGCGCTGGTAGCATTTCTAGCAGACAGCGACGGGCGCCTGAAGCTGACACAGCAAGCTCGCGTGCGTGCGCAGGACTTTTCGATCGAGCGCTCACATCGTGCCTACGAAGAACAGATGCTGGCGTTACTTTAAACCAGCCCCAAAATGCGCTCGATACAGTCACGACGATACCTCAAATGTGAAACGGACCAGCGCCTATGTTCCTAACCTGCTTAGTGGTGAGGGGGACCGGAAGCCTGTCTTTTCGCAACCGCCGCACGGCCCCCCGCTCCGCCAGCCGGGCGTGTCGGGCACTCGTGATTTCGCCCAGGTTTTATGTCCAGCGAAGGAAGTGCCCATGACGAAGCTCGTGACAAAGGTTGCCCTTCCCACCCCGCGCCCCAATCCGCGGCCCAATCCGCGCCGTGTCGAACCCCGGTTGATCAAGCCGCGCGTGCTGTTTCTGCTCAAAGAATACCCGATGATCGGCCAGACCTACATCAAGAACGAAATCGAGGCGCTGGAAGCGGATTACGAGATCGGCATCATCACGCGCCAAATCGCAGAGGTCCCCTACGCCAACAGCCGCCCCCACGGCTTCGCCAGCGAAATGGAGGAATTCGTCGCGCAGGTCGAGCTGTTCAGGCCCGACGTGCTGCACACGCATTTCCTGACCGAGCTTGCCCTGATCGGCGAACTGTCGCGGCGCACCGGGGTGCCCTTCACCATGCGCACCCATTCGTGCGACACGATTGGTCTGCGCCGCAGGAGCTTTGGCGACCGGTTGCGCCGAATGATGCGCCGCGAACAGCCGGCCGATCGTGCGGCATGGCTGACCGAAGGCCTGGCCGCAATGGATAACGAACTGTGCCTCGGCGTGCTCGGCTTCCCCTGCGCGCGGCCGTGGATGCGCCGCGCCGGGGTGAACGAGGCCAAGCTCATCGATTGCTTCCCCGTGGTGCGATTTGCCGCCTTCCACGACCGCAGCCCCAATGGCGAGGCCGTGATGAACATAGGGCCCGCCGCCAAAACCAAGGCGATGCCCGATTTTCTGCGGCTGGCAAGCAAGGTGCCAGACCGCGCCTTCAACCTCTACGCGCTGGGCTCGGACACCGCGTGGCTCGAACAGCGCAGCGCCCAAACCGGCGCGCGGGTCAATGTCGTCGCACCCGTCGAGCCCGAGGCCATGCCGGCCGAATACAAGAAGCACCGCTGGCTGGTCTACACCGGCGACACCGGCACGCCCACCACCGGCTGGCCGATGGCGATCGCCGAGGCGCAGGCTTCCGGCGTCGGCGTGTGCATGCCCGCACTGCGGCCCGACCTCACCCAATATGTCGGTGAAGGCGCCGGCATTCTCTACGAAACCATCGACGAACTGCCCGCCATCGTCTCGGCCCCCGTGCCCGAGGAAATGCGCATACGCGGCTTCGAACAGGCAAGGAAATCCGACATCGAACGCCACAAGCACCTGCTCACCGATCTGTGGGACGACGCCTTCGCGGGCCGCACCCCGGATCACGGCGCACGCGCGCAATCAGCGGCCGATGCCTCTGCCGAAAATGCGCGCGTTGTCGTTTCTGGACCAGCGACAGGCCCAGCGACCGGGGCCGCCAACACTGCGGCGCCGTCCGCATGAACGCTCCCATGACTGCACCGCCGGCCCCTCCGGCCGAAAGCGAGCGCGTGTTCAATCCCATCGGGGGCCTAATCGCCTTACTCTCGCCGCGCGACCGCGTGAACGCTCTGATCCTGTTCGGAATGATGCTGATCGGCGCGCTGCTCGAAATCGCGGGGCTTGCCGCCGTGCCCGCCTTCGTCAGCGCGGTGGTCGACCGCGAGGCGATGCTGCGCCTGCCGATCTTCGGCCCGCTTCTGCAAGGCGTTACAGCCGACCTCGACAGCGCCGAGCTGGTGATCTGGGGGGCGGCGGCGCTGCTCGCGATCTTCGCGATCAAGAACGGCTTCCTCGCGCTGAATTACTGGGCGCAAATCCGCTACGTCTCGAACCGCCGCATTTCGATCTCCGGGCGGTTGATGCGCGCCTACATGAACGCGCCTTACACCTTCTTCCTCGAACGCAACCGCTCGGAATTGCTGCGCAACGTCGACAGCGAGGTGCAAACCGTGTGCTACAACGTGATCAGCACAATGCTCGAGCTGTGCACGCGCCTGGTGATCGTGATCGCGGTGCTCGGCTTCCTGCTGTTCGTCGAGCCGGCCATCACGATGGCGTGGATCGTGTTCCTCGGCGTGGTCGGCTTCCTCGCGCTGCGCGGGGTTACCGGCCGGCTACGGCGCTACGGGTTGATGCAGCAACAGCATCGCACGGTCTTCAACCAGAACCTCATGCAGGCATTCGGCGGTATCAAGGAAATCCGCACACTGGGCCGCGAGGAGTTTTTCACCGGCAAGGTAATGGGCGCGGTCGGCGAGGTCACTCGCGCCAACGGCTTCAAGCTGTTCGTCATGAAGGTCATCCCGCCGGCTTCCGAGATGGTGGCGATGATCGGCCTGCTCGCGCTCGCCTGCGCGCTGGTGCTGCAAGGCCGCACGACCGAGAGTATCCTTGTCACCCTTTCGCTGTTCGTGGTCGGGCTCGTCCGCCTGCGCGAAGCGTCGAGCGCGGCGATGAACCAGTTTGCGGACCTGCGCTACAGCCTCGTCTCGATCGAGCCGATCATCCGCGATCTGGCGCTGCTCGGCGATGCGCCAGAGCGGACCGCCCACGTCGCGGGCACCGTTGACCGCGCGCGACCGCATGGCGTAATCGGCATCGAGGGCGTGTGGCACCGCTACGACAGCGCGCCCGACTTCGCCTTGAAGGGCATCGACATCGCCATCCCCGTCGGCACGGCGGTCGGCCTTGTCGGCAGCACCGGCGCGGGCAAATCGACCGTCGTCGACGTATTGCTCGGCCTGCTCACACCTGAGCGTGGCGGATTGGTGATCGACGGGCACCGGCTCGACGAGGCTGAACTCAGACGCTGGCGCACACAGGTCGGCTATGTGCCGCAGTCGATCTATCTCCTAGACGATACCATCAGGCGCAACATCGCGCTCGGCATCGAGGACGGCGACGTTGACGACGAAGCTCTCGCCAAGGCCGTGCGCCTCGCCCAGCTGGATCGCTTCATCGACCGCCAGGCCGAGGGCCTCGACACTATCGTCGGCGAAAGCGGCGTGCGTATTTCGGGCGGCGAGCGCCAGCGCATCGGCATCGCCCGCGCGCTGTATCACGATCCGGCAATCCTGATCCTCGACGAGGCCACCAGCGCGCTCGACAACACCACCGAACGCGCGGTGATCGAAGCGGTCGATGGCATGAAGGGCGATCGTACCGTGGTGATGATCGCGCACCGCCTTTCCACCGTGCGCGGCTGCGAGACGCTCTACTATCTCAAGGACGGCCGGGTCGAAGGTATGGGCGATTACGACAGCCTCAGGCAGGGCCACCGGGAATTCCGCGAGATGGCCGCATGACCGATCGCTTCATCTCCGATCGTCTCGTCGCAGGGGAAAGGCGCTCTCCCGCTAATCCAACCCATTTAAGCGCGGTTCGTCGCACTTGGGAACATTAGCCCGGCTGAAGCGCGGAGCGGTGCGCCCGCAGGACCAGCACGAAACGCCCTGCTCCAGCACCGCCCATCCGCCACCCGTTCATGCACAGGAGGAGCGACACATTATGGCAACCGCGCCGACCTTTGCTTATCACGCGCCCCAGAGCATTCCGCGCGCCCCGCGCGCGCCGCATCCCCGTGCCCGGGCGCTGCACATTGCAGGTGCGGTATCTGCGGCGGTATTGCTTGCCATCCCCTTCGTCGCTGTCCAGCAAGGTGATCCCGGCAGCGCCGCGGCAGCGCTCATGCCGCTCCCTTCGGTCCGTCCGATCAGCGCCGGCCAGGCGCACAGCGCGCCCGGCGAGATCACACCGGCCGCCTTTGCCATCGACGCTGCCAAGCCTTTCATCCCCAGTTATGGCGATGCGGCAAGCGCCGCGCGGGCCGAAAATTGCCTCACCGAAGCAATCTATTACGAAGGCGCGCTTGAGCCAGAACGCGGCCAGCGCGCCATCGCGCAGGTGGTGCTCAACCGCGTGCGCCACCCCGCCTATCCCGACACGGTATGCGGCGTGGTGTTCCAGGGCCAGGAACGCTCGACCGGTTGCCAGTTCACCTTCACCTGCGACGGCGCCCGCGCGCGTGCGCCGGTGCCGAGCATTTGGCGCCGCGCCAACCTGATCGCCAAGGCGGCATTGGGCGGAGCGGTCGAGGCCGACGTCGGCCTCGCGACCCATTACCACGCCGATTACGTGATGCCCTATTGGAGCGCCTCGCTCGACGGCGAGGGCCAGATCGGTCGGCACCTGTTCTACCGCTGGAAAGGCGGGGCAGGACAAGCCGGAGCCTTCTCGATGCGCTATTCGGGACGTGAACCGCTGATCGCCGCATGGTTACCGCGCGCTGTCGCTCCCGCAGCCTCCACCATCCAGACGGCTGCCGCCGCGGCAGTGGGCGGCCCGATCACGGGAACATTCGCTGCGCCCGGCGGCTCGCCGGGTAACATTATCACTGCGGCGTCTGCGCCCGCCCCGTTTAAGGCGCGGCCACTCCTACTGGCCCCCAAACCGGCGGACGGCCTCAAGTGAGATCGGCGCGCACGGCGGCGTTGATCCTGATTATCGGGGGCAGCATGACGCTGCTCGCGCCCCGCGCCGTTCAGGCGCAATCCGCTGAAACCGACGCGGTGTCAGGGTTCGAATCCGCCGGCGACCTGCTGCGGAAGTGCAAGGAGAGTTCGAGCTATTCGCGCAACTTCTGCTTTGCCTATCTTGCCGCAGTGGCGGACTCGGCGCGGTCCTACCGGATCTGGATCGGATCGGGAGATCCCTGCCTGCCGTCCGGCCTGACGCTCGGGCGGCTCGCCGATCTCTTCGAGGCCTATCTGATCGCCAATCCATCGCTGACCAAGGCGCAGGCCGCGTCGGTGATCGTTGCCAGCTTGCAGGAAACTTTCCCCTGCCCGGCACCGCCGCAGGTGGCTAGTTCATTCCCTGCGCCCATCCCTGCTCCTGCTTCTGCTTCTGCTTCTGCGCCTGCTCTGGCCTCTGTCAAGCCGTCAAAGTAGCGCGCGGCCGATCAGGAAGGCGCCGGTCCACAGCACCACCGGCATCCCCAGCCACAACAGCACCCGGACCCAGCGCGGGAATTTTTCCTGACTGCGGCCCACCCTCACCCGGCGTTTACGGCGAATTGGCGAATCGGCAGGTTGATCGACTGCACGGTCGATCAGGGCTTCCCCACTTGTCCCGCTCTTGGTGACCATAGTCCTATCCCACGTTATTTTTTGCGCCGTATATCAACGACGGATCGTTGCGTGCCAGCCGTGACCGGCAGGGTGGTGAAGCACTTTGTTAACTTATCGTAAGGCCCTTTGCGCGCGCCCTTCATAAAAGGCCGATGCGCAAGGGGTGAGTCCTTATCGCACATTTTCAAACCTAGTGGATCGCGATGATCCGGCAAGCTCGAAAGGCTTGGGGCAATGTTTATCGACCCGCGCAATCCGTTCCCGTTAGATCCCGGCATGAAGGCTTCCGGCAGGGCCACGGGCACTTGGCCGGCAGGCGTGCTTTCCCGCGCGCTCGACATCCTCATCGCCTCTGTCGCCCTATTGTTCTTCCTGCCCGTGTTTCTGCTGATCGCGATTGCGATCACGGTCGCCGATCCGGGTCCGGTGTTCTTCCAGCACCGGCGCGTCGGCCTCGGCGGACGCACTTTCGGCTGCTGGAAGTTCCGCAGCATGGTGATCGGTGCAGAAGCGCGGCTCGCAGCGATTCTTGCCGCCGATCCCGAAGCGCAGCGCGAATGGGCCGAGACCCAGAAGCTGACCGATGATCCGCGCGTGACGCGGCTGGGCGACTTCCTCCGCCGCTCCAGCCTTGATGAACTGCCGCAGCTTTTCAACGTACTGATGGGTGAGATGAGCATCGTCGGCCCGCGCCCGATCGTCGAGGACGAGGCGGCGCGCTATGGCCAGCATTTTGCGGTCTACTGTCTGGTGCGCCCCGGCATCACCGGCTTGTGGCAAATCTCGGGCCGCAGCGACGTCCAGTATTTCGAGCGCGTCCTGCTCGACGTGCGCTATGTCAGCAGCCGGACCATGCTGCGCGACCTGCGGATCATCGTGCTGACCGTGCCCAGCGTGCTGGCGGCACGCGGATCGCGCTAAGACAGGCGGGGCGGTCAAGACCACCTCCAAGCGTGGTCTAGACCCCTTCTAGAGCGGTTTAGACCCCCTCTAGACCACTGTTAGACCCCTTTTAGGGGGCTCCAGAACACTGTTTCACGTGGAACCGAAGGTCTGCGGAGCAGAAACACGCCGCATTTCGAACCTTTTCGGGTCGGAACGCGGGCTCTTTTTGGGGCAACGTCACTTTTGACGGGCGTTTTGGAGTGTTTGGCGCTATGGGCCAGGAACAATCATGCGGGGCCCGTCCGGCACCGCCCCTATACACCCCCAAGCTTCCTGTCCGTATCCGCGCCCCTCATGCGCCCGGCGAGCCGTTTCAGACGAGTCCCCTCCCCATGACTATGCCCACCTTCCCCGCCCTTCCCGCCACCATCGAAGCCGCCCTGACCGAGCGCGGTTACGAGACCGCCACCCCCGTTCAGGCCGAAGTCCTGCGTCCCGAAGCGCTAGGCCGCGACCTTATCGTCTCGGCCCAGACGGGCTCGGGCAAGACGGTCGCATTTGGTCTTGCGATGGCGCCGCAGCTGCTTGATGATGCTGGCAAAATCGGCTTTGTCCAGACACCCCGTGCGCTGGTCGTCACCCCGACGCGCGAGCTCGCCTTGCAGGTCAGCCGCGAGCTTGAATGGCTTTACGCCCGCACCGGCGCCCGCGTTGCAACCTGCGTCGGCGGGATGAATCCCTCGGCCGAGCGCAAGGTGCTCCAGTCCGGCCCCGCGATCGTGGTCGGCACCCCCGGGCGGCTCCGCGACCACTTCGAGCGCGGCGCGCTGAACCTCGCGCAGCTTGCCGTCGCGGTGCTGGATGAAGCCGACGAAATGCTCGATATGGGCTTTCGCGAAGAGCTCGAAGCGATCCTCGATGGCACCCCTGAAGGCCGCCGTACGCTGCTGTTCTCGGCGACCATGCCGCGCCCCATCGAAGCGCTTGCCCGCCGCTACCAGACCGACGCGCTGCGCATCGCCACCATCTCTGAAGGCCGCGGCCACGGCGACATCGCCTATCAGGCCGTAACCGTCTCCCCGCCCGAGGTGGAGAACGCGGTGGTCAACCTGCTGCGCTTCCACGAGCCGGAAACCGCGATCCTGTTCTGCGCCACGCGCGAGAAGGTGCGCCACCTCCACGCGACCTTGCAGGAGCGCGGCTTTGCCGTCGTCGCCCTGTCGGGCGAGCATTCGCAGCAGGAGCGCAACCAGGCACTGCAAGCCCTGCGCGACGGCCGCGTCCGCGTCTGCGTCGCCACCGATGTCGCCGCGCGCGGGATCGACCTTCCCACGCTCAGCCTCGTCGTCCACGTCGAAATCCCGCGCGATGCGGAAGCGCTGCAGCACCGTTCGGGCCGCACGGGCCGCGCCGGGCGCAAGGGCATCGCGGTGCTGATCGTGCCCTTCTCCGCCCGCCGCCGCGTCGAGCAGATGCTCGGCCGCGCGCAGATCAATGCCGAGTGGCAGGATGTCCCCGACCGCGAAGCCATCGCAATACGCGACCGCGAGCGCCTGCTCGGCAAGCTCCTCGCGCCGACCGAGTTCGACGAGGCCGACCGCGATCTCGCCCAGCAGCTCCTCGCCCAGCGTAGCCCTGAGGATATCGCCGCGATGCTCGTCCACGCCCACCGCGCGCGGATGCCCGAGCCCGAAGACCTCATCGCCAATTCGCGCGAGGCCCGCGCCGACGCGCAGAAGGAGCGTCACCGCCCCGGTTTCGAGGACACGGTGTGGTTCCGCATGGATATCGGCCGCAGCCAGAACGCCGACCCGCGCTGGCTGCTGCCGCTGATCTGCCGCCGCGGCCATATCACCCGCAACGAGATCGGCGCGATCCGCATCGGCCAGGCCGAGACCTATTTCCAGATCCCGCGTGCCATCGCCGACAAATATGCCGACGCAGCGGCGCGCACCGGCGAGGCTGACGGCGAGGAAGAGGCGCTGCTGATCGAACGCTCCGAAGCCGGCCCGCGCGAAGCCGCGCGCAGCAATCGCCAGCTGCGTCCCTCGCGCAGTTCTGCCGATAATGCCTTCGTGAAGGCCAAGCCTTCGCCGCGCAAATTCAACAACGGCAACACTGGCACAAAGCCCGGCTCGGGCCCCAAACCGGGCAAGCCGGCGCACAAGCGCAATTTCAAGCAGACCTGAGCGCCGCCCGCTGGCCGCGCAGCCTTAGGGTTGGCCGGGCATATGACCTTGAGCGGCCCGAGGTTCGCGCTCAAGGGCCGCCCCCCGGTCCATGACCGCGCCGTGATCGACACGGTGAGGTAGGGGCACGGCGGCACCCGCTCGACCGCAAAGGCGCTTTGCGTTCCCGTAAAGGCGCTCTGGAAGAAGGGCTCGGCCTGTCCCTGACATGCGATCGCCAGCTTCAAGTCGCCGGTTTGCGAGGCTGGGTCGACCTCGTGCGACAGACGCATGGCAAAAGGGCCGCCCGGATTGCGCAGCATCCGCCCTGCGATGACCCCGCCGTTGCCGGGTTTGACATCGACCTCCAAAGACTCCGGAGTACCGCCCGCCTGCGCGCGGAAACCCGGTTGGTCCGCGATCTGCCAGTCGAACGGAGGGTAATCCGCCTTCCACGCTCCTGCGCCCTTGGACAAAGCGCGGGCGCCTGCGACCTTGGCATAAATGCGCTCGGCGCTCGCGATCCGGCCGCTCTGGGCAAGCTGTGCGATCAGCTTGCGGTCAAACTCGGGGTCGTCGATCACGATACGCTCGCGCACTACGGCGAGATTTTCGAGCGCAGTTCCATCGGCGACGGCGAAGTTCAGGAAGCTTTCGCGCCACGGCAGGGGCCGCGCCAGCAGTCTGGCCAATCCGGGAACCGCGGCCGGTTGTCCCAAGGCCTTGGCGAGGACCGGGAAGAACTCCTCCCGCCGCTCGGGATGGACCCGCAAGATCTCGTCGAGTGTGTCGATCGCGCCGAGATAATTTCCGGCCTTGCCGCGTTCCTCCAGCACCAGCACCTGAAGGACCGGGTCGCGCCGGGTGAGCTGCGCCGCCCCTTCGATAAACGCCTTGCGCCGTGCCGGATCAGTCTCGGCCAGCGCCAGCAGAACGTAAGCGCTCGGCGCAAGCGGCTCGCGCCGGATCGCCTCGCGCGCCTGATCTGTTGCCGCGCCGGCATAGCGCGTAAGATCCGCCATGCTCGGCAAGCTGCGCGGCGAAGCTCCGGCACCATCCGCTGGCGTTTGCAGCCCGGCATCGGCAGGCAGACCCGCCGCCTGCCTGACGCCGGCAGACATTGTGCGGTAGGCCGCCTTCTCGCTGGCCAGGCCGTTCCACAGGAACACCGTGAGCGCACGCTCGGGCGAAGCCTTCAAGGCGGCGCTGCTAAGGGCCTGTGCCCCCGACAGGGCTGCGAGCGGGAGCGCGATCAGGCTCGCCAGAAGCACCCTTGCCAGGCCGGGCGGCGGGCTCATCGGCTCGCTCCGCCCGGTGTCACGCCGCGCCCGATTTGCCTGAGCCCTCGGAATTCGCGCCGTACCCGTAGCCGTAGCCGTAGCCATAGCCGTAACCATAGCCGCTGTTGTTGGGCCCCAGCTTGGTGACGATCGCGCCATAGACCCGCGCGCCGGTGCGGGTGAGGCGGTTGATGGCGTTCTCGATCGCACGGATCTTGATACGATCGGATTCGATCACATAGACAACTCCGTCAACCGTGCGGGCCAGCTCGACCGCATCGGCCAGCGAGAGCATCGGCGCGCTGTCGATCAGGACGATATCGTAGGTTGCGCGCGCCTCGTTAAGGATCTCGCGGAAGCGGCCGCTGGCGAGCAGTTCGACGGGGTTGGGCGGCGTGTGGCCGTGGGGCAGCAGGTCGAATCCGAAAGTCTCGACTGTGCTCACCTGTTCTGCGAGGGTTGCGGTGTTGCCGGTCAACAACGAAACCAGATTCCCCCGGTCCGCAAGCCCTTGGCCCAGCATGTCCTGCAGGCGCGAATTGCGCAGATCGGCATCGATCAGCAGCACCTTCTTGCCGAGCTGCACAAAGCTGGTCGCCAGCGCGACACAGGAGATGCTCTTGCCTTCCGAGGGGACGGAAGAGGCGAGCATCAGCACTTGCGGAGCGCCATGGGGCGTGAGGAAGGTAAGGTTGGTCCTGACCGACTTGTAGGCCTCGCTGATTTCCGATGCCCGCGTCAGGACCTCGGCGCGCATGTCCCCGGCGGTGGAAGTGGGGATGAGGCCAAGCACGGGCAGGCCGAGCTTGCGCGTCACATCCTGCGGATCCTTGACCGTCTGGCTGAGCATGACCCGCAGATAAACAAGGCCCACCGCCAGCACGAGCCCGGCGCCAAGCGCGATCAGCATGTTTTGCCACAGCTTCGGGGAATAGGGCGATCCAGGCACGTCAGCGCGGTCGATCAACCCGATGTTGTTCTGGCCCGCACCCGATGCCTCGAGCTCCTTGAAACGCTGGAGCAGCGCATCATAGAGCTGCCGGTTGGTGTCGACTTCGCGCTTGAGGATTCCATACTGGATGGTCAGATCCTGCTGTCCGAGGAAGCGCCCCTTGGCGTCGGCGAGCTGGCTGCGCAGCTTGCTTTCCCGGATCGATGCCGAGCGCAAGGCGGCGCGCGAATCCGTCCCGAGCGACGCTTTCAGCGAGGCGACCTCGGCTTCCTTTTCCAGCAGCGGCGGGAATTTCGGACCGAAGTTTGCGCGCAGGCTGGCGACTTCGGCTTCCTTCTTCGCAAGGTCGGTCTTCAAGCTGCTGCGCGGATCCTGCGCGGGGACATCCCCGGATGCCGCCGCCGCTTCGGCGGTAATGCGATCGGTCACGGCGGCGGCGAGCGCATCGTTGAGCGCGGTCAGATCGGACGCGATGAGGGTCTGCGTCGCAGTCTCGGACCCGTTATTTTCACCACCGGATTCCAGCACTAGAATGCCGTTGCTGTTGGCGTAGCCGACCAGTTCCTTTTCCGAAGTCGCTAGCCGCTCGCGCAGCTCGGCAATCTGCTTGCTGAGGAAGTCGCGCGCTTCGATGTTCGCCCCGAAGCGCTTCTCGTAGTTGGCTTTGATGAATTCATCGGCCCACAGATTGGCGACCTTCGCAGAGACCTCGGGCAAGGAGCTGGAATAGCCGATGTCGACGAGGCTCGACTGCTCGATCGGAGTGATCGTGATCCCCGCCAGCAGCGCGTTCTGCATGTCGGCTTCGGTAAGACCCTGGGACTGGTCGAGGCCCACCGCGTCAATGAAGGCCTCGTCCCGCAACAGATTGCCCGCATCCGCGACCCGTGCCGCCATAAACCTCGAGGCAAGCAGTTCGTACTGCGTGTTGAGATATTGCAGCGTCGAGGCGCGCGAATCGTTCTTCATCGTGTCGATCGCGGTAACGTTGATCGTGACCTGCGACACTTCGA
Source organism: Sphingomonadales bacterium (assembly GCA_038247515.1). Taxonomy (GTDB): domain Bacteria; phylum Pseudomonadota; class Alphaproteobacteria; order Sphingomonadales; family Sphingomonadaceae; genus Erythrobacter. The sequence goes on from JBBRUU010000001.1 coordinate 19,384, forward strand.
TGCGCGCATTGGCACGGTAGAGCGATGTCGAAAGCAGCGTGACGACGAGGCCCGCCAGCAACGCTAGGGCGACAATCCCCAGCAGCCAGTACCGCACGGCACGCGCCTCAAGCCAATAGCGTTCAAGGTCCAGATGGAACCCGCGCTCGTCATCCGGGCTGGTTGCCTCTTGGCTCGCGTTGATGGACGCGGTGCGCAGGACAGTGTTGTCAGGGTTCATGTTCATCGCTGCTGGGAAATCAGGATCGCGGCGGTGGTGACGATCGGCGGGAGGATTTGGAGCAGGACCTCCAGCCGCCGCCGTTCGGGTGAATCGCCGACCATGACGATGTCATTGGGGAAGAGCTGCGGATCGGGGTAATTGCCGCGCTGGATCGCCCCGAGATTGTAGACGCCGATATAGCGCTGGTTGGCCACGGTTCGCATGATCAGCACATCGTCCAGTCTGGCATATTGGGTGAGCCCCTCGGCCTGGTTGACCAGCCGCAGGAGCGTCGGCTGCCCCGCGGCAGGATAGTTGCCCGGCTTCCTCACCTGACCCCCGACCGAGATCGAGGGAACGGGAAAGTCCTTGGGGATCACTCTTACCTGCGGGTCGCGCAAATAGGCACCGCGCAATCCGTCGGCGATAATTCGTCCCGCCTCTGTAGGCGGCTTGCCTGCGGTGTCGACCGTCCCGATCAGCGGGAAGGCGAGCCGCCCATCGATATCGGTGATAAAGGTTCCGCTCAGCGTCGGAGCGCCGACCACCTCGATCTGCAAGGTCTCCTGCGGGCCGATCAGATAGAAGTTTGCGCCGCGCGGCGCGGGCATTTCCTCGAGCGCGGACAGCTCAATGCCGGGATCGAGCCCGACGGATCGGTCCGTGGCGCACGAAGATGCCAGGCCGGCGACCGCGAGAATGGCGATATGTCGCAGATTACAAACCATATTGCCCCTTTTGTCCCCGCCCGCTTCTTAGTGGATTCTCGCCCGCTGCCAACCCATTTCACCGTTTGGATCAGCGCCATTCCGGACATTACCGGCCTTGGCATCGCGCGCGAGGCTCAGCAGCAGCCACACTAAGACCGATTGGAAGATCGATGTGCGCAGCGGATAATCGACCGCAGAGGCGGCCATGATGATGATCAGCAAGGTAACCCAGAAGATCACCAATGCTCGCGAATGCCGCTTGTCGCGCGCGATCCGCAGGATCGTGGCACCCAGCCACCCGATCAGGCCAAGCACGCAGGCGGCAGCAGGCAGCCCGCCTTCAATCGCCAGCTGCGCCCAGTCATTGTGTGCCTGGTTGACGTAGAGCGGCAGCAGCAGCGCGGTCGGCTCGTAGATGCGGTAAACCGTATCGAATGCGCCGAACCCGGTGCCGGCCAGCCAGTGGTCGCGCATCATCGCGCCCAGCACCGGCAACAAGGACCAGCGCAGATCGTCGATGGTGGCGCTGCTCGCCATCAGGTCGGCGGCGGCCGGCGCGCGGCCGAGCAGGATGAATGCAGCTGCCACGAGGCAGGCCGCCACGCCGCCTACCCCCGCCAGAGCAAGACGACGGCGCCGCTGCGGCCCTTGCGAGGCGCCTGCGGAGACCGGCGAGGCCGGTTCGCGCGCGCGCATCTCCGTCCACATCATCAGCCCGCCCGCCCCAACCGCAAGCGCCGCAGCGCCAAGACCCGCGCGCGAACCGCTGATCAGGACCGCCAGCAGGATCAGGACATAGAGCGGCGCCAGCGCCAGCCGCGCCCACGTCGGCAGGCCGCCGAACCGGTCGCCGCCCGCCAGTCTGGCGATGATGAGCAGCACAATTCCAGCAAAGACCGCCGCGTGGTTCTCATTGGCGAAGATGCCCGCCGGAGCGCCGCGGTTCGTCAGCGCGAACAGATAGAAAGGGCTCCGAAGCCCGCCGACGACCTGCAGGATACCGAACACCGCGTTGACCGCGCCCATGGCGGTGACGGCGAGGAGGACGGCCTGCGTCTGCAACCGCGCGCCAAGCATCAGCAGCATGGCGGCGACAGGGACGATCAACGCCAGCAAGGCATTGAGCCCGCGGAAAGGCGCAAGCGAGATCGGCCGCCAGATCCCGTCGATTCCCGCAAGCCGGTCAAGCCCGGCCACGATATCCCGGCCCGGCAAGGCCTGCCACACCGAAGGAGGCAGGGGCACGAGCTGGACGATCATCCAGACCAGCATCATGCCGCTCAGCACAAGCAGCGCCCTGGCCGTTGCCAGATCGGCGGCGCGCAGATGGTACAGGGCCGGGATCAGCAGCAAGGCGGCGATCGGACGCAGGACGGCATTTTGCAGCGGATCGGGCCGTGAACTTCCGCCCAGCAGCGCCACAATCACCACGAACAGCGCAAACCACAGCCATGGCTTGCCTCGGGCAATTGCATCGGCCCGCGCAATCCGCGTCATTCGAGCATCCCTTCCTTGAGGATATCGCCCGGAGGCGCCCCGAAGATCCACGTCTGGTAGGGTAGATAGCATTGATCAAACAGCGTGGAGGCCTGCGTCCAGCCGACGAACATGATCAGCAGCCCCGCATAGGGCATCGCCACATGCAACCATTTGCGCTCGCCGAACGCGAAGAAAGGCAGCCGCGCGAAGATCATCGCCTGGATGGGAATGAGGAAATAGGCATAACGGTCGGCAATCACGCTCGATATTGCGAGCAGCAGCATGGCAAAGGCCATCCCCGCAGAGCCCAGGCTGACGAGGCTGTAATCCGCCTCATACTTGCGCGCCCACTTGCCGCGCAAAAAATAGTGGAAATAGAGCCCCGTCAGCAGCATCGCCCCGACCCGGAAAATCGCGCCGAACGCATCGACGCCGGCGCCGATGTAGCGCGTGGCGGCGAGGCCACCGCTATAACCGCCGGCGAGGAACAGCAGGCCAGGAATGGCAAGCACCCCGGTCGCGACCAACCGCCTCGGGCTGTACACGCCGGCCGCCAGCGGCACGAGAGCCATGAACACCAGCGCGCTGGTGTGGAACCCGCCGGCCAGCAGCACCAACAGCGCATAGCGGGCCGGACGCCGATCGATGAACGCGGCGAATGCCACACACATCACGCCGATCGCCGCCCCCTGCCTGATGCCCGACATCGGCATGTTGATGATGAGAATGGGAAACAGCAGGATCAGGAAGGCCAGCGGATCAGGCTGCCTGCGCGCCAGGACATGCACGCCGCCGAAAAAGATCGCGCCCGAAATCACGTTAAGGACCGGGTAGTACAGGCCGAGATCCTTGACCGCCTTGAGGATGATCCACCAGATCGGTTCATTCAGTTCGGCGATGAGATCACGTGCCACAAGGTCTGCGGCATCGTACTGGGCATAGTAGCCAGACCAATCACAGCCGACCTGGAAGCGGAACGCCGAAAACATGAACAGCGCCGCGAGCACGGGGAAATAGAGCTGGCGGCGCAGCTTGCGCGCGCCGAGCGTGGTGTAGCTCAGCGCGAACAGGAACAGCGCGGCGAGAACGTAGATCACTGGTGCGCTCTCCCTTGCGCCGCGCCGAGCAGCATGTCGGCCACGCGCGGTGCCCATACTCCGAGCGCATAGTGCTCCTCAACCTTCCGGCGGCCCGCTGCCCCCATCCGTTGGCGCAGGGCCGGATTATTCAGCAAGGCCGTGATCGCGTCGTGCCACTCGCCCTCGTTGTCGGCGAGGAAGCCGTTGACGCCGTGCTCGACGATGCCGGCATTGACCCCGACCGGCGAAGCCACGACGGGAAGGCCGCAGGCCATGTATTGGAGCAGCTTGTATCCGCACTTGCCCCGCGCCCACGGGGTATCGCCCAGCGGCATGATGCCGATGCTCATCGCCTGAATGCGGGAAACTTCGGACTCCTCGCTCCAAGGCTCACTGTCGAGCAGGGGATGCGCGGTGGCCGCTTTGCCGGCACCGACCGCAAGGATGCGCGCGCCTGCTTGCGCCGCCGAACGGGTCAGCAGCGGCATCAGCGGCTCGGCATAGGCGCCCCATGTGCTCGGCGTGCCGATCCAGCCGATCCGGGCGGGCTCTCCGGGTGCGGGCGCGGGCGCCACCCGATACGCGTCGAGATCGACGACGGTGGGCACGACCTCGACCCGCGCCGCGCCCGCCGCCCGCGCGCGCGCGGCGAGATATGGGTTGCCCGCGGTCACTAGCACGGCGCTCGCCATCAGCCGGTCGATCTTGTCTCCGAGTACACGCCGCACAGCGCCTGAGCGGTGCAGATCGTAATTGTGGAAGACCGCATCGTCGAAGTCGACGACCAGCGGAACCCCGCGTGGCAGCAGCCGCTTCTCGAGCGCCCAAGGGAGCCACGGCAGCGCCTCTTTTTCGAGCCACAGCACATCGTAGCCCTCGGCGCGCGCCAACTGGCGCACCCGGCGCGCATAGGCGCCAAGCGCGGGAAGCGAGGTCGACTGCCCGGCATAAAGCCGCGCCAGATACTCGCCATCAAAGAAGGGATCGAACGTCGTCTCGAACCCCGCCTGCGCCAGCGCCGGGGCATATTGCATATGCCGCAGCCGGCTCGACGCGCCCAAGGCGTCATAGCGGGTGACCATCAGCGCCTTCATGCGACGTTGCTCCGCCACGCCTGCCACATCAGGACGATCCACAAGCGATGCGTCCAGTCGCGGCGGCCGGAGAGATGCTCAGCCCATGCCGCGCGGACGGGGACCGGGTCGATGAGCCCGTCGCGCAGTAGCGCCTGTTCGGAAAGCAGGTCCTCCGCCCAGCCGCGCAAGGGACCCCGCAGCCAATCGCCGACCGGGATGCCGAAGCCCGCCTTCGGCCGCTCGATCAGCTCGCGCGGCACGTGGCGGTAGAGGATCTGGCGCAAGGCCCACTTGCCTTGGCCGTCGCGGATTTTCATCCCCATCGGCAGCCGCGCAGAGGCCGCGATCACGCCGGGATCAAGGAACGGCACCCGCGTCTCGAGGCTCACCGCCATCGCCGCGCGGTCGACCTTGCACAGGATGTCGTCGGGCAGATAGGTGCGCATGTCCTGCACCATCATCCGCGCCGCGGCGTCCTCGGGAAGGCCGGTGGGCAGCGGATCGTCGAGCAGGGTCAGGCCCGGGTCAGTCAGTCCGCCGACCAGCGCTTCGCCCGGCCATTCCGAGACGAGGCTGCGATAGAGATTGTCGATATCGCGCACATCGCGCAGCCGTGCGGCGAGACGGTGCGCTTTATCGCCCGGGTGCTTCACCCGGCCACCGGCAAGCACGCCGATGCCGTCCCATCCGGCCACCGGAACGGCCGCAATGGCTACGCCCAGCGCGCGGCGCAGCGGATGGGGCATCCAGTCGATCTTTTGCCAGATGCGCGGACCCCAGAAGTAGCGGTTGTAGCCGCCGAACAGCTCGTCCCCCGCATCGCCTGACAGCGCCACAGTCACCTCGGCGCGCGCCGCGCGGCACACGAGGTAAGTGGGGATCTGCGAGGAATCCGCGAAGGGCTCGTCATACATTGCGGGCAGCAAGGGGATCACCTCGCGCGCCTCGGTCTCGGTGACGGTGATCTCGGTATGCTGCGTGCCCAGATGCCGGGCGACCGCTGCGGCATAGGGTGCCTCGTTGAAACCCGCGTTCTCGAACCCAACGGTGAAGCTGCGAACAGCTTTCGCGGTCTGCGCCTGCATCAGCGCGACGATCAGCGAGCTGTCGATCCCGCCCGACAGGAACGCTCCCAGCGGCACATCGGCGACCATCTGCCGCGCGACCGCGTTGCTCATTGCCGCCTCGACACCTGCCAGCGCCTCGGCCTCGCTAGCGAAGGGCGCCGCCGCGCCCTCCTCCAGTGCCTCGTTCAGTGACCAGTAGCGGCGCAGCGACAGCGTGCCGTGACGCTCGCCGGGGCGCAAGGGCGTGTGCGGCGCGCCCGCAGGCGGCGTGCCTTCGACAGTAAGGATGCACCCGGGCTCGAGCTTGTAGACACCGGGATGGATGCTGCGCGGCGCTGGCACATAGCCAAAACGCAGATATTGCGCGAGCCCCTTACGGCACACTTCATGAGGAAAATCAGGGTGCTGCCGCAAGGCCTTGAGTTCCGAGCCGAACACCAGCGCGCGCGCCGCCCAGCCCCAGTAAAGCGGCTTTTCCCCGATCCGGTCGCGGGCGAGCGAAAGCTTCCGCTCGCGCCGGTCCCACAGCGCCAGTGCGAACATGCCAGCGGCACGCCGCAGGCTCTCATCAAGGCCCCAATGCGCGATGGCCGCAAGCAGTGTTTCGGTGTCCGAATGCCCGCGCCATCGCGGCGCCGCTCCGGCCGCCTCGAGCGCGACGCGCAAGCCCTCGTGGTTGTAGATCTCGCCATTATAGGCGATCACGAAGCGCCCGCAGTCCGAGTGCATCGGCTGCGCGCCGGCGGGACTCAGGTCGAGGATCGACAGCCGCCGGTGCCCCAGTGCGATCCCTTCATCGGCCCACACGCCGTCAGCATCTGGCCCGCGATGCACCAGAGCGTCCGTCATGGTCTGAACCAGCGCCGCCAGCCCTCCGGCCTGCGCGCCGTCTGCAAGGAGTACGCCGGTCAACCCGCACATGGACGTGTCCCTCCGGCAAGCTCACGGTAGATCGCGGCGTAGGCGGTGGTCCCCGCCTTCAGAGAAAACACCTCCTGCGCCGCCGCACGGCAACGCACGGCGATGTCGGGTTCGGCCAGCAGCGCCAGCAGCCCGCTCCACGCCTGTTCCATCGCCTCGGGCGCGGCACTTGTCGCAAGCACGCCGACGCGGTGCTTGCCAATGATCGCGGCGACATCGCCAACGCCGTCATTGGCGATCACCGGCATCCCGCAGCCGAGGATCTCGGCCATGCGCGTGGGCGAACTGCCGAGCTTGCTCAACCCGTCGGTGAAGAACATCACCGATGCAGTCTGGCGCTGGAGCGCGGTATGCACCGCCTCGGGCGCACAAGCGGCGATTGTCAGGCGCTCGCCCAACCTGCCGTGGGGATCGAGCGCCGCACGCACCGCCGCCGCATTGTCGAGTGTGGTCAGCTCGAAGCGTGCCTCAGAATCCCGCGCGGCGGCGACCTTGAGGAATGCGGCCAGCCAGTCGAGCCGGAACCAGCCGCTCAGAACCGTGCCGAGGCAGCCGATCACGCGGGTGGCTGGGCGCGCGTCTGCGGGCACGAACCGGTCGAGATCGGCGCAGGTGGGGATCACCGCGACCCGTTGCCCTGCCAGCGCCTCGGGATAAATCTGCTTGAGGTGATCGACCGCAGCATGGGTCAAAGAAACCACCGCCTCCGCCCGCGCAAGACAGACGCGTTCGGCGGCGACGATGGCGCGGTGCAGCAGCGAACCCCGCGTCAGCCGTCCGGCCGTGATCAGCTCCTCGGGCCATAGCGCGCGCATATCGAAGATGAAGGGCGTGCCCGTGATCCGCGACACGATCAGCGCGACCGCTGCGGGAATATAGGAGCGCGCGTGGATCAGCCGCGCATTCTGCCCCTTCGCCTCGCGCCAAACAAGCCACACCATGCGCAACATCGACAGCGCCGGGGCGATCACCTTGGGGCTCGCCCGGAAGCGCTGCGGCAGCCAGCGGATGCCTAGCGCATCGCATTCGGTGCGCATTGCCGACATCCGCGCATCATCGGCCCGGTCCGCTTCCTTCTCGTAGGTAATGAGCGTGATCCGGTAATCGCGCGACAGCCCGCGCAGATAGGCCAGCACCTGGCTCTGCCCGAGCGGCTCGATCAGCCCGTTACGGGTCAGATAGATCGTCGCGGCGCTCACAGGCCCATCACCGCAAGATACTGGCGCGCAGCGATGTGGGGCGCAAAATCGCTGGCGCGGCGGACCAGCGCGTCCCGATCAACAGGGGCATCGAGCGCCGCGTCCATCGCCCCGGCGAGCGCTGCCGCATCGCCCACCGGCACCAGCCGTCCAAACCTCCCGCCTTCGAGGATTTCGGCAGGCCCCGCCGGGCAATCGGTAGAGACGACCGGTAGGCCGTGGGACAACGCTTCGACGATGACATTGCCGAAGCCCTCGTGATTAGAGGACAGCGCGAACAGGTCGGCGCTTGCGTAGAACGGAGCCGGGTCGCGCTGGAAGCCGGCAAAAATGACCCGCGCGGCAACTCCCAGCTCCTCTGCCAGCGCGCGCAAGGCGGCCTCCTCGGGGCCGTTGCCCAGCAGCATCAACCGCGCGTCCGGGCGCGGCAGAGCGGCGAAGGCGCGCAGCAGCAGGGCCTGATTTTTTTCCGGCTTCAGGTTCCCGACAGTGAGGACTCGCGGACCGTGAGTCCCCCACAAATTCTTTGCTGCGGTAATAGCGTCGGCCGATGGCGGGATTGCAGCCGGAATGGGATTGTAGATCGTGGTGAAACTGCCGAGCGCGAGGCGCGATAGCGACGCCATGTCGGCACAGGCACCCCGCGACACTCCAACCCTTGCGGCGGCCATGCGGTAGGATGCAAAGGTAGATGCGCGCAAAATACGCCGTTGCGCCTTGCCCCGCGGTGCATATTGCTGCGACAGGATTGCATGCTCGCTGACAACAACCTTCCCGCGGAAACCGGCGAGGCGAGCCGCGAAAGGGGCGATCACCGTCAGCGGCCATATCTCGGCGACAAGCACGTCGAGCTTGCTGCAGCGAAGATACGCGATCAGCGGTAAAAGCAACCGGCGCGCTCGGTCGCAGCCGAGATCGCGCACCGGGAAGGACGCCCGTGCCTCTTCCAGCAGCTCTCCCTCGGCCTGCATCAGCACGAATTCGGGCGCATGGCCGCTTTGCGCAAACTCACGGGCCAGCGTGAGGCTGAGCCGCTCGGCGCCGCCGCCCCCAAGGTTGGGAAGCAGGAATGCAATCCGCTTCAGATTGTCCACCATCACCGCGCGGCCACCATCCTGAAGACGCCAAGGACGGTCGGATCGATCCCGACAAGGCGCCGCGTCGACCACACCAGAAACACCATGCGCGCCAGCGTTCCGGCCAGCACCGCGACCGCAAAAGCCGCAGCCCGTCCGTCAAACGCGGCGATGGCGAGGCCGACCACCGTCACCGTTAGCGATATAGCGCAGGCGCGCGTCACCACGGCATCGCGGCGCGCGGCGTGCAGAAGGCTGATGCTGATCCCGCCCATAGACCCCACGACACTCGCTCCGGCCAAGACGGACATGATCGGCCACGCAGCGCGGTAATCGCTGCCGAATGCCAGAGCAAGCAAGCTTTCCCCGAAAATCCAGAGACATGCCGCAATTCCAAGGGTCGGCAAAAGCGTCGCTGCTGCCGCCGCGAGCGACAGGCGCCCAAGCTGTGCGGTGTCATGCTGCTGATAAAGCGACGAGGCCATCGCGGGCACCATGACCGAGATCATCGTCGCAGGCAGGTTCGAGAACACCATGACCGCAGTGGCGACGCGGAACAGGCCCGCCTGATCTATCGTGGTGAGCGCGCCGACCATGATGAGCGGCAGCGTCGTCTCGGCGGCGTTGATCACCGTCGTCAGGCCCATCGTGGCGCTCGCCTTGCCCCAGCCGCGCCGTTCGGCCTCGCTTGCTGGCCCTTTGTGGAGCGCGCGCCAGATCCGCGACACCGTGCGCCAGCCGAACGGCAGCGTGACCAGCACCGCTGCCACGGTGAGCGCCATCGCCATGTCCGGCTTAAGCACGCCGAGCGTCAGGACCGCGATCCACAGCAAGACCGATTGCGCGGCAGGCCGGATCGCGGTGTCGAGCGCCTGGCCAAGCACCAGCCGCCCCGCCCCGCGCACGATCGCTCCGACCAGCGCGAGCAAGGCGATGAGCGCGGTCGCAAGCATCGTGGCATAGGCGAGTGTGGGCGCAGCGTTCAGACCCCAGACGACATAGGCTCCCGCCGCCAGCGCCGCCGCCGCGCCCAGCGCCAGGACATATCGTAGGGACCACGCGACCAGCCGCGCTGCGCCCGCGTCGTCATCGGCCGCGCGGTAAGCCGACAGATCGCGGGTCGTATGCAATTGCAGCCCGCCCGCAGCGAAGGTCGCCCCGAGGCTCGCCGCCGCCATTGCCGATCCGTAAAGGCCGTAGCCCGCCACGCCGAGGCCACGGGCAAGCTGGACGCCGACCAGGAACGCCATCGCCGTCCCGAATACATAGATCCCGGTGCTGCCGCCCAGCGCGCGCAGGAAGTCTTGGCTCAGGGACCGGACGGACAAAACCGATCAGATCCTCAGATCGCTCTCTGTGCGGTCAAAAACGCTCTTGAGATCAAAGAACACGCTCTGTTCGCTCCCGTAGGCCCGGATCGCCGCAGCGCCGGCCTTACGGAACACATCATGCGGCACAGCCAGCACCACCCCGTCATAGCGCCCCTGTTCAGGCTCTGCGACAAGCGCGAGGCCGTATTCGCGGTGCGCTTCGTCGGGGTCGCACATCGGGTCGTGGACATCGACGATCGCCCCGTAGTCACGCAGTTCGTCGACCACATCGATCACCCGCGTGTTGCGCAGATCGGGGCAATCCTCCTTGAAGGTCAGGCCAAGTACCAAGATGCGCGCGCCGCCGACATGGATGCGACGCTTGAGCATGGCCTTGGCCATCTGCTTGCCGACATAGGCGCCCATGCCGTCATTGATCCGCCGCCCGGCGAGGATCACGTCGGGGTGATACCCCAGCGCCTCGGCCTTGTGGGTGAGGTAATAGGGGTCGACGCCGATACAGTGGCCGCCCACCAGACCGGGGCGGAAGGGCAGGAAGTTCCACTTGGTGCCAGCGGCCTTGAGCACCGCTTCGGTGTCGATCCCCATCAGGTTGAAGATGATCCCGAGCTCGTTGACGAGCGCGATGTTGAGATCGCGCTGTGTGTTCTCGATCACCTTGGCAGCTTCGGCGACGCGGATGCTTTCCGCCTTGTAGGTGCCCGCTGTGATGATGCTGGCATAGAGCGCGTCGACCCGGTCAGCGATTTCGGGCGTCGAGCCAGAGGTGACCTTCAGGATCGTCGTCAACCGGTGCGCCTTGTCGCCGGGATTGATCCGCTCCGGACTGTAGCCGCAGAAAAACTCAACATTGAAGGTGAGGCCGGAGGTCTTCTCGAGCAGCGGCACACAATCTTCTTCGGTGGCGCCGGGATAGACGGTCGATTCGTAAATGACGATGCTGCCGCGGCGCATCACCCGGCCGACGGTTTCGGTGGCCTTCAGAAGCGGGGTGAGGTCGGGCCGCTTGTGCGCGTCGATCGGGGTCGGCACTGTAACGATGAAGATCGACGCTGCGGCCAAGTCTTCCGGATCGGTGGTGAGGGTGAGATGGCGCGCCTCGGCAAGCTCGCCGGGCGAAAGCTCGCAGGTCCGGTCATGCCCTTCGGCAAGCTCGGCAATGCGCTCACCACTGATGTCGAAGCCGATCACAGGGCGGTGCTTGGCAAATTCCGCCGCCAGCGGCAGGCCGACATAGCCAAGGCCGATCACCGCAATCAGCGGCAAGGCATCCTCATTCGTCACTTTCAACCCCTCTCGATGCCACCAGCGTCCCGATCCAGCGCAGCCCCCCGGCAACAAGCGCCGCTAAGGCGATGCCCGCTACGCTGCTTGCGAAATCAAGCCAATCGGGCGTGCGGTGCGGCTGGAATATCTGCACAATTTCAATCCCGCCCGCAAAGCCAATTAGTCCAACAATGCTGCGCGATCGCGAATCGAGCAGCAGTACGGGCGTCGATAGCGCAAGGAAGGCGGCGATGTGCAGAACAAGATCGTTATGGCCGCAAAGTAAGGGATGATCCGGAAACGGTCCGGCGAAGACGACCGCGAAATAGACCACCACCGCGCCGATCGCCAGCGTGGCCAAGCCGACCAGCGTCTTGAAAAGGGAGGCGGGTTTCACAAGCACGTCCCGGCCTTCCCTTTCGCGCGATAACCGATAAGTAAGCCAGCGCGTGAGGTGCCACGAGGCTGGAGGGCGAAGCCATCAATGTCCTGATGACAGTCAACGCGGCGTGGAACATCTGGAATTTCCGCAAGTCGCTGGTCGAGGCGCTTGTGGATGACGGCCACCGCATCACGGTGCTCGCCCCGCCCGACGAGACCAGCGAGCGGCTCGCGGCGCTGGGCTGCGATGTGCGCCCTCTGGCGATGAGCGTCAACGGGTTGAACCCGCTCGAGGATTTGCGGCTTGCGCGGCGCTTCGGCCAAATCTTCCGTGAAACCGCGCCCGACATCGTGCTGAGCTACACGATCAAGAACAACATCTTCGGTGCATTTCCCGCCAAGGCGGCGGGCGTGCCCTTCGTTCCCAACGTAACCGGGCTCGGCACGGCCTTCCTGTCGGGCTGGGTGCTCGAACAGGTCTCTGTGCAGCTCTACCGGCGCGCCTTTGCGGGCCTGCCGCGCGTGTTCTTCCAGAACGCCGACGACCGCGACCTTTTCGTCGATTACAGCATAGTGCGTGAGGAGCAGACGCGCCTCCTGCCGGGCTCGGGCATCGATCTTGAACGCTTCGCGCCAGCCGCACTGCCCGACCCTTCGCAGCCGCCAGTGTTCCTGATGATAGCGCGTCTGCTGCGTGACAAGGGCGTGCTCGAATTCGTCGAGGCGGCGCGAATTATCCGGGCGCAGCTTCCCGGCGCGCGCTTCCAGCTGCTCGGCGCGCTTGGGCCGCAGAACCGCACCGCGATCGACCCGGTGATGGTCGATGGCTGGATCGCGGAGGGCGTGGTCGAGTATCTCGGCAGCACCGACGACGTGCGCCCTTACATCGCGGCAGCCTCCTGCGTGGTGCTGCCGTCCTATCGCGAAGGCGCGCCGCGCACCCTGATCGAGGCGGCCGCGATGGCCCGCCCGGTGATTGCAACCGACGTGCCGGGATGCCGCGCCGTGATCGACGAGGGCGTCTCGGGTTTCCTGTGCAAAGTCCGGGATGCAGGCAACCTTGCTGACGCCATGGCACGCTTTCTCGCTCTGCCCGCCGCAACGCGCGCGACGATGGGCGATGCCGGACGGTCCAAGATGGCGCGCGAATTCGATCAGGCGCTCGTCATTGACGCCTATCTCGATGCAATCAGCACGCTCGCCCGCAGCACCTGAAGCGGGACCGCGCGAACCCTCCACTTATTCGCCCACGGCTGAAAGCTGGGTGGCAACGCGGATCTGCCCTGCGTCTCTGAAGCGCACGATCTCTTCGACGATCCCCTCAAGGTTCGCAAGGGTCGCAGGGGCGGTCGCGATGTTCTCAGGGTGCAGCCAGAAATGCGCGACGCCCCCGGTCCGGGCGGCGTGGCCGAGCAGGTTGCGCGCGCGCCGCTGTGTCACCGCGGGCGGCACGAGCTTGCGCGGTCCGCTGCGCCAGTTGATGAAGATCCCCGAGGGCAGCTCTAAAGGCCAGCCATCTGCCGGATCCGGCAGCGGCTGGGAGGGGACGCCGAGATCGAACTCCGAGAGGAGCGACTGCGCGCGGCTGGCAAACTGGCGGTGGCCCCGGTAGGCCTTGCAGCCGAATTCGGCGAGCACATCCAAGTGTGCAACGAGGTTGCGCGGAAAGACCATCGTCTGGCGGTGTTCAGGCCGCGCTAGCTCGAACTCGCGCCGCGCCTGATCGCGCGTGAGGTCGTTCCAAGGCACATGGGTCGCGCCGTGACAGGCGATCTCGTGGCCGCCCTCGCCCCCCCTCTCACGCACCATATCGAGCGCCCAGTCGCCGACCCAACCCTCCTCGCCTGCGGCAAGGCCGACTGCGGCGCTGGCGAGATAGGGCAATTCCTGCGCTAGATCGCGCACCAGCGCGGTCGTCTCGCGCGACGCCGGGCGGGTGAAGAGCTCGACAAAGGCGAAGGTCGCGCTGACCTGCGCCCCGGCAAACAGATCGGTTATAGCGCGGTAAGCGGCGCGCAGCCGCGTATCGCCAAGACCCTCGGCCAGCGCAGGCGTCAGGTGATCCGCAACGCCCCAACGCCCCTCACAATCGAGCGAGATGATCGCAGTCCCGGTCATATGCCGTCCGAATCCAGATAGCTGAGATACCAGTTCTCCCGCGCTTCGGCGGCTCCGCCCCGTGCCGAGAGAGCGCGCGCGCCAAAGTTGATCTCCACCGGTCGCAGCCGTTCGGGGATCGGCAGAAAGCCTGCGCGGCGATAGCAGCGGTAATTGGGCGACCAGCCGAAACACCAGGCGAGCGCGATCTGCGCGCCCTCGATCGCCAGATGGTGCAGCTCAGATGCGAGCAACGGGCCAAGCGCCGCGCCGCCGATCGCCTCAAGCACATAGGCGATCCGCGATCCGTGCTTTTCCACCACGCGCGAGACCACGAGCGCGCGTTCTGCGCTCTCACCATACATGGCGACCCGGTACTCTTGCGCATGGGGCGCGCCGAAAATCCGGTGATTGAGCGCGTCGGCATCGCGCACCACCGCGCAGCCGATATCGCGGCTGAAACGCGCCCAGACATTATCGGTCTCGCTGCCGAATTGCCGGGGCGAGACATTCTTCACGCGCGCGCCGCGAGCAAGCCGAACCGCTCCGGGCAGCCCCGCCTTGCGCAGCAGGAACGCGGCATCGAGCGGACGGACGAGGAAGGGCACCTGCCCGAAATTCTGCCATCCGAGGCCGCCGAACCAGGCCGGGGCGGCATTCGCGTTGGGAAAGCCCCATGTCACGTCGCACCCTGCCTCGCCAGCCGCATCGGCAAAGCCGTGGGCGAGCCGCGAGAACAGGCGCTTGCCGCGCGCTTCTTCCGACACGAACGAATCGACCGCCTGAAACGCGAAACCTTCCTCAGGTCCCAGCTTCACGCGCGCCGGGATATTGGCCGACAACCCGATGATCCGATTTTCGCGGCGCGCCACGCAGAACGGGGGACAGGGAGCCTCCGCTGCCCCGAAGGTCCAGCCGAGACCCGCTTCACCCTGCCCGGCCCGTTCGAGCCCGAATGCCTGATAGGCGGCCAGTAACGCAGGCGAAGAGCCCTCAAGGCCGATCTGTATGTCATCATCCATTGTGCCCCCTATCCCGCTAAGCCTTGGCCCCGATTAACATCCATCCTGCGCCCGATCACCAGACAAACCAAGCGCAAGGCCGGCAATCGTCCCATCGCCCTGTGCAGGTGGGGGATGCAACCTAGCGACAGACGGTACGGCCTTTGGGAGGCCTGACCAAACACCTAGGTGTGACTCCGTATTACTGCCAAGTTTAGGTATTGCTTGACTTTTTTTCCAAGCGGGCCGAAATGGTCTTCCGGTATCGCAGTAGCCGGGCTTCAGATGGCACCGTATGTGCCAGGGCAGCAAACATGATCGAAATGTCAGGAATAGGCCGGTCGGCGCTTGCGCCAGACTCGGACGAGCCGCCGGGTTCGTATGGCGTGAATCCACCTCAGGACCGCCGCCGGGGTGCCGAAGGCGCTCTTGTTGATGCCGGTCTAATGCTCGTGCCAGCTCCGGATGCGAGCGCCGAGGACGCTCCTGCCGACGCCGTTTCTGCCAACGACGTTTCTGCCAACGCCATGGGGAACGTCGATTACGCGGCAGTGCCGATCCACCGCCGCGCCGCCTTGGTGAAGCGTTTCGAGCTGCCCCTGCTGCTGATTGCCGGTCTGGGGCCGGCACTCATCGCATGGTCTAGCCTCGGCCGCCGGTTCTTCACTGAAAGCTTCGAGGAGACGACCTCGGCGCTCGTCGGGTCGATCGTGCTGTCCTGGTACATCCTCTACCAGCTCAAGGATCACGCCAACGCGCGCCATCTTTCCTATGTCCTGCCGGTGAACCTTGCGGTCTTTTCCGCTGTCCTGGCGCTCGTGGCGTTGCTGCGCGTTCCCTATTCCGGATCCTATTTTACCGTCGGCGCGGTGTGCGCGGTAGCGGCGAGCTTTCTTACGGCGGTTTATGAGCGGCGGCTGGTCAAGCTGCATCTCGTCGTGCCCGGCGGCCGGGCGGAAGAGATCGAGATCAACAGCCAGTACCGCCCCGCTCCGTCCACTGCGGCTATCGAAAAGCTGATCGACACCGGATGGCGGGAATGGGCGATCGTCGCCGATCTCCACCATCCGCAACCCGAACGCGCCGAACGCGTATTCGCCAAGGCCGCCCTTGCCGGCGTCCCCGTCTATCACTTCCGCCAGATCGCCGAGACCCAGTCGGGGCAGGTCAAGATCGCGCATCTCAGCGAGAACGACCTTGGCTCGCTGATCCCCAACATCTCCTACATGTCAGTCAAGCGGGCTATCGACATCGCCAGCGCGCTGGTTCTCATCCCTCTGTGCCTCCCGCTGTTCGCGCTGGTTGCGATGCTGATCCGGCTGGATTCTCCGGGGAGCGCATTCTTCATTCAGGAACGTATGGGTTACCGCGGGCGCATGTTCCGAATGATCAAGTTCAGGACCATGCACCAAGGCCGCCAGATCGAAGGTGGGGGCGAAGACCGCGAATATGCCAAGACGAGGTCCGAAGATGACCGGATCACCCGGATCGGGCGTTTCCTCAGAAAGTCGCGGCTCGACGAGCTGCCGCAGATTGTCAACGTGCTGCGCGGAGAGATGAGCGTCATCGGCCCTCGGCCCGAGGCCTGCGCGCTGTCCGCCTGGTACGATTCCGAGCTGCCGTTCTATCCCTACCGGCACATCGTTCGGCCGGGCATCACCGGCTGGGCGCAAGTCAACCAGGGTCACGTCACCGATGTCTCCGACGTGCTCGAAAAACTGCGCTACGATTTTTACTACATCAAGAATATCTCGCTGTGGCTTGACCTGCTCGTGTCACTCAAGACAATTCGGGTTATGGTTCAAGGCATCGGAGCGCGGTGAAGTAACAAAAGCGTCGTTACTTGGCGCGCACCTTCTCAACCGCACAGATGCGGTCGCAACCCCCACTCTTCCATCCCGTCCAACCAAGAGGGCGCCTTAGCGCATCATGATGCGCCCCTGCGCCAAGGCCGCAGCGCGGCCATGACCGGCTGCTAATAGCCTCATCAATCCCGTCCGAAGGTGGCGACCAGCGAGAGCAAGCGCGCATGCGCTTGCGCAGCATCGTTCTCCGGGATCTCGAGCCGGTAGATTGGCACATCGCGGCTTAGCGCCGCACTGATTGGCAAAAGCGCGGCGCTGCGCCCCATGATGGCCGGCACGCGCGGGCGGTGGCGGTTCTGGAGCAAGGCCTCCAACGCTGCCGGGCCGGTCAAGCGGGCAGGCGCTCGGCAAGTCCGAGGCGCCGAGCGAGCGAGGACGATCACGGCGCCAAGCGGAGCAGTCTCCGCCTGGATGGACCGCGGAATGCAGCGCGCCTCGCGCTGCGCGCCGCCGGGTGCGGCCAGAAAGCAGCAGGCAGCAAGGCCGTTCACTTGCGGGGGGGCGCGGCCCGCGGACACCAGCAAGCTATCGTCACCAACAAAGCTTGCCCCGGCCTCGACCAGTCGATGGGCCAGCGTGGACTTGCCGATGCCCGAGGGACCAGCGAGCGCAAGGGCCTCGCAGGCGCCCGGCATGACCACGCCCGCAGCGTGCAGCACAAACCCGCCGCGCATCCACAGCAGCATCGGCAAGGCAGTTGCGACGAGCAGGGCGGAAACGTCCTCCGGGTCGGCGTCGGCACTGGGCTCGATGATCAATTGCGTGGCCGATGGTGCAAGGTAGCGCGCCACCCCCGGCACATCGAGCAGCAAGGCATCGCCGCTGCGGCTGTAGGGGCCGCTGACAGCATCGACCGGCCCGATAGCAGTGCAGCCTTGGCCGATCACGATATCCGGCTGGCCCATGCGCCCAATGCCCTCGGCGCCAGACGTAATCGGCATGGCTCCCGGAATCGCGAAGGTGCTGTCGATGGTGAGGCCAAAGCCCCTGCAACAGTGCCGCCTGCCGGTCATGACAGGCGGTATCGCTGCTCGCGCACCGCTTGCCAAACGAGTGGCGCTGGTCGTGCGGCAAGGCGGCTTCCCGCAGCCGGATCGGCGCGGTATGGGAAGGCATGGTGTCCGCCCATCCACGGCTGCGCAAGGCAGCGCGCATCGGCTATTTCGCCGCGCTCGTCGTGGAGGCGTTGGCGCAGATCGCGCTGGTGTGGGCGACAGTTCGACTCTTGTCGTCCGGCAGATTGCGGCGCTGGCTGCAACCGCGCCCCGGGTTGGCAGAGCCGCCCCTGCAACTGGCGCGAGATTTGCGGCGCTTGATGCATTTTCTCGCCCCCGCTCTGCCGCGCCGGACGCACTGTCTGATTTGCGCTTTGGCGGCGAGGGCCATGCTGGCGCGGCGCGGCTATGGCTCAACCCTGTCGCTTGGCGCGGATCTTAGCAAGTCATCGCTCGCGGCGCACGCATGGCTTTCGGCCGGATCAATCATTGTCACCGGCCGGGAAAACATGACGGCATACCGGGAAGTCACGCGATTCTAGATCGCGGCGCGCGGCCGAGTGACGCCCGGCAGCCTGCACGAACCACCCGGCCGCAGCACGCCGCAACCGAGTGGCTCCCTGCGTTCAGGAACGTTGGCAGTCGATGAAGGCGTTGCCACCAACGTCGCTGCCCGTGCCCGACAAGGCATGGGTTTCCTCGATATCGAGCGTCCGAACGGTCGGTTCGACCCAAGGCTTACGATCAGTCTTCTGTGCCATGTCGGCTCCCAATCCTTGTTATGTTGATGTGCCCCCGGAACCTTCCCGCGTTTGCGACTTGCGGAAGTTCCTCGCGTCAGAACAGATACATGTTCGGGGCAATCATCACAACCTCTTTGAAGCAATAAGGGTTTTTATGGACCTCGCGTCAGGCTTGTGCAAACTCGCCATCCGATGGCGGCATCGATCGCCCTTGGCTCAAAGCCGTGCGCGGCCGCGCCGGAACATCCGCATCACGGCGTGATACAGCGGCCCTGATCGCTCCACCACAGCAGGAATTCCGCCACGATCGCGGTGATCTGCACTTCGTTGCCATGGGTAACATCGGTCGGCCCGGTGATCGCCATTCCGGCCAGCGCCTGATCCAGCCAGTCAAGGTCCAGCCAGTCGCCGACGCCGGCCTTGCGGAATGCTGCGACCCGCTCACGCGCGGCATGGGCCTGTTGCTGCAAGCGCCGCTCGTGATCAGGAAAAGCCGGCATGCCGCGGCGGCGCAGGCGGACACTGTCCGGCAGATGGCCCTCCATCATTCGGCGTGCCACGCCTCGATCAGCCCCTCCCTTCAAAAGCGTGCTGACCGGGACACCCGCGAACAGGCGCAGCAGCCGCATGTCGCGGAACGGAAATTCGGTTCGCAAGCCCCCGGGGTGGAATTCAGTCGGCAGGCCAAGGCCGCGCTCGATCCCCGGGATATAGCCGAACACCTCGTCCGCGCCGGGCATCGGCCAGGTGGGCACCGGTGCTTTAAGAGCCGCCGTGATGACCGCAGGAAGCGACCCCATCCGATGGGGAGCGAGCCGGACATGGAACGGGTTGAGCGTGGCATCTTCGCCGCCAGCCGCGCGAAACCCACGGAAGAACCGGCCAACGCTGGCGCGCAGGCGGCCCTTAATACCCTGCTGCGGCAATCTGACGGTCGCGGACATTTCCCCATAGGTGCCATCGATCATGACCGTCGCGCCCTGGGCCATTGCCCGCGTCACCAGCGCATCGGTCAGCGCATAGCGGTTGCCGAACGGCGGTCCGTTCTGACCAGTCAGGACCGCGAGCCTCGGACGATAGCTATTCGCGTCCTCGGCAGGCCAGACGCGGTGACATGTCATGCCGACCGTGCGGGCGACGATGTCGGCATATTCGGTTTCGTCAGACAAGCCGCTGCCCGGAGGCGAGGCGGATGTGACCGCAATGGGGTCCTTGCCCGAAGGTCGCTCCTCGGCCGCGAGCCAGGCGAGCAGCGACGAATCGATACCGCCGCTCAGCATGTGCGCGCAGCGTTCTGTGCGGGCGAGGCGGGCCGAGATGATGTGACGCAGCAGATGTTCGGCTTCTTCGACGAATTCATCGAACGTCATTGCCACGCGCGGTTGCGGCACGAGAATGTCAGATTGCCGCACTGACACGCCTCCGCGCGGGTCGATGACGACACTCGCCCCGCTGCCGATTTGGCGCACGCCGCGCAGCATGGTCGTATCGCCGCGCGCGGCGCGCAGGGCAGCGCGGGCAACGGGGAACAACAGGCCCGCTTCGTCGATGCCGCTATCGACCCAGTCGATCCGCGCCAGCACGAACAGATCGGGAGCGACCGCCAGCCGCCGTCCCGACAGCGCGTAGAAAATCGGATCGCGCACCCCGGCGCTTACCATCAAGGTCAGCGTCCCATCATCCGCGCGGTGCAGCAGCGACCATTCGCCGATCATCTCGGCAGGCGCATCGCTGCCGAAACGCTCCAACGCGGCGCGCGCCAGCCGTGCGGGCGACGATGCCACATCCAGCCCAAGGCGCCGGGCGAAATCAGCAGCGTCTTCGATGAATCCCACAAGCAGCGTGCTCGCCCCGCCTTCGTCGTGACGCGAGACGGCATCGGACGCAAAGGGATCATGCCCACCAATTGTCCATGCGGCCCCCTCGCCTGCGCGCGGGGACAAACCGAGCGCTTGGGACCCGCGCGGATCGAGCGGACGATCATCAAGCTGAAAGATCGCGTAGATGCCGCTCGCACGGGCCATCGGGGCGGAGGCTTCGAACATGATTCAGGGAACTAACAGCCGTAAATCACGCGCCAAAGCCTTTTGTGTTGCCGCCGCCCAAGCCGTGGCTAGAAACCCGCATGGCCGCAATTTTCGATCCGCTCGCTCACGCTGCGATCCGCACAGCGCTGGCCCGTGAGAGCTACCGGGAGGACGCCCTGCGGCTGGTCGAGCCGAATCTTGGCGGCGCGCGCTGGCTCGTCAGCACGCAAAACGGACTGTTTGCCCTCAGCGAAACGCGCGCGCATCTGGTAGCCCACGGCTGGTTCTTCGGCCTTATGCGGCGCGGCAACCGGGTTATCCTGTTCGAGAACTGCGCCCGCCGCGATCGCCACCGACCGATGGGTCGGCTCGTCGCAGTCGATGTGGTGGACGGCGCGCTGCGCAATCCGGTGGTCCTGGCCAAGGGCCTCGACGCCGGATGTCACCAGATCGCCTTCATCGAGGAAATGCTGTGCGTGCTCGACACCGCCAACCAATGCGTGCTGCGCTTCACTGAATGCGGCAAGCCCCTCGATGTGCAGCGCCCCTTTCCGGCTGCCCAGGCGGAGGACGGCGAGGCCGATTACCTCCACATCAACGCCATCGCGGCGCTGGCGGATGGGGTCGCGGTGCTGGCACATAACGGCAAGCGCAGGCCAGCGATGGCGAGCGAGCTGATCATCCTCGACCGCAAATGGCAAGAAACCGCGCGCACGCTCCTGCCCGATCCCGGTTGCCATGACATCGTTCCGGTCGAGGACGGGTCGCTGTGGCACTGCGCATCGATGAGCGGCGCAATCATTTGCTCCGACGCGCGGCGGGTTCCGGTTGCGCCCGAGCGGATGACACGCGGCCTGCTCTTCGACAGGGATCTCATCCTTGTCGGGGCATCGGTGTTCGGCGATCGTTCGGTCCGCGATGTCCTGCCGGGCAGCGTGATCATGCTGGGCCGCGACTTTCGCCGCATTGGCGAGGTACCGGTGGGCGGGCCGCCTGCCACAATCATTGCGCTATGACGCCACCTGCGGCTATTGCCAGCTGATTGGTTCGTAAGGGGAAACAGGTGGCGAGCGCGACGGGGATCGAGACCGAAGCCAGAAAGGTGATGACCGTCGCGCAGGAGCTATCGCTGGCGCAGGCCGTCAACGCCAAGGCGGGATCGCCCGTCACCCGGATGCGGCTAGCGTCGCTGCTACTGCTGGACGACCGGCAGAACGATGTGATCGCGCTGCTCGGAGAAGCTCCGGCGCTCGGCTTTCAAGAAGAGCTGATGCTCGCCGAGGCCTATCTTTCGCGCGAAACGCTCGATGACAGCGCGCGCGCGTGTAGCGCCGCCGACCGGGCGATGGCGCTCGCCGATAGCGACGCCGGACGCGCCCATGCCCTTGCCACGCGCGGCAAGTGCGAGACCCGGCTCGGCGCGCGTGATCAGGCGCTTGAGACGCTGCGGGAGGCGCTCGCGCTCGACCCGCACAACAAGGACGCCTGCAAGCGTATTGCCGCAATCGAAGTGGCAGCAGGCCGCAGCAACAGCGTTCTGGCGCTCATCGACGATCTCCTCGCCCAGGGGGTGGGCCATGCCCGCGTGTTTGGCGCGCAGGTGCTCGCCCATGCGCGCAGCGGTGATCTTGGCGCCGCCCGCCGCGCGGAGGGTTTCGACCTGCTGCATCGCAGGCAGACGCTCGCGCCGCCGCCCGGCTGGGACACGATCGCGACATTCAACGCCGCGCTGGCCGACGAATTGCTCGCCCATCCCGATACCCGCTACGAACGATACGGAAGCGCTTCGGCCTTCACCTGGCGCATCGAGAACCCCTCGCGCTCCGATACGCCGCTGTTCAATGCGCTGGTGGAGCAGATCAGGGACGCGCTAGATGTGCATATCGCGGCCGCGGCGCAGTCCGGTCATCTATGGGCGGCGTCCCGGCCCGATCTGGCCCGGCTGCGCATTTGGTGCGTGATCACCGCAGGTAACGGACATGAAACCTGGCACGTCCACCAGTTCGGCTGGCTCAGCGGGGTCTATTACGTCAGCGTGCCCGACGGGATCGCGCGGGGCAAAGACCGCAAGGGCTGCCTCAGCTTCGGCCTGCCCGAGGATGTTCTGGGGGAAGATATCGCCGCAGCCTATGGTGAGCGGATCGTGCGCCCCGAGGCCGGGATGCTGCTGACCTTCCCTTCGCATGTCTATCACCGCACCTACCCGCATGAAGGCGAAGGCAAGCGGATTTGCGTCGCGTTCGATTTGCAGGGATGATCCGCCCCTGCAACCGCAACAGGGCATACTGCTGACGCGCGATTAGCCGCAGCAGCATTGAAGCGTAGTTGCGAGGTCAGCTATGCCCGGATCGGTGGCAGGCCAGCGGCTGGCCCCACATCGCGCAAAGATGGGGCGCAAAGACGGGGCGCAAAGACGGGGCGCTCTCTGCCGATCAGGGCGGCGCGAATCGATACTCACAACGCAGCGGCACCAGACGCGAAAAAGGGCTCCCGATTTACCGGGAACCCTTGTTTCGAAAGTCGGCCGAGGCCGCTTGGGATCAGGTGCTGATCGGGCGATCCGAGCTGCCGCCAGCGGCGGCCACTGCGACAACCACTGCGGCCACGGCGATGAGGCCGACGACGATCGTGGCAGTCGAGGACATTTCACTTTCTTCGCCGTTGAGCGGCGCGACGGCAGGAGCAAAAACCGCCTGCGCGAAAACCGGCGTTGTCGCGAGAGCGACAGCAGCGAGGCCGAGTGAAAGTTTTTTGAGCTTCATAAGTCTTCTCCGAGAGACGATTTCAATAGCTAGTTACCGCTTCCTATCTATCAGTGCAACAACAAAAATTTGGCGAATCAGGTATACGCATTGATACTGGTTTCTTGGCGCGGAAGGTGGCCTGTGATAGGTCTGCGTGGCATTGGGTCTGGCAAGGAGTTAAAGACATGAGCGATCGAAGCTGGGCGCGAAGCGACGATTGGGTCGGCTCGGAAATCGAGGATTCCTTCGTCATGGTGAATATCGACAGCGGCAAATATGTCGCCTTGAACCCGACCGCGACAGCAGTTTGGGAAGCCTTGGCAAGCCCGTCCGACCAGACCGCCATTGAACGCGCCCTATGCAACACTTTCGAGGTTTCGCCTGAAGATTGTCGTCGCTCGGTCAGCGCGCTTCTGGGGCAGATGCACGATCTTCAGCTGGTCAGCCAGGTCTGAAACGACCGCAATCAAAAGCCATGGGCACCCCGTTTGACCTGGTTGCCGAACAGCCCAAGCAGCTGACGGGCCGCGAGGAGCGCGAATTGCTCCAGCAGGCCGCGGCGCGGCGCTCGGCGCCGGCCATCCGGATCAAGCTGGCGCAGCTGCACAACCTGCTCGACGAGTTCGGAGACACCATCGCGTTGCTCGGCGCAGCAGGCCAGCCCGAGAACTACGCCGCGGCCAGGGCGCTCGCCGCCGCGCACCTCGGCCGGGGGCAGGCAGAGGATCCGGCAGCGGCGCTCTCGGCGGCACGCCACGCCGAGGCGTTCGCGGCCAGCGACATCGCCCGCGCCGGGGCGCTGGTCGATCAAGCGCGGGCGTGGCTTGCCAGGGGCTGCCAGCCGGAGGCGGATCAGGCCCTGACCGCCGCGCTTGATTGCGACCCTGCCAACTTCGAAGCCTTTCGCGCACTTTGCGCACAGTGGCTGGGCCGGGGCGAGCCCGATCGGGTGCTAACGGTGTGTGACGCCATCGCCGCAAAAGGCGCGGCCCACGCGCATCTGCTGGGCACGCGAACGCTCGCGCTGGCGAAGCGCGGGGAGCTTGATGCAGCCCGCGCGCTTGCGGGGTTCGATCGCTTTCTGATCGAGACAGTGCCCCCCGCGCCCGAAGGCTGGCACGATCTGCCCGCCTTCCACGCCGCACTCTCGCGGGAATTGCGCGACAGCCCGGGTTTACGCAACGGGCGGTACGGGACAGCATCGATCGCGAGCCTCAGGGTCGACGAGCCGGCCCGGGCAACGACACCGGCGATGCGTGCCTTGCAACAGCTAATCATCACGCACGTCCGCAATTCCATCGAACTGCTTCCGCTAGAAGGCCACCCCTGGCTATCCCAGCGCCCCGCGGCCGCGATGCTGCGCATGTGGTGCGTGATGACAGGCAGCGAGGGGTTCAAGCGCTGGCATATGCACCCGGAAGGCTGGGCCAGCGGCGGTTACTATGTCGCGGTCCCCGACAGCGTCGAGCGCGGAAACACCGCGGCAGGCTGTCTCGAATTCGGCGTGCCCGGCAGCTTTGTGGGTAATGCTGCTGCCGAGGCGTTCGGGACGCGGTTGGTGCGTCCGCAGGCTGGGCTGCTCACTTTGTTTCCCTCGCACGCCTATCACCGCACCCATCCGCATGGCGCGGAAGGCTTGCGGATCTGTGTCGCGTTCGACCTGATCCCGCTTTGACCGCCGACCTTGCCTTCCACGCCCGCTTTGCCGGGCTGGACTGGAGCGGCGAAGTGCCGCTGCGTCAGTTCGATCCGGCGGATGGCCCGGGCCCCGGCGCGATTGCGGTGCGCCGCCGCGCAGCCTCGGGCATCCTTGCGCCGCACCGGGCCGTCGGGCGCGCCAGCATCGCCGCCCACGGCGTGCGCTTCGACTGCGACGACGAAGTCAGCTTCGACATTGAGAGCGGCTCATCGATCGGATGGGTCTGTGGCCCTGCATGGCACGACGCCTTGCCGGTGTCCTTCTACAGTTCGGTCGCCGCGATCACGCTGGCGATGCGCGGGATGCTGCCGCTCCATGCATCTGCGGTGGTGCTCCATAACAAGGCTTGGCTGATTGCCGGTCCTTCGGGCGCAGGCAAGTCGACGCTTACAGCCGAATTGATCAAGGCGGGCGCGCTCTTGCTGGCTGACGACCTGACGCCGCTGACCCTGGCCCCCGGGCCGGTCGCGTGGCGTGGCCGCCCCGCGATGCGGCTCCATCCGGCCAGCTGCGAAGGCCTCGCCATCGACGGCGCGCCCGAGCCGACCGACGACGGGCGCGGCAAGCTGCTGGTCCGCCCCAGCCTCAGGGCTGCCGACACAGGTTGGCCGGTGGGCGGGATCATGTTGCTCGGCGATGCCATCGGCGCCGGCCCCGGCCCCGGACCCAGCCCCGAGTATAGAGTACTCGCCTACGGATCCATCTTGTTCCGCCCGCGGATCCTGACCGCATTGCCGGGCCGCGCGCAGACCCGCGAGAACCTGCTCGCACTAGCGCGCACGGTGCCGATGGCGCTGCTGCCGCAAGTGCAAGGGTTCGATGCGGATGCGCAAGGCCGACGGACCGCGCGGGCTCTCGCCGTGATCGAGCGGCTTGCGACGAGCGGCCAGCTGCGGTGAGGCACGCCGGGCATTGCGCGCTGGGCATTGCCGCCGGGCATTGCGTGCCGGAAGGCCACGTGACACAGCAGCTCCATGGGTAATGGTGATCAGGTGAGCCCGATTTTCGCCCTTATGGGGAACGACATAGCGCGCGCGGCCGAAGTTGCGGCCGGGCTAGATACCGCTGCATGGCATGCGCTCGACCGGCAGGCGGGCCAGCATCGCCTTCGCCCCCTCCTCCACAGCCGCGCTGCGCAGGGCGCGTGGGCGGTCCCGCCCGATCTTGCGCGCCAATGGCAGGCCAGCCACCTGCGGTCGGCGCGGCGCGCGCTCGACCAGAAGGCCGCTCTCGCCAAGATCGGCAAGAGCTTCGCGCGCGGCGGAGTGGCGGCGGCGGTGCTCAAGGGCGGGGCCTTCGTCTGGTCCGGCGCGATCGATGCGGCGGTGCGGCCGATGCGCGATCTCGATCTGCTGGTGAAGCCTGCCGACGCGGATGCCGCGGCCGCGCTGCTTGCCGCGCTGGGCTATGTCATCGATCCGCGATCGCGGCCTTCGGACAAACACCTGCCAGCGATGACCGACGGCAAAGCGGTGGTGGAGTTGCACCTCCACATTTTCGATAAGCACGACGACGCAGGGGCGCGGCGCGAACAGGCGTTCATCGAGCGGGCGTGGCAGCGCGCGATTCCGGCGCAGATGCCGGGAATGCAGATGTTCTGCCCCACCGACACCCTGCTGCACGTGATCCTCCACGCGGTGCTCGACCACCAGTTCAATAACGGCCCGCTGCTGCTCGTCGATATGCCGGCGCTCGCGGCGGCGGGCACGATCGACTGGGTGCTGTTGTGGCAGGAGGCCGAGACCTTGGGCGTCACCCGCGCCTGCCAGCTGGCACTGATGATGGGGCAGTCCATGTGCGGAATGGCGGTCGACTGGCAGGGGCACCCTCCCCTGCACCTGGGCGAGCGGGAGTTGGAACAGGTGATGCGCTTGATGCTGGTCGATACGACCTACCGCTCGGCGACCGGCTGGCCGGCGCAGCTGCTGCGCCTTGCCCCGCATCGCTGGCCAGCGCAGGTCGCCGCGATGGTCCGGCGGCGCAGCGATGGCGGGGCGATTACCCCCGCAGGTGAGCCAGGTCTGGGCGCAGCGCTGTCCTATGCGGTCGGCGCGGAGGGCCGGGCACGGATTGCCGACGCTGTGCGCCTGTCGCTCTGGCTGCGGCGCGGCTGAGCATGCAAAGAAAAGTTGGTAGCCGATGAGTGACCCGAAGCCCCGAACGCGGAGGATAATCTGCCCTTTGAACCAGCTATCGTTCGATCCCTGCCAAATTTTTCTTCTCAGCGGATGCCCTTGCCCTGCCCGCCGTCGACGCTGAGAGCGGCGCCTGTCACCCAGCCTGCACGCGCTGATACCAACCACGTGGCCGCATCGGCGATTTCCTCAGGCGTGCCTAAACGACCAAACGGAATGCTTCGGCGCACCATTTCGTAGACCGGCGGGTTCTGGACGCGCATCATATCCCACCCGCCTCCGGGAAACTCGACGGAGCCGGGGAGCAGCGCGTTCGCCCTGATGCCATGTGCGGCCTCATTAATGGCGAGCTTCTTGGCATAGGCATTGAGCGCCGCCTTTGCCGCGGTGTAGCCGTAATCCTCCATCGGGGACGCCTCGATCGCAGAGACCGAAGATACTAGCAGTATCGAACCGCTGCCTTGCGCTCGCATTCCCGGCAACACTGCATCCACGAGCCTGACCGCACCCATCAGATCGACCGACAGGCTCTTGTCCCAGTCCTCTCGTGCGCCGCCCACAGACAGCGCCGAGGCATTGCTGATGAGAATGTCGATCCGTCCGAAATGCTCAAGCGCTACCTGCACCAGATCACGAACGGCAACATCATCGGCAACGTCGCAGGATACCGCCAGAACCTCAGACCCTGTGCAGCCTATCTCTACTGCGGCCTCATCGAGCGCCGTTTGCCCGCGCGCGGCGATGCAAAGTTTCGCGCCCTCTGCCGCCAGCCCTTTAGCAATGGCACGGCCAATCCCTCTACTCGCGCCGGTAACCAGTGCGACTTTGCCTTCGAGTTCAAGATCCATCGCACTCCACCCCCGCTTGCCGATGCATGGCGAGTTTGCAGTGCGGAGCAGGAAAGGTCCAGCTTCGAATGTTCGATGGCTTTGGTAGCGAAGGAGGGACTCGAACCCACGACCCCAGGATTATGATTCCCGTGCTCTAACCAGCTGAGCTACTTCGCCCCAAGGGCATCCGGTGGGCATTCCAGCCGGATTGGAACGCCGGTTATCCCCGGCGCGAGGCGGGCATTTAAGGCGGGCGGCGGGCGGGGTCAAGCCCCTTGGCGCGCGCCCACTGGCCGCCGTTAGACCCGCTCGCGGCCCCGGAAGGCGAAGGTCTTAACGTGCTCCCAAGGCCCGCCGCAATAGCGGTGCAACGCCAGCGCCGGGAAGCCGAAGCGGCCCTTGCCGGTCCACGCAGCGAGCACCGGCGCAAGACCCGCCTGAAGCGCCCGCGCCTCGTCCTTCGTGACCTTGTTCTGGATGGTGATGTGCGGGCGCGGCTCGTGGAGGTCCTGCTGCGTCAGGCTGCCTCGGAAATGCTCGGCGATCAGCGCCCGAAGTGCGAGCAGGTCGGGCGCTTCCAGAGCGATCGCGGTGCCTTTGCCGAGGTCCATCACCCCCTTCACCGCCCCGCGCGGCGCGGAGAATTCGGCGGCGATGCGGGGCAAGAAGCCGGTGAGTTCGCCCAGCAGCGCCGGAGCGAAGGCGTGGAACAGCGTGACGTGGGCGTGGAGGTGGTTGCGCTCAGGCGGGAAATGCGCGCGGCGTAGGCCCTCGGCGAAGCCCTGAAGGTCGGGCGGCAGGACGGCGGTGAGGATGAAGGGGTCAGCCACGCGCCAATCCCATCGGGCAGATCACATCTCGCCCCGTTCGCGGCGGATCGCATACCACTTGGCGACGTTGGCATTGTGTTCGGCGAGCGTGGCCGCAAACCAATGCCCGCCGGTGCCGTCGGCGACCATGAATAATGCACCGGTGTTCTGAGGGTTCATCACCGCCGCTATGCTGTCACGGCCCGGATTGGTGATCGGGCCTTCAGGCAGGCCGACGCGGGTATAAGTGTTGTAATCGTTGACCGCGGCGATTTCCGACTGGCGGATGCGGCGGCCCAGCGGCTTGCCCTTGGTGAGCGGATAGATGATCGTCGGATCGGCCTGCAGCTTCATCCCCGTGCGCACGCGGTTGGAATAGAGCCCGGCGACCATGCGGCGCTCGGTGGGCTTGCCGGTCTCCTTCTCGACAATCGCGGCGAGCACCAGCGCCTCGCGCATGGTGCCCACCGCGATACGAGGCCCGCGCTTAGCCCACTCCTCGGCGAGCGCCTTGTCCATCGCCGCCTGCATCTGCTCGACAAGGCTAGCACGCGACTGGCCTCGCTCGAACGCATAGGTGTCTGGCAGGATCGAGCCTTCGGGCGGCACCGCGACCTCGCCGCTCAGCAGAGGCTCGGCCATCAGGCGTTCCCAGACGAGGATCGAGGGCATCCCTTCGGGGATGGTCACAAACCTGCGGATCACATCGCCCGACTGGAAAGCGGCGAGGATGTCGCTCTGGCTCATGTCGGGTTTGAGCAGGAATTCGCCCGCCTGGATCGGCGTGTCGGAGCCGAAGATCCGCGCACGGAGCATAAAGCCCGATGCCGAGGAGACCAGCCCCTCGGCCTCAAGCTTGTCGGCCACCGAGGCGACCGAAGCGCCCGCGGGGATGGTGAAGCTGGTATCCTTGGCGATCGTCGCTGACCCCAGCATGGTCCACACCAGCACCAGCCCCGTAAGCGCGAGGCCGACCAGTGCCAGCACGAGACCCCGCGCGGCGCTCACGGTGTCAGTCGATCTTCTGCATGATGATCGAGGCGTTGGTGCCGCCGAACCCGAACGAGTTGTTCAGCACCGCGCGCACTTCGCGCTTCTTCGCCACTAGCGGCACAAGGTCGATGCCCTCGGTGCCAACGTCCGGGTCGTGCAGGTTGAGCGTCGGAGGCACGATCTGGTCGCGCATCGCAAGGATGCAGAAGATCGCTTCGACCGCGCCCGCGCCGCCCAAAAGGTGGCCGATTGCGCTCTTGGTCGAGGACATTGACGCGCCGCCCAGGTCATCGCCGAGCACGCGCTTGATCGCGGCAAGTTCGATGGTGTCGGCCATCGTCGAGGTGCCGTGGGCGTTGATGTAGTCGATGTCGCCGGGGCCAAGGCCCGCCTTCTTCAAGGCCATCCGCATCGCCAGTTCCGCGCCGCGGCCTTCGGGATGCGGGGCGGTGACATGATAGGCGTCGCCCGACAGCCCGTATCCGGTCACTTCGGCGTAGATCCTCGCGCCGCGTGCTTTGGCGCGCTCGTATTCCTCGAGCACGATGACGCCCGCGCCCTCGCCCATCACAAAGCCGTCACGGTTTTTGTCATAGGGACGGCTCGCTTCGGTCGGGCGGTCGTTCATGCTCGTGTTGAGCGCGCGCGCCTGCGCAAAGCCGGCGATACCGAGCGGGCAGATGGTGCCCTCGGCCCCGCCTGCCAGCATCACGTCGGCATCGTCCATCGCGATCATCCGCGCTGCGTCGCCGATCGAGTGCGCGCCGGTAGAACACGCCGTCACGACCGCGTGGTTCGGGCCCATGAACCCGTACTTGATCTGCACCTGGCCGGTGATGAGGTTGATCAGGCGTCCGTGCACGAAGTGCGGGCTGACCCTGCCGGGGCCGCGTTCGTGGAGGTTGACGCTCTCGATCTCAATGCCTGGCAAGCCGCCGATGCCCGAACCGATCGAGCAGCCGGTACGCTCCTTTTCGGCCTGGGTCATGTCCGTGAGGCCGGCATCTTCCAGCGCTTGGCCAGCGGCGTCGATGCCGAAGATGATGAAAGGATCGACCTGGCGCTGAACCTTGTGATCGACGCGCTTGTCGGGATCAAAGCCCCAGGGGTGATCCTTGGGCTTGACCTCGCAGGCGATCGTGCACTTCTGGTTCGAGGCATCGAAACGGGTGATCTGCCCCGCCCCGCTTTCCCCGGCGATCAGGTTTGCCCAGGCAGTCTCGACGTCCGCCCCCAGCGGGGTGACAAGACCGAGGCCGGTAACAACCACACGGCGCATTCGCGTTCTCCAGAAGGGAGCTTGGCTCCGATATAGGAACAGGCCCAACCCCCCAGAGGGCTGAGCCTGTTTAGGCCCTGATCCGCGCCCCGGCAATTATGCTGCCTGAGGAATGCCCCGCCCTGTCCGCCAGGGACAGGCACATGGCAAGCGCGGACACCGGGGCGTCGCCCTAGGGTCTTAGCTCTTGTGCTCTTCAATGTACTTGGTGGCGTCACCGACGGTGGTGATCTTTTCAGCCGCATCATCAGGGATTTCGACGCCGAATTCCTCTTCGAAGGCCATCACCAGTTCGACGATGTCGAGGCTGTCAGCGCCCAGATCGTCGATGAAGCTCGCTTCCTGAGTGACCTTTTCGGCTTCCACGCCGAGATGTTCGACGACAATCTTGGCCACCCGGTCGGCTGTATCGCTCATGGTATTCCCTCTTGAACTTGGTGTTAGGTAAACTTCAGCCTGCCCTAAAGACAGGCGCAGGCGCTGGCAAGTGGGCATGAAAGACAACAGGGCGCCGCGACCTTGCCACCCTTTGCGCCGCCATGCGAGAGACGCCCGCTATGCTGACATTCTGCTCCCCCGCCCAGAAAGCCCACGCGCCTTTGCACGAACTGGTCAATGGCGGACGCATGGACCATGCCGAAACCCCGGCGCGGCTCGGAGGCATGCTGGCGCGGATCGGCAGCGTGCGCAGCCCCGGCGACCAAGGGCTTGCCGCAATCCTCGCCGTTCACGAACCCGATTACGTCGCCTTCCTGCAAGGCGCGCACGCAGCATGGCTGGCGACGGGGCGGGAGGGCGATGCGATTGGCTATGCCTTTCCGGTGCGCGGGCGGCGGCCGCTGCAAATCGACAGGATCGACGGCCAGCTCGGCCAATATGGCTTCGATACCGTGACGCCGATTGCGGCGGGCACCTGGGCTGCAGCCTACGGCGCCGCGCAATCAGCGCTGAGCGCGGTGGACGCGATTGCGCGAGGCGAGGCCGCGCAGGCCTTCGCCGCGTGCCGCCCGCCCGGGCATCACGCCGGCGCCGACTATTTCGGCGGCTATTGCTACCTCAACAACGCCGCAATCGCTGCGCGCGCGGCACTGGCGCAGGGCCTCGGCCCGGTGGCGGTGCTCGATGTCGATTACCACCACGGCAACGGCACGCAGGACATCTTCTACGCGCACGGCGAGGTGTTCTTCGCCTCGATCCACGCTGATCCGCGCACCGATTTCCCGTATTTCTGGGGCCATGCGGACGAGCGCGGGGTGGGCGCGGGCGAAGGCACGACATTCAACCAGCCGCTGCCGCGCGGCACCCACTGGGATACCTACGAGGGCGCGCTTTTCAAGGCGCTGGAAGCGGTGAGCCTGTTCGGCGCGCGTACGCTGATCGTCAGCTACGGGGCGGATACCTATGCCGAGGACCCGATTTCGCAATTCGCTCTCACCACCGACGACATGCAGCGCATGGGCGCGGCCATCGGCGCGCTCGGCCTGCCGACCGTCACGGTGATGGAGGGCGGCTACAATGTCGCCGCGCTGGGCAGCAATGTCGCGGCGTTCCTTGCCGGAGTGGAGGGCAGCTAAGCCGCCCCGCCTCCCGCCTTAATCACCCGCCTTAGCCGACCGGCTTCACCGGCGGCTCGACCACGCGCATGTGGAGTTCGCGAAGCGAGCGCGGCTCGGCCGGGCTCGGCGCGCCCATCAGCAAATCCTCGGCGCGCTGGTTCATCGGGAACAGCGAGATTTCGCGCAGGTTCTTGGCGCCGCAAAGCAGCATGATGACCCGGTCAACGCCCGCCGCCATGCCCCCGTGCGGCGGCGCGCCGTACTGGAAGGCGCGGTACATCCCGCCAAAGCGCTCTTCCACATCCGCCTTGGAGAGGCCGACGATCTCGAAAGCTTTCACCATCGTTTCGGGCTTGTGGTTGCGGATCGATCCGCTTGCGATCTCGTAGCCGTTGCACACCAGATCGTACTGATACGCCTTGATGGTCAGCGGGTCCTGCCCCTCCAGCGCCTCGATCCCGCCCTGCGGCATGGAGAAGGGGTTGTGGCTGAAGTCGACCTTCTTCTCGTCCTCGTTCCATTCATAGAACGGGAAATCGACGATCCATGCGAGCGCGAAGGCGTTCTCGTCGATCAGGCCCAGTTCCTCGCCCACACGGATGCGCGCGGCCCCTGCAAGCTTGGCGGCGTCGGCTGCCTTGCCCGCGGCAAAGAACAGCCCGTCGTTCTCGCCAAGGCCAAGCTCGGCGTAGAGCTCAGCCATGCGTTCCGGCCCGTGGTTCTTGGCGATCGGCCCGCCGAACTCGCCGGCCTTGCGCGTGACGTAGCCGAGGCCCGCGTAGCCTTCCTTGCGCGCCCAATCGTTCATGTCGTCGAAGAACTTGCGGCTCTTCTCGTGGGTGCCGGGCGCGGGGATGACGCGCACCACGCCGCCGCCGCCGACGATTTTCTCGAACAGGCCAAAACCCGAGCTCGTGAAGTGCGCCGAGACGTCGCTGATGATCAGCGGGTTGCGCAGGTCGGGCTTGTCGCTGCCGTACTTGAGGATCGCCTCGTCATAGGGAATGCGCGGAAATTCGCCCGCCGGGGTGACCGTCTTGTCGCCCGCGAAGGCGGCGAATGTGCCCTGAATGACGGGCTCCATCGTCTCCCAGACTTCTTCCTGCGTAACGAAGCTCATTTCAAGATCGAGCTGATAGAACTCGCCCGGCAGGCGGTCGGCGCGCGGGTCTTCGTCGCGGAAGCACGGCGCGATCTGGAAATAACGGTCGAAGCCCGCCACCATCAAAAGCTGCTTGTACTGCTGCGGCGCCTGCGGCAGCGCGTAGAACTTGCCCGCATGGATGCGGCTCGGCACGAGAAAGTCGCGCGCGCCTTCGGGGCTGGAGGCGGTCAGGATCGGGGTCGAGAACTCGTTGAAGCCCACCGCGCCCATCCTTGCGCGCATATCGGCGATCACCGCCACGCGGGTCATGATGTTCTTGTGCAGCGTCTCGCGGCGCAGATCGAGGAAGCGGTACTTCAGCCGCACGTCCTCGGGGTAAGGCTGTTCATCAGCGACCGGCAGCGGCAGTTCTTCGGCAGTGCTGAGCACCGTGATGGCGCGGGCGAAGACCTCGACTGCGCCGGTGGCAAGGCGCGGGTTCACGGTCTCGGCGATGCGCGCCTTGACCTCGCCCTCGATGGTGATGACCGATTCCACCCGCAGCCGATCAAGCACCACCAGCGCAGACGAATCCGCATCGGCGACGATCTGGGTGATGCCGTAATGATCGCGCAGATCAACGAACAGCAACCCGCCAAAATCGCGCTTGCGATGGACCCAGCCCGACAGGCGGACGGTCTTGCCGACATGATCCGAGGAAAGCTGGGCGCAGGTGTGCGTGCGATAGGGGTGCATTTGCCGAATGTTCCAAAGCTACAGGGAATCCAAGGCGCGCCTCTAGGCGAGGTGCCTGCGTAAATCCAGTGGGGGCTTGCCCAAATGCCTGCACTGCGGGCGGGCAAAAAATGGCAAACACCTGGCAAACTGGCCGCGCTATGCCTGTGATGGATACGAAGCGGGAGCTTACCTTGCAGCGGGCATTTGCGGACGCAGAAGAACAACGCGGCTTCTGCAAGCGCCTTGAGGCAATGCTGCGCGAGGGGCAGCCCGACGCGGCGCTGGCGCTGGTGCGGCAAGGATGCTTTGCTAAGATCGACAACGCGATAGAGGTCGACGGGCTTGCGGCGCTGTACGGCGCGGTGACGGCGGCTGCAGGCAATCACGAAAGCGACGATGCCCCGCGCGGTCCCTGTCTGCTCGCCGCCTGCACCAGCGCGATCCTGCTCCACCTCGCGGTCCGCCACACGATTGCGGAAGGCGCCCTGACGCGGCCGATGGCAGTGCTGGTCGGCAGCAACGAGGACTTCGCGTTCTTCGATGCGCCGGTGGTGTCTGCAGGGGAAGCGCGCGCATTGATGCCGGAGCCAGACGCACTCGCCTAACCCCCCACCCCCGGCCGAAAAGGGCTTCTTTGGACGATTGTTCGGGCGTTGAAGGCAACATGTGCACTTTATCGCGGCCCCTTCTAAACTCTTGTCCTTGGAGAGGCTATCGCGCTAGGGCGCGCTCGCGCGGCGATCGTCGCCAGCGCGCTGAATGGGAAGCCTCGCCCCGCGCAAGGCCGACAGGGTTCAAACCCGAGGGCGGCACTCCGCCCGATAACCGCGAAAAGATGACATGAAAATCCATCCGTTGATTACCACCACCGAGGCCCTCTGCGACCTCTGCACCCGCCTCGCCAAGTCAGACTTTGTCGCGGTCGACACCGAATTCATGCGCGAGAACACCTATTGGCCCGAATTGTGCCTGGTGCAGATCGCCAATACCGAAGAAGCCGCCGCAATCGACCCGATGGCGGACGGCATCGACCTCACCCCGCTGCTCGACCTGATGTGCGAGAACGAGGATGTGCTCAAGATCTTCCACGCCGGCTCGCAGGACGTCGAGATCATCGTCAACCTCACCGGCAAGACCCCCCACCCCATATTCGACACTCAGATCGCGATGATGGCGATCAGCCAGTCCGAACAGATCGGCTATGCCAACCTGGTCGAGACTTGGGTCGGCCTCACCATCGACAAGGGCGCGCGCTTCACCGACTGGAGCCGCCGCCCGCTCAGCGAGCGCCAGATCGAGTACGCGATCGGCGACGTGACGCACCTTGCCGGGATCTTCCCGCGCATCCTGAAGAAGCTTATCAGGACCGGCCGCGGCGGGTGGCTCGATGCCGAGATGGAGAAGCTCGCCGACCCGTCCAACTACCTCACCGATCCGAGCCTCGCCTGGAAGCGCATCCGCCAGTCGGGGCGCAATCCGCAGGTTCTGGGCCGGATGAAGGCGCTTGCCGCTTGGCGCGAGACCGAGGCGCAGCACAAGAACATCCCGCGCGGGCGGATCATGCGCGACGAGACGCTGGCCGACGTGGCCAGCCACCCGCCCAAGGCGCAGGCGGATCTTGCCAAGGTGCGCGGGCTTTCGGCGGCGTGGCGCGACAACGACATCGGCAAGCGGCTCATGAAAGTGCTGGCCGAGGCCGAGCCGCTGCCCAAGAGCGAGATGCCCGAGAAGATCAAGCAGGGCGCGCCGCTGGGGCGTGAAGGCGCGCTGGTGGCCGATCTGCTCAAGCTGCTGCTGAAAATTCGCGCCCGCGAGATCGACGTCGCTCCGCGCCTGCTCACCCGCGCCGACGAGATGGAAGCGCTGGCCGCAGGCGCGCGCGAACTGCCGGTGCTGCAGGGCTGGCGCTACGATGTGTTCGGCAAGGACGCGCTCGATCTGGTCGAGGGCAAGCTCGCCTTCGCGGTGCATAACGGCAAGCTCAAGATGACCCACATAGACGATGTGGTTGAGGCAGAGCTGGAGCAGGAGCAGGAGCCGGATGCTGAGGCGGAGGCCGAGCCCGATGCGCAGGCCGAGCCTGAGGCGGACGGTGAACCAGACGCGCTGGTCGCGGAATAACGGCTCCGGGCGTGTCCACCTACTTCCCCACTATCAAGCAATTGCAATACCTCGTGGCGCTTCACGAGCACGGGCATTTCGGGCGCGCGGCGGATGCCAGCTTCGTGTCGCAATCGACGCTGTCGGCGGGGATCCGCGAGCTGGAATCGCTGCTTGGCGTGACGCTTGTCGAACGTTCGCGCCGGGTGGTACGCTTCACCGCGCTGGGCGAACAAGTGGTAGCCAAGGCCAACCGGCTGCTGCGCGAGGCTGAGGAGCTTGCCGATCTGGTCCAAGCCTCGGGCAAGCCGCTGTCGGGCGAGCTGCGGATGAGCGTTATCCCCACCATCGCCCCGTTCATGCTCCCGCGGATGCTGCCGCGCTTGAAGCGCGAGCGGCCCGATCTGAAGCTGATCCTGCGCGAGGAGACCAGTCACAACGCGCTCGAATCCCTCAGCCACGGGCGGACCGATTGCGTGCTGCTGGCCCTGCCCTTCGACACCGGCGACGCGGCAATCGCGCATATTGCGGAAGACCGCCTATTCATCGCCTTTCCCAAGGACGATCCGCGCGATCCTCCGGCCAGCATCAAGCCCGAGACGATCGATCAGGGACGGCTGCTGCTGCTGGAGGACGGCCACTGCCTGCGCGACCATGCGCTGGCCGCGTGCAACCGCGCCGAACTGCGCGGTAGCGCGGCGATGATCGGCACCAGCCTGCACACGCTGGTGCAGCTGGTCGACAACGATCTGGGCCTCACTATGCTCCCCGAAATGGCACTGAAAGCGGGGATTCTGGCAGGAACGCAAGTGGTCGCGCGCCCCGTCGACAGCCCCACCGCCAAGCGCGAGATCGTGCTGGCATGGAGGAAGAACTCGCCAAGGGAGGCTGATTTTCTGTTGTTGGCTGAGGAACTTCGGGCGGGGTGAGATGCCCGGTCAGATCGCTATATTGCAGAGCGGCCCGTACAATTCCGGCCCTTGATAAGCGGCGGCAAATTCCGCATCCGCTTGCGCGCTCGGCTCTTGCAAAAATTTGTCGAACCGGCCGACCATCTTGGGATCCATTCCCGAAACCCATAGGCTGAAGGTCACCGCCGTCGCGCACGAGCAGAACGCGCCATCAGGCGCTTAGCCCTTGCCCTTCGCGGCGCAATCATCGCGCACAGCCTTGTCGATCAGCCGCAGCGGGGGGCGCGCCTCTAGAACGGCATCGCGAGTCTTTGCCATGCCCACAACCTTATCCCGCGCTTGTTTATCGGCGGCAAACGCGTTCGTCGCCATTATCAAACCGCCAAACAGGCAAACACCCAAGGGCAGGCAAACGTTCTTCACCATCAGTCCGGCCCCCTCACCACTCGGTCAGCACGAGGCCCATCAGGAGGCTGGCGCCGATCGCCGCCCGCACCCGGCGTGAGGTCAGCGCGAGGCGTGTCTGCGAGCGGGCGGGCTTGGGCAGCGCCGCTTCCCTGATATCGTAAGCGTCAAGCGTCATCAGTCCGCCGATCTCGCGCCGCTCGATATCGATCACGAAGTCGTGGACATCCTCGGCAAGCAGCTCAGCATCGCCGAGCAGCGCCGTGGCGCGCACGTAGTCGCCCTGATCAAGCGCGATGCACGCTTCGCGCTGAAGCTGACGTGCATGATCCGCGAGCGAGCGGACATATGACCCCGGTTCGGGCAGTTCCTGCGATCCCATGGGAGACTTGATAACCTGAAACTGCGCGGGCGTGCTAGTCCTAATCTACAGCATTAATCCCCGACCTTAATCCATATGTTTGAGGCCGACCCTGAGATAGTCCCAGCCGGTCACGCAGGTCAGCACCGCCGCCGTCCACAGCGAGACGAGGCCGACAAGGTGCACCCAGCTTTGTGCGAGCGTGCCGCAGCCCTGCCCCACCGACTGGCAGGGCGCGCCGTGTACCGCGCCGCCGAGGATCAGCGCGCCCAAAGACACAAGCTGGAAGGTCGTCTTCCACTTGGCGAGCTTCGAGACCGGGATCGAGACCTGCGTCCCGCCCAGAAATTCGCGCAGGCCCGACACCGCGATCTCGCGCATGAGGATCACGAGGCCCGCAATCACATGAACGTCGCCCGCGTAAGGCCCGCGCAGATAACCTTGCGCGGTCAACACGAGGATAACCGCAGCGACCATGATCTTGTCGGCGATCGGATCAAGGAAGATGCCGAGCTTCGAGACCGTGCCCTGCGCGCGCGCCAGATAGCCGTCGAGGAAATCGGTGAGGGCGATGATGCAATAGAGCACGAAGCCGATCAGATAGCCCAGCCGCCACTCGGGCCACCACAGGAAGAACGCCAGCAGCGGCACCGCAAAGATGCGCGAAAGGGTGAGAATGTTGGGCAAGCTCTGCATGGCTGATCCCCGTCTAGCGCCCGAATGGCCGCTGCAAAACCCCCGTGTTCCGGCATCCCCGGGGATGACGCCTACGCCCGCCCTGCCGTTTGCGCTATTGTGAAAGTGCGTCCCCGCGCTATGTCGCGGGTAACTCACAGGGAAGCGCCAGCGTAACCATCGCATGACCACATCGACCGATCTGATGCGCAAGCGGCGTTTCTTGCCGCTGTTCCTCACCCAGCTCCTCAACGCGCTCAACGACAACCTCTACAAGAACGCGATGGTGCTTTTCGTCGTCTACTCGGTCTACGATTCGCCCGAGATGGAAACGCTCATCAGCGGCGTTGCCACCGCCGTGTTCGTGCTGCCCTTCGTATTGTTCTCGGCCACATCGGGCCAGCTTGCCGACATGCGCGACAAGGCGGCGATCATCCGCTGGATCAAGTTTGCCGAGATCATCATCATGAGCGTCGGCGCCGCCGGCCTGCTGCTCGCCGCACAAGGCATGCAGGTCGAGACCGTCGCGATCCCGCTGATGTTTGTCGCGCTGTTTGCGATGGGGATGCATTCCACTTTCTTTGGCCCGATCAAATACGCGATCCTGCCGCAGCACCTCGAAAAGGACGAAGTGCTCGCAGGCACGGGCCTGGTCGAGGCGGGCACCTATGTGGCGATCCTTACGGGCATGATCCTGGGCGGGGCGATGCACATCACAGACAGCATCGTCGCGATTATTGCGATCGCGGTGGTCGGCTACATCGTGTGCCGCTGGGTGCCGTCCGCGCCGCCCGAAGCAGGCACCGCCACCAAGGTCGACTGGAACCCGATCCGCGCCTCCAGGGACTTGATCGCCTTTTCGATGGGCAATCTGGAGCTGCGCTATGCCGTGCTGGCGATCAGCTATTTCTGGGCGATCGCGGCGATTTTGTCGGTGCAGTTCATCCCGCTCGCCAAAAACGTGCTGCTTGCCGACAAGCAGGTCGCCGCAGTGCTGCTGACTGCCTTTTCGGCCGGTATCGCGATCGGATCAGTGTCGATCAACGCGCTGCTCAAGGGCAACATCTCAGCGCGTTATTCCGCCCGTTCGGTGCTGGTGCTCGGGGGGCTGCTGGTCGGCTTCTACCTCATCTGCCGCAGCTGGAATCTCGTGCCGCAGCAAGGCAAACTGTTCGGCGTCACCGAGTTCCTCACCTATCCGCTCGCGCTGGCGCTGATTGCAAACCTGCTGCTGATCGCAGTGGCGGGGGGGATGTTCGTGGTGCCGCTCTATGCCTTCCTCACCACCCGCGTCGACAAGTCGGAGGCCTCGCGCTCGGTCGCGGCCAACAACTTCATCTCGTCGGTGTTCATGGTGGTGGGCGCGGGCCTTGCAGGGGTGCTCGGCTATTTCGGCATCCCGCTGGAAGAACAGCTGTTGTTCAGCCTGGTGCTGTGCCTGCTCTCGGCGCAGCTCGCTCGCAAGCTGCACGCCATCGAAGACCTGCCGAAGCCCGCGGCCCCCGCCTTCTAGACGCCTAGAAGGCGCCGAGAAAATCAGATGATGAACGCGAAGATCGCCAGCGTCAGCGCGGCATAGGTGCTAGCAACGCCGCGCACGTCTTCAAGGGTCATCCGCCACAGCGCTTCGGCCGGGATCGGGAGCAAATCACGCTTCACGTGCGGCGGCAAGATCGCCCGGAACCAGTGGCGGGCGGTCTCGTCGGTGAGTACCAGGCTGCGACGCATTTTTGCGAATCTCCGTTGTCCGATGTGCCAGCGTTAAGACTTTCTTAACTATTGGAACAGGCTTGCGGCCAGCGTGTCGCAGCGTGGGACAAGCAGTGTGGGACAAGCCGTGCCGAATTGCGGAAAGGTTGACGCGGTTTGCACCGCTCGGCCCCCGGATGTAGAGGCGATCCGCAAGCCGACGGGAGACTAGCAGATGACTGATTCCACTCGCGCGCAGACCAGGAGCGCGGCCGCCCTGCTGGTCGATTGTCTGGCCGAGCAAGGCTGCGAGCGGATCTTCACCGTGCCCGGTGAAAGCTTCCTTGCCGTGCTCGATGCCCTGCCCGACCGGCCCGAGATCGATGTCGTCACCTGCCGGCAAGAAGGCGGCGCCGCCTTCATGGCCTGCGCCGACGGGGCAATGAACGCCGCAGGTTCTGGCCGCCCCGGCATCGCCTTTGTGACCCGCGGGCCGGGCGCCACCAATGCCAGCATCGGCGTGCACGTCGCGCATCAGGATTCGCAAGCCGTGATCCTGTTCGTCGGTGATGTGGCGCGCGGAATGCAGGGGCGTGAGGGCTTTCAGGAGGTCGATTTTCCCGCCTTCTTTGCACCCATCTGCAAATGGGCGGCGCGGATCGATGACCC
>JBBRUU010000002.1:0-54835 GCA_038247515.1 Sphingomonadales bacterium
CCTCTCCTCGGGGACGGCCGTGACCGAGGTATCGAACATCCGCCGCCCCGGGCCAGTTGCCGTGCCGAGCGTCGCTGCGGTGCTCAAGAGCTTTGCACTGGCCCTTGCCATCTTCGCGGTTATCGCCACCGCCTTCACGCTAGCCCTCGGGCCGAAGTCCCCGCAAGCGCTGGCGCTGGGCGCGATCCTGATCTTCGGGGTGGCCTACCTCGTTGCGCAGGGCCTTGCCGACCGGGCGCCCACGCAACTTACCATCCGCACCGGAGCCTCCTCGCTGGCCGCCGCGATCGGCTACTTCAGCTTCCAGGCTGCTGCCACGAAGATCTGGGGCCCGATCCTGCCCGCTGTACCGACCCCCGGCGCGCTCGAATGGGCGCTGATCGTGATCGCGGTGACAAGCTTTGGCCTCGTCGCCTTTGCCCAGGCGCTGTTCCCGCTGTGGGCGCACCACCCGGCGACCGCTGGCCTGCGCGTCCACCTCGCCAACGGACTCTACCTCAACGCCCTGCTCGACCGCGCGATCGGCGGCTTCCGCTCGACCACCTCGCGCTGACCTGACGCACCCATTCGGAGACCGACCATGCTGATGACCCATACAGACATCGCTCCGGCCCGCTTCTCGGCGGTGCTCGAAGCCGCAGAAGCCGCAGGCCGCGCCGTCCCCCCCGCATTCCCGCTCGACGCGACCGTGGCGGTCAATCCCTTCCTCGGCCAGACCGGGGAGGACCTTGCCACCGCCGCCGCACGGCTGGCGCGGGTCGCCGGGGTGCGCGTCACCCGCAAGGGCGCAGACTATGCCGCCGCCATCGCGCAAGGCCGCATCAGCGCTGTGGACCTGACCGATGCGCTGGCGGCTTCAGCCTCGCTGCTCAAGCCTGCCAATGCCATCGCCTTGCGCCAAGTCGCAGAAAAAATCGGCGATGGCCCCGCCCCGCGCGCCCTGCCGACCGTGGCCGAGCTTGCGGCAGAGGCAACCGGCATCGACTGGCCCGCGCTGATCGACCGCTGCATCGGGTTGTGGGCCGCAGGCCACTTCGATCGCGGGCAGGCGCTGTGGTCGCCCGCCCCCGGATCGCAGGCATTCGCCGCCTGGCGCGGCTGGGCGATGCACGATCTCACTCCGGAAATCGCTGGGCTGGAGGGCTTTTGCGCCCATGTCGCCGCCTCGCCCGACATCACCGAACGCGCAATCCTTGCCGCCGCCGAGGCGCTGGGCATCACTGACGAGGCCGCGCCGACCGCGTTCCACCGCCTGGCGATGAGCCTCGGCGGCTGGGGGCAGCACGCACGCTGGATTTTGTGGCAGGCCGAGCTTGTCGGCGGAACCGACCGCACGCTGCTCGACCTGCTCGCGATCCGCCTGATCTGGGATGAGGCGTTGCTTGCCCATGCCCCCGGGGTCGCCGCACTATGGGCCGAGACCGTCGCCGCCCACGCCATGCCCGTCATCGCCACGGCGGATGAAGTCGCGCTTGCGATCCTCCAGGACGCCGCCGACCGCGGCCATCAACGCCGGCTCATCGCCGCGCTGGACGGCGCAAGGCCCACCGCCGGGCGGCCGTTCCTGCAAGCCGCCTTCTGCATCGACGTGCGCTCGGAAGTGTTCCGCCGCGCGCTCGAAAGCACCGACACCAGTATCGCCACGATCGGCTTTGCAGGCTTCTTCGGCCTGCCGCTGGCGCACCACGCGCACGGATCGGACATCCTCGAAGCGCGCCTGCCGGTGCTGCTCAACGCGGGCATGAACACCACCAGTGCGGGCGATCCGGCCAAGGATCAGGCCGACCGCATCGCCGCGCGCAGCTCACGCGCCTGGGGCCGCTTCCGGCAGGCGGCGGTATCCTCCTTCGCCTGTGTCGAGGCGATGGGGCCGATCTACGCGGTCAAGCTGGTGAAATCGGCGCTGGGCTTCACGCCCAGGGCCAAGCTCGAGCCAGCGCCTGAAGTCATCGGCGGGATGAGCGCCGAGGCCAAGGCCGACACCGGCGCCGCGGTCCTCAAGGCGATGAGCATGCAGCGCGGCCACGGCGAGATCGTGCTGCTGCTCGGCCACGGCGGCAACACCACCAACAACCCGCACGAAAGCACCTACCACTGCGGCGCTTGCGGCGGCTATACCGGCGAGGTTTCGGCCCGCCTGCTGGCGATCCTGCTCAACGACCCCGAAACCCGCGCCGGGCTGGCATCGCGCGGCGTCGAGGTGGCCGATGACGTGCTGTTCGTCTCGGGTCTTCACGACACCACCACCGATGCGATCACCATCTACGACGATGGCTTGCCCGCCTCGCGCAGCGGCGACCTTGCCAAGGTGCGCAGGTCCCTCGCGCAGGCCGCAAAGATCGCCCGCGCCGAGCGTGCCCTGCGCATGCCGGGTGCCAGCGGCCAAAGCATCCCGGCACGCGCCCAGAACTGGGCCGAGATCCGCCCCGAGTGGGGCCTTGCCGGCTGCGCGGCGTTCATCACCGGACCGCGCGCAGCGACCGCGGGCCGTGACCTTGGCGGGCGGGCGTTCCTGCACTCCTACGACTGGCAGGCGGACGAAGGCTTCGGCACGCTTGAACTGATCATTACCGCGCCGGTGGTGGTCGCAAGCTGGATCAGCCTCCAATATTACGGCTCCAGCGTGGCGCCCGAGATGTTCGGCGGCGGCAACAAGCTGATCCACAACGTGGTCGGCGGGATCGGGGTGATCGAGGGCAACGGCGGCCGCCTGCGCGCCG
Source organism: Sphingomonadales bacterium (assembly GCA_038247515.1). Lineage (GTDB taxonomy): Bacteria > Pseudomonadota > Alphaproteobacteria > Sphingomonadales > Sphingomonadaceae > Erythrobacter. The sequence continues at coordinate 2,721 of JBBRUU010000002.1, forward strand.
GTCTGCCGTGGCAGGCGGTGCATGATGGCGATAACCTTCAGCACGAACCGCTGCGCCTCTCGGTTATGATCGAGGCCCCGCGCGAGGAAATGATCAAAATCCTCGAAAAGCATCCGGGCGTGCGCGCGCTGTTCGACAACGGCTGGCTGCACCTGTTTGCGATGAAGGACGGCAAGGTCGACGCGCGCTATCTGCCGGGGCTGATCTGGGCGGATCAGCAGCAGGCGACGCTCGCCGCCTGATCGCCTGAACTCCCCAGGCGGAAACCCCGGCGCCGCCCGCGCCGCTCCCACGCGGTCGCGGGCGGCGCTTGTTTTAGAGGCGGTCCAAACGCGTTTAGACCCGGGTTTGACCCCCTCTAGACCCCCTCTAGACACGTTTAGACCCGCCGCAAAACAAGTGTTTCACGTGAAACATCGCATGGAGGGAAAGGAAGCCGGTGGACAGGGCTGGTATCGCCTGCGGCGTCTTCGCGTTCCGCCAAACCGCCCCAGCGGCCATCGCTGACGCGATGGCACAGGCTGGTTCGCCAGAAATGTTAGAAGTGGTGGACAGGGCTGGATTCGAACCAGCGTACGCTTGCACGGGCAGATTTACAGTCTGCTGCCTTTAACCACTCGGCCACCTGTCCACACAGTCCCCGGTCTTGAGGGGGGCGTTCCTGAGCGTCATTTGCTCTGAAATTGCACGGGTCCCGCAGGGTCCCGATGCCGAGAGGCGCCCCTTTGGCGAAGCACTGCTTGCCTGTCAATGGCCCTGCTGGCAGGGGGGGCTGGCAGGGGGCGCACTTGGAAAGCCTCAGCCGGGAAACAACATGAACAGTGGTGAAAAGAAGCGGGCCTTGCGCGGCCGTGCAGGTCGCATGAACGGCGGGCGCGGCTCTGGCAAGGCGAGCAGCGGGCAGGTGCGGCTGTGGGGCCGCCATCCGGTCGAGTCCGCGCTCAAGAACCCCGAGCGCCAGCATCGCAAGCTGTGGGCCACGCCCGAGGGCCTCGAAAGCCTCGACGGCGAACTGCCCGAAGGCTTCCCGATCGAGCACGCGCAGGCCGCCGATCTGGCGCGGCTTGTGGCGAAAGACGCGCCGCATCAAGGGCTTGTTCTCGAATGCTCGCCGCTCGAAGACGTGTTTCTCGACGAAGTGGCGCTGGGCGAACCGGGCCGGCCGATCGTGGTGCTCGACCAGGTTACCGATCCGCACAACGTGGGCGCGATTATGCGCTCGGCGGCGGCCTTCGGCGCCGCAGCAATCGTCACGCAGGACCGCCACGCTCCGCCCGAAGGCGGCGTGCTCGCCAAGGCCGCTTCGGGCGCGCTCGAGACGATGCCCTGGGTGCGGGTCGTGAACCTCGCCCGCGCGCTGGAGGATCTGGCCGAGGCGGGCTACTGGCGCATCGGGTTGGCCGGCGAGGCCGATCTTGTGCTCGCTGACGTCATGCCCACCGGGCCGATCGCGTTGGTGCTGGGTGCCGAGGGCGAAGGCCTGCGCCAGAATATCGCCAATCATTGCGACGTGCTCGCCAAGCTCCCGATCACCTCGGCGATCGAGAGCCTAAACGTCTCCAACGCGGCAGCGATTGCGCTTTATGCGGCGGCGACACGCGGCTAAAAGGTGGCAATCAAGGGGGTGTTACCATGACGATGATTTCGACCATTCGCCTGCGCGCAGTGGCGGTGCTGAGCGCCTGCGCGCTGACACTGACGGGCTGCTTCATGACGCCAGGCAAGTTCACGTCAGAGCTGGCGATTACCGGGCCTGACAGCTTCACCTTCAGCTATGACGGCGAGATCTTCTTCCTCGGGCTCTCCAAGACCGCGCAGATGGGCGCGACGGGCGATGAGGCTTTCCAGCCCATCCCCTGCAACGACGACGAAACCTACGAGGAGCGCGCGTGCACCAAGGATGAGCTCGCCCAGCAGCGCGCCGACTGGGATGCGGGCGCAGCCGAGCGCGCGGCGCAGTCCAAGAAGCAGGCTGAGCAGATGGCCGCGATCATGGGCGGGATCGACCCTTCGGACCCTAAGGCCGCTGACGAACTGGTAAAGCTGCTGAGCCGCCAGAAGGGCTGGGAGCGCGTAGTCCACAAGGGCGACGGCGTGTTCGACGTCAGCTACCGCGCCAGCGGCACGATGGGCCACGACTTCACCTTCCCGATGATCGAAGGCTTCCCGCCGATCAATCCCTTCGTACAGGTCTTCCTGCGCAAGGGCGGCCAGGTGCGCATCAACGCTCAAGGCTTCGCCGCGCAGAACGGCGATGCGACCGGCATGGGTGCGATGATGGGCATGGGCGCGCTTACGGGTCTTGCCGCGCTGGGCGCGAGCGAGGAGGCGCGCAAAAACGGCGAGGACCCTGCCGCAATCCCGGGCATTCCGCAGATCGACGGCACCTTCACGGTTCGCGCGGCAGCCGGAATGCGCATCCTCGCCAACAACACCGACGAAGGCCCGCAGGCCGGCACCGCTGGCGAAACGCTGACGTGGAAGATCAGCCCGCGCACCACGCAGGTGCCGACCGCGCTGATCGCCACCACGCGCTGATTATCAGCTGAAACGGCAAAGAAAAACCCCACCAGCCGCGAGGCTGACGGGGTTTTCTCTTGTCCGCGAAGTCGCGCGTCTGTGGGCAATTAATTGACCGCGTCCTTCAGACCCTTGCCCGCCTTGAACTTGGGCTGGTTCGAGGCCTTGATCTTCATCGGCTCACCAGTGCGCGGGTTGCGGCCCGTCGAGGCCTTGCGCTTGGCGACCGAGAAGGTGCCGAAGCCCACCAGGCGCACTTCGTCCCCCCCGGACAGTGCTTTGGTGATGGCATCGAAAACACTCTCTACGGCATTTGCGGAATCATTCTTGGAAAGACCGCTTGCGTCAGCAACGGCGCTGATCAGGTCGTTCTTGTTCATATCGGAACCCCCTAGTTTCAGGATATCTTTGGATCAGTGGAATCGCCCATGTTGAAAGTCGGGGAATTGAGCCCTTTTTGCCGAGGCTGTCAAAGGCAATCCGCCGATAGCCCAGCCTTGGGCAAAAAGCCGAAATGGCGCAGGCACCCAACCGGGGTTAGCCACCTGCATTTCCCTCATGCCCGACTTTGCGAAACACGCGCGACCCTGCCGCGATTCGCGGCAAGAGAAGGTCTTTTAGCGGCTCAATGGGCGGTCGGCACCTCTGTGCCAGCGACATTCGCCGCCGCTGCGGTGCTACCCGGCTGACTGGCGAGGTCGTCAGCCTCGGTCCACTCGATTGCCACCAGCGGTTCGGTGAGCGCGCGGGCGAGCACCTCGTCGACATGGGATACCGCAATGATCTCCAGCCCCGCCTTCACGTTGGCGGGGATTTCGGCGAGATCCTTGACGTTGTCCTCGGGGATAAGCACCACCTTGATCCCGCCCCGCAGCGCCGCGAGCAGCTTTTCCTTGAGCCCGCCGATCGGCAGCACCCGGCCGCGCAGCGTGACCTCGCCGGTCATCGCCACGTCGGGACGCACCGGGATCCCGGTGAGGGTCGAGACGATCGAGGTGACCATGCCGATCCCCGCGCTCGGCCCGTCCTTAGGCACCGCGCCTTCGGGAAGGTGGATGTGAATGTTCTTCCGATTGATCAGGCTCGGCTTAATCCCGTAGGCGGGCGCACGCGCCTTCACGAAGCTGAAGGCCGCCGCAACGCTCTCGTTCATCACCTGACCAAGTTTGCCGGTGGTCTTGACCTCGCCCTTGCCCGGCGTGGTGACGCACTCGATAGTGAGGAGCTCGCCGCCCACGGAAGTCCAGGCAAGCCCGGTCACCGCGCCAACCTGCGCTTCCTCTTCCGAAACGCCGTGCTTGAACTTGCGTACGCCCGAGAAGTCGCCGAGGTTTTCGGGCGTGATGGTGACGCTCTTAACCTTGCCCTCGAGAATCTGGCGCAAGCTCTTGCGGGCCAGCTTGGCGATCTCGCGCTCCAGCGTCCGCACGCCTGCTTCGCGGGTGTAGTAGCGGATCAGGTCGCGCAGAGCCTCTTCTTGAAGCGTGAACTCGCCCTTCTTGAGGCCGTGCGCCTCGACCTGCTTTTCGACCAGATGGCGCTGAGCGATCTCGAGCTTCTCATCCTCGGTATAGCCTTCGAGCCGGATGATCTCCATCCGGTCGAGCAGCGCCTGCGGCAGGTTCAGGCTGTTTGCGGTGCACACGAACATGATGTCGCTGAGGTCGAGGTCGAGCTCCAGATAGTGGTCCTGGAACTTGGCGTTCTGCTCAGGATCGAGCACTTCCAGAAGTGCAGAGGCCGGATCGCCGCGGAAGTCCTGACCCAGCTTATCGATCTCGTCGAGCAGGAACAGCGGGTTGCTGGTCCCCGCCTTCTTGAGGTTGGCAACGATCTTGCCCGGCATCGAGCCGATGTAAGTGCGCCGGTGGCCGCGGATCTCCGCCTCGTCGCGCACGCCGCCCAGCGACTGGCGCACGAATTCGCGGCCCGTCGCCTTGGCGATCGACTTGCCGAGGCTGGTCTTTCCCACGCCGGGAGGGCCGACAAGACACAGGATCGGGCCCTTCAGCTTGTTCGTCCGCGCCTGCACTGCGAGATACTCTACGATCCGGTCCTTGACCTTCTCCAGCGCATAATGATCCGCATCGAGGACTTGCTGCGCCTTGCCGATGTCCTTCTTCAGCTTCGACTTCTTGCCCCACGGCAGGCCGAGCAGCACGTCGAGATAGTTGCGGATAACGGTCGCCTCGGCGCTCATCGGCTGCATCGTGCGCAGCTTCTTGAGCTCCGCGAGCGCCTTGGCCTTGGCTTCCACGGAGAACTTCGCCTTCTCGATCTTCTCGGTGAGCTCGGCGATCTCGTTGCCCTCGCCGTCGTCGCCGCCGCCCAGTTCCGACTGGATCGCCTTCAACTGTTCGTTGAGGTAATATTCGCGCTGGGTCTTCTCCATCTGGCGCTTCACCCGCCCGCGGATGCGACGTTCGACCTGAAGCACCGACAGCTCACCTTCCATGAAGGCCATCACCAGTTCGAGCCGCTTCAGGGGATTGCTTTCGGTCAGCAGCGCCTGCTTGTCCGAGACCTTGGCGCTGAGCGCGGCAGCGATAGTGTCGGCCAGCTGGCTGGCATCGTCGACCTCGGACAGGTCCACGCCCGCGTCCTCGCCCATCTTCTTGTTGAGCTTCACATATTCGCCGAACTGCTCGGTTACCTGCCGCATCAGCGCCGTAACTTCGCTGCCTGCGACAGTCTCGGGCTCGGCCACCTCGACCTCGGCAAGCAGGTGCGTGCCGACATCCTGAAGCGCCGAGAGCCGCGCGCGGGTCGTGCCTTCAACCAGCACGCGCACCGTACCGTCGGGCAGCTTCAGCAGTTGCAGCACCTTCGCGACCACGCCGACATCGTACAAGTCATCGCCCTCCGGATCGTCGCAGCCCGGATCGAGCTGGGCGAGCAGGACGATGTCCTTGGATGCCTCCATCGCCGCTTCGAGCGCCGCGACCGATTTGTCGCGGCCCACGAACAGGGGAGCGACCATGCCGGGGAAGACGACGATGTCGCGAAGTGGAAGGAGGGGGAAGGTCTGGGTCATGGTGCTGTGTCCGCGGCGTTCAGGGGGGAGCGCCTTTGAAAATGGAATATGGGTAGGGTCCCGGTAGCCCGCAATGGCTTTGGCGGGAGAAGCTGTGGAACAAGATACGGCGCATTAACGCCGATGGTTTAGACTGGGCACCGGAACCGAAGCGGCGCACGATGAAACCGGCGTACTGGATAATCTGCGGGCTGATCCTTACCGGAGCAGCCAATTACCACGGTCCCGGCCCCGACGTGCCGGGGGTGGGCGCCTCATCATCCACTTATCTGCCAAGCGCGATCCTCATCAATACGGGGTTTTTCTGCTTTCTCATCGCCTGGCGCGGCGCGATTGCCAATCTTTGGGCGGCCCTCATCGAAAATCGGCCCAAGCCCGTACGCAAGCCCAAACAGGGCGGCGCGAACGGCAGCGATTGCAAAGGACGCTGAGCCATCGTCGGACTTCGACGCCGACGTGGCCTTCACTCGCTATATGGATCGGCGTGAAGCAATGGAGGATGAGGGGCATGAAGTGCCGCAATCCCTCCTGCCCTCACCTGTTGCGCCCGTCCGCGCGCAGGGCGGCTTTGGGCGCAAGGTCGTCTAGGTTTGCTCTATCTCACGTCGCTCCGTGCCCGACACGGGGCCTGGCTGCCTTCGTCCAGAGGGCACCGAAAGCTGAAGCCAATGAAGAACTCAGCCGAGCCCCGTGCCCAGCAGGGGGGACGAGACTTGAGGGATCATGATTAGGCTCGCGCCGCTCTCACCCTAACCCGGGCAGGTTGAACCCCGGCGGAAGGCCCATCGAGGACTGCATGGCCTGCATCTCCTTCTCCGACACGCGGTCGGCACGGTCGCGGGCGTCGTTGAAGGCGGCGGCGACGAGATCTTCGAGGATCTGCTTGTCGTCGGCGTTCATCAGGCTGTCGTCAATGGTGACGCCCAGAATGCGGCCCTTGGCGCTGGCGCGGACCTTCACGAGGCCGCCTCCGGCATTGCCCTCGACCTCGATCGAATCGAGCTTCACCTGCATCTCGTTCATCTGCTTCTGAATGGTCTCGGCGGCCTGTTGGGCTGCGGCCATCATTTCTTCCATCGACTTCATCGCAGGGTACTCCATCTCGTCGTGTTCGGGGGAATGTTCGGCGGGGGGATCAATGCCACGGCGGGCTTGAGCCGCCAGCGGCGGCGGCAGGTTGCGGGGCGGTTTGCTGGGCGGCGGCGATCAGCTCGGCATCGGGGAAGGCCTCGAAGGCGGCCTTGACCAGCGGGTCGGAACGAATGCGCGCGTCCTCGGCGGCGGCTTCGGTCTCGGCGGCTTCGCGCAAGCTCGGCTGCGATGCGCCGGTGCCGCGCTCGATCATCCAGCGCCTGCCCGTCACCTTGAACAGCGCTTCGCGGATATCGGACGCGGGGTCATCGGGGAACTTGTCGGCGGACTCGTAGATAATCCGCTCGGAGGCAACTTCGATCACCCGCACCCGGTCGCGCATGATCTGGGCGACGCGCAACTGGCCTGAGGCATCGACCTGTTCGACCAGCATCGCCCAGCTTTGCGCAGGGCTGGCGGAGACCGGGGCGGGGTCGGCCGGCGCAGCGCTCTCGCCCGCAGGCGCGGCGGCAAAACCGCTCGCGGCCAGTTCCTCGATGCGTTTTGCCAGCTTGCCCGGATCGGGCATCTGCGCGGCGTGCAGGATGCGCAGCAAGGCCATCTGCAGCGACGTCAGCGGGTCGGGGCCGGTGCGCACCTCGTCGTGGCCCTTGAGCATCAATTGCCACAACCGGTGGAGCTCCCCTGCTCCCAGCCGTGCGGCAAAGTCGGCAAGCGCCGCGCGCTCGTCCTCCGCCGGGGCCTCGGGCTCGCTACCGGAAACCTGCGAGAGAGTGACGCGGTGCGTGAGGTCCATTAGCGCGCGGATCAGCGCAATCGGCTCGACACCGAGGGCGTATTGCTCGTCGACCGCGGCGAGCAGCGCCTTGGCATCACCTTCGAGCAGGTGGCCGAGCAGGCGGCGCTGCGCGCTCTTGTCGGCAAGGCCCAACATTTCGCGCAAGCGCGCTGCGGCAACCTTGCCCTCGCCGTCCAAGTCGGCGTGGGCAATCGCCTGGTCGAGGATCGAAAGCCCGTCGCGAACCGAGCCTTCGGCGGCGTTGGCGATGATGCTAAGCGCCTCGGCTTCGGCCTCGACACCTTCGAGGCGGCACACCTTGGCGAAGTGCTCGGCAAGGAGGCTTGCGGGGATGCGGCGCAGGTCGAAGCGCTGGGTGCGGCTCAGCACCGTGACGGGCAGCTTGTCGACCTCGGTTGTGGCGAACAGGAATTTGACGTGCGGCGGCGGCTCCTCAAGTGTCTTGAGCAAGGCATTGAAAGCATTGCGGGACAGCATGTGGACTTCGTCGATGATGTAGATCTTGTAGCGCGCCGAGACCGCGGCATAGCGAACCTGCTCGATGATCTCGCGCACATCGTCGACGCCGGTGTTGGAGGCGGCGTCCATCTCGATCACGTCGATATGGCGTCCTTCGGCGATGGCCGTGCAGGCCTCGCAACTGCCGCAAGGATCGATGGTCGGGCCGCCCTGCCCGTCCGGTCCGACGCAGTTCAGCGCCTTGGCGATGAGGCGCGCGGTCGACGTCTTGCCGACCCCGCGCACCCCGGTCATCAGGAAGGCATGCGCCAGCCGGTCGCGGGCGATGGCATTGGCGAGGGTGCGGACCATCGCTTCCTGCCCGATCAATTCCGAGAAGGTCTGCGGGCGATATTTGCGTGCGAGCACGCGGTACGGCTGATTGCTCGCCGCGGCAGGTGCTGGGGCCGGGGGTGGTGCCGGAGCAGGCGCGGACGGCGTAGGATCGGGCTCGCCGAACAGGGCGCTTTGCCCCGCGGCCTCCAACTCCGCGGCGCTCGGTCCGGTGTCGTCGCTCTCAGGCAGGTCGGGATCGGAATCGTTCATGTGGCCCAAGCTAGGCGCTCGGACGCCATTTGTCATGGTGCACGATACGGGCGAAGATAGCGAAGATGGGGAAGAAGGAGCCGGGCGACCCGCCGCAATCCACCTGAGCTGCTTCCTTCCGGACCTGACTCGGTGAGCAGACGCAAACGTCCACCCGACTCCCGGATAGCCATATGGCGTCGGTGGCAGGAAACGTCAACTCAGCGAAAGTTGTCCGCGTAGGCCTGAAGCTTAAGCCGCTTCGGGGGTGTGGCCATAACACGCGCGGCGATACCGTATTTCTCCGCATAGGCCTTGGCCGCGTCCTTGTCGGGGAAGGTCAGCTTTACCTGCGACTGGGTGTCGCCGCTGCCCGTCCAGCCCATCAGCGGATCGGCGAACCGCGCTTCCGACTGCTCGAATTCGAGCACCCACTCGTCGGTATGCGCCTTGCCGGACTGCATGGTGTGCTTGGGCTTCTGGTAAATGCGTGCGGTCATGCCAGCCGCTTTAGATCACGAATCGCTGCGGTTGAAGGCATTTTTGGTCTTGAGGCTCGGCTTTTCGAGCCATGGCTGATCCGGCCAGCGGTGCTTTGGGTAGCGGCCTTTCATGTCCTTCAACACATCGCGCCAGCTCCCCCGCCAAAAACCGGGCATGTCGCGGGTGGACTGGATCGGATGGCCCGCCGGACTGGTGAGCTTGAGGAGAAGCGGTGCGGCGCCAATCATCGGCTGCGTGTCGAGCCCGAACAGGGCCTGCACCCGCACCTCGACGCTCGGCGCGTCGTCGCCCGCGTAGTCGATGGGGTGGCTCGTCCCCGCTGGCGAAGTGAAGTGCGTCGGCGCGGCGCGGCCAATTTCTTGGCGGTCGTTCCAGTTGACGAGACCCAGCGCCGCTTCGGCATAGCGGTGCGGCGGCAGATCGAGATCGCGTCGTCCGGCGAGCAAAGGCGCGAGCCACTCCGTCGCTCGGATGTGGAGGGCCTCGGGCGAGAGCGCTTCAACCTGCGCAAAGCGGGCGCGGGCAAGGAAGCCCTCGGGGAGCAGTTCCCCTATTTTCTCCAACGCCTTCTCCACGAGTATATCCACTAGCAGCGAAGGGGCGGGCGAAGGCTCGGGCACGCTCGCCAGCACAATCGCGCCGAGCCGCCGCTCGCGCAGTGCCTCGACGCGGTTCTTTCCGTTATTCCAGCGGGTTGTGAACCGTTCTGCAAGATCCTCGGCAAACAACGCCGGGATCCGCTCTGAGGCGATTTCACAGCCTGCAGTGATACGCGCGCCCTTGGCCTGACCTTGCGCATCGCCGATAACGATCCATTCCGCGCGGGCCAGCGCCGAGGCGGAGTCGAGAATATAGCCGCGCCCGCCCGCGCTCAGCCAGTGCTCGCCGGATGCGTCACGGCGACGGGCGATGAAATCGGGCCGCGCGAGTGCCAGTGCCTCGCCCGCGTCGGCAGCGGGGCTCTTGGCCATCACGTGGCAGAGCTTCTCCGCTTGCCGGGACCAGCCTTGTGCAATTCGCGCAGCCGAAACGCTTCGCGGCGCGCGGTCGCTGCGCCAGCGTGCGAGGCGTTGCATCAAGTCCTCGCCGCGCCCACCGAGTCCTCGCTCCTGCAAGAGCATCACGAGCCGCGCCGCATCTTCGCCCACCCCGGCGCGCGCACCATGGAGCGCCGCCGCGGCCTGAGCGGGCGCCATCGGCAGGGCCGCGATCGCGTCGCCCAGAGGCGTGATCCGCCCGCCCGCTTCGAGCGCGCCGAGCGCCCCAAGCGCCGCGCGCGCCGCCGCTACCGATGCTTCGGGCGGCGGGTCGAGCCATCGCAGCGCTGCGGGGTCCGCCGTTCCCCACTTCGCCAGCCGCAGAAGCAGAGGCGCAAGGTCGGCCTGCATTATTTCGGCGGGCGCGAATTCGGGGCGACCAGCATGGCCCGCCTCCTCCCACAGGCGATAGGCGACACCCGGCCCCTGCCGCGCTGCGCGCCCAGCCCTCTGCGCCGCCGAAGCCTGCGAGGCCCGCCGCGTTACGAGGTGTGTCGTCCCCGCGGCGCGGTCGAACTCGGCGAGCCGCGCAAGTCCGCTATCGACCACCACTCTCACGCCGTCCAATGTCAGCGAGGTCTCGGCAATGGCGGTCGCAAGCACGATGCGACGACGGCCAGCCTCGTCGCGGCGGATGGCGATGCGCTGGGCGGCAGGTTCGACTTGGCCGTGGAGCGCATGGATCGCCACGTCGCCAAGGCGAGGCTCGAGCCGCTCGCGCACCCGTTCAATCTCGCTCACGCCAGGGAGGAAGGCGAGGATGTCGTCCGCCTCCTCGCGCCAAGCGGTCAGCACGGCGGCTGCCATCCGATCCTCAATGGCCTGCGAGCCATCGCTGCCAAGCCATTTGATCTCCAACGGAAAGCTGCGCCCCGCACTCTCGATGATCGCCGCATCGTCGCCCAGCAGCCGGGCAAAACGCGCGCCGTCGATGGTAGCGGACATGACCAGCACGCGCAGGTCCTCGCGCAGCACCGCGCGGGTCTCGAGCGCCAGTGCGAGCCCGAGATCGCTGTCGAGCGCGCGCTCGTGGGCCTCGTCGAACAGTAAAGCCGAGACGCCGGGCAACTCCGGGTCATCGACCAGTCGATTCACGAGAATCGCCTCGGTGACGACCAGGATGCGGGTGCGCGCGGAAACCCTGCTGTCGAGGCGGGTCATGTAGCCGACCGTCTCGCCCGGTGCTTCGCCGAGCGCCTCGGCGATGCGCTCGGCCGCAGCGCGGGCTGCAACCCGGCGCGGCGAGGTAAGGATGATTTGCCCGGTGCACCACGGCTCGGCCAGAAGGTCGGGCGCGACCGCAGTGGTCTTACCTGCCCCCGGCGGCGCGATCAGCACGCCCACGCCCTTGCACGCAAGCGCGGCGCGAATTTCGGGCAGGACGGCGTGGATCGGGAGGTCAGGGAACATTGCCCCGTCCGATAGCTTGCTCAATGCCCCCGCGCGACCGCGAATTGCGCGGCTTCCGCCATCGCGGCGCGCGCCTTGCCATCGGGGAAGATCGAGATCGCGTCGATCGCTCGGTGTGCGAAGTGGCGGGCGCGATCGCGCGTGTCCTCGACCGCGTTGTGCTTGCCGATGAGGTGGATTGCGTGAGCGAGATCATCATCGGAGGTGCGGTGGCCGATTATCGCGTCCTTCCAGAACTTGCGTTCCTCCTCGTTGCCGCGAGCATAGGCGAGGATCACCGGCAGGGTCATCTTGCCCTCGCGGAAATCGTCGCCCTGGTCCTTGCCCATCTCGGCGGCATCGGAATCGTAGTCGATCGCGTCATCGACGAGCTGAAAAGCTACCCCGAGATTGCGCCCATAGGCCTCGAGCGCGCGCTCCTGCTCCTCCGAGCATTCGGCGACAACGGCGCTGATCTGGCTGGCGGCGGCGAAGAGCGCAGCGGTCTTGGCGCCGATGATATGGAGGTATTGCTCTTCGCTGGTGTTGATCTGGCGTTGGGCAGAGAGCTGCGAGACCTCGCCTTCGGCAATAACCGCACTAGCCCGGCTGAGGATAGCGAGGACGCGCAAACTGCCGTCCTCGGTCATCAATTCGAAGGCGCGGCTGAACAGGAAATCGCCGACCAGCACCGTCGCCGGATTGCCGAAGATGATATTGGCCGCCGCCTTCCCGCGCCGCAATTCACTGCCGTCGACGACGTCGTCGTGAAGCAGGGTTGCGGTGTGGATGAACTCGACTGCGGCGGCGAGCTTGTGATGGCGGGTGCCCTTGTAGCCGACCAGTTCGGCACCTGCGAGCGTCAGCATCGGCCGCAGCCGTTTGCCTCCACCCGAGATCAGGTGCCCGGCAAGGCGCGGGATCAGCGGAATTTCGCTCTGCATCCGCTCAAGAATGACGGAGTTCACGGAGTTCATGCCCGGCGCGGTCAGGGACAGCATCGGATCGAGTGTCGGCCGACTGCGCGGAAGAGGGACGATTTTGGCAGGCATGATCGCCCGGCATTAGGGTGGCGCCGCCGTGCTTGGCAAGCGCAGAATTGCTGCTAGTTTCGCGTTCTATGGCGCAAGATCCGCAAACTTCCTATGCATCCGATCCCGTACTTGCTGCGTTCCGCAAGAGCATCGACAACATCGATGCAGCGCTGATCCACATCCTGGCCGAGCGGTTCCGGATCACTAAGGCGGTGGGCGAGTACAAGGCAAAGGCGACGCTTCCCCCCGCCGACCCGGATCGCGAGGCGCGGCAGATCGCGCGGCTTCGCATGCTCTCGGAAGAAGCCGATCTCGATCCGGAGTTTTCCGAGAAATTCCTGCGCTTCATCATCGACGAAGTGATCCGCCACCACGAACGTGCGCAGGCTGGCTGAAGCGGCAGGTAAAGCGGGGGCGCCTTGCCTGCCGATATCAATCTGAGCGAAAGTCAGCCGCGCGGGCGGCGCGTCCGGGGCGGACGTGTGAGGCCCTCGGCGTGGGAACGCGAGACAGCGGTGTTGACCTGCCCGTCGCTGCGGGTGGTTATGCGCTCGCGCGAGGCGAGCGTCTCGCCCGCGCCATTGGTGACGCTCTGGCTGGCAGCGGAGTTGCCCAAGCCGTCGCGGCTGCGGCTTCCGGAAAGAGAATAGGCCTGCCCGCGCGCATCGGTGGCGGTGCCGGTGAAGGTCGAACCGGTCTCGGTGCGCGTACCCTCACCTTCGAGACTGCGCGAGCGGCCCCGCAGACCCGTCTGGACGACGGAAACGGTCGAGCCGGTCTCGGTCCGCTGGCGCACCGTACTGCTCGAGGCGGTGGCACCGGTGGTGCGATTGGTCACTCCGCGATCGCGGGTCGCGGTGCCAGTATCGCGGTTGACAGCGGTGGTCTGGATTCCGGTCGCCCGGGGGCCTTCGTAGGTCCGGATGCGAGTGGGTTCCTGCGCGGCGGCAGGCACGGCAAGCGCCAGCGCGGCGAGCGAGGCAAGCATCAAATGGGTCTTGAGCATGGCAGTATTCCTTATTGCAATCAGAAGTTTGCGGGGTCTGGCCTGCGGCGCTCCAGGTGCCGCCGGAGACATAAGGCAAACGTTCAAGGCCCGCTTCACCCTTCGCGGGCGATGCGCTTTTTCAACCCCGTCACACCGCCGGCGACGAGTCCGCGGAGGGGCTCGGCGATGGCGCAGGGGCAGGCACGGCTCCACTACGGCGGGCGCGATATTCCTCGACCAGCGCGCGGCGTTCCTCGCGCGGCATGGCCTGTAAGGCCGCGCGCCGTTGCTGTGGGCTCATACGCCTCAGCCGCTCGAAATCTGGACTGCCTTCTGGGATGGTCGGGCGCGCGCGCAGCGGTACAACGACGCCTTCGCGGGTGAGCGCCTCACCGCTATCGACCTTGCGCTGTATGGCCTCGCGCCGCGCGGCGATGCGCTCATCGGCAAGCTGTTGGCGGCGCGCCTCGGCAGCGGCGATTCGTTCGCGCAGACGCGCCTCCTCCTGAGGGGTCGGCACTTTGAGGCCCGCGATGCGGCGGCGTTCGATCTCGCTGGCGATGCGCTGGTTGATTATCTGGGCGCGCTCGGCCCGGCGGCCCTGACGCACCTCGTCGACCCGGCGGAAGGCTACGCCAAGCTCCTCGGGCGTGTCGATCGAGCCGTCGTTCTCGACCTTGGCAAGCGTCGCGGGAATTTCAGCAACCACCGGCGCGGGCGGAGCGGCGGGTGCCGCCTGAGCCGTGCCGGCGATGCTCGCCCACACCGCCTTGGCCGAGGGCACCGGAATCGCGAGCTGCTGGAGCAGGCCGGTTGCCGCCGCCGCGCTTGCCAGCACGAACACACCGGTAACGCCGACGGCGAAGCGCCGCCCTGTCTTCCATCCGGACCAACGACCGGGACTACGGCGCAGCGCGGGGAGCGGCGCGGTATGTGCCTCGGCAGCAGCGATCACACGGTCGCCAAAGCCCGGCGAGAGCGATGGCACCACGTCGCCGCTCAGCGCGCGGGCGAGCGCGCTGCCCGGCATGATCGGATCGCCGCCGCGACCTTGTTCGTTCACGTTTGTCACGCGACGCCTCCTTGTTCTGCGAAAGCCTGCCGTAGGCCTGTGCGGGCGCGATGAAGCAGGGATTCGAAGGCCTTGATGTTCATATCCATTGCTGCGGCCGCTTGGGCATTGGGCAGCTCCTCGTAATAGGTCAGCACGATCGCGGCGCGTTGCCGTTCGGGAAGCGCGGCGATCAGCGCGCGGGCGAGCGAGCCGTCCTCTCGGGCTTCGACCACAGCGTCGGCGAGCGGCGTCTCATCCTCCTGCTCGGGAAAATCGCTGTGGGTGAGCCGCCGCGTGCGGCGCAGGCGATCAATCGCGAGGTTGGTCACGACCCGCTGCAGCCATGCGCCGAGCCGAAACCCGGTTCCCTCACTGCCCGCCGGAAGGCGCGCGGCAATCCTCGGCGCCTGATCCCACAAACGCAGCAGGGCTTCCTGCACGATGTCCTCAGCCTCCTGCGCGTCGCTAGTCATGCGCCACGCTACGCGGTGGAGCCGCTTGGCGTGGAGCGCGATCACCTCGCGTAAAGCGCCGCAATCGCGCGCCGCAAGCCGCTCGACCAATGGCTCATCCTCGCCGCTGCCGACGATCTGCTGGCTAAGGGAAGGCTTGCCGCTGGCGTTCATCTTTGCGCGCTGATGGCCCTGTTTGCGAACGGGTGTCTTAACCGTTTGCGGATACAACGCGGGACTTGAGAAAACCCTTCGCGCCGGACCGCTCTCAATCCGCGCGCGGTAGGCGGAGCTCGACCAGAAGCCCGCCTAGGTCCTCGCTACTGCCCAGCGTGACGCTGCCGCCGTAGATCTCCGCCACATCGCGCACGATCGCGAGGCCCAGGCCAGTGCCGGGCTTGTCGTTATCGAGCCTGACGCCGCGGTCGAAGATACGAATTCGCTCGGCCTCGGGGATGCCGGTACCGTCGTCCTCGACCCAGATCAGGCATTGCTTGGGATCGCGGGGCGCCTCGCTCTCGTCGGGGTCAATGGTGACGAAGACGCTTCCGCCGCCGTACTTGGCGGCGTTCTCGATGAGGTTGCCGAGCAGTTCGTCGAGGTCCTGCCGCTCCAACGCAACCGTGGCACTGCGGCTGCCGGCGATGTCCAGCCGGCCTTCCGGATAGAGCCGCTCAACTGCGCGCCGCACCGCCTCGGCGCTCGCCACCACGCTGGTACGCGCATGTCCAACCGCGCGGCGGCCCACGGCGCGAGCGCGGGCGAGGTGGTGGTCGACATGGCGCTGCATGGTGCGGGTCTCGCGCATCACCGAGTCGCCAAGATCGGGCGCGCGCGCGGTGGCGGCATTGGTCAGCACCGTAAGGGGCGTCTTCAGCGCATGAGCGAGATTGCCCGCGTGCCTCCGCGCCTCTTCCGCCTGCCGCTCGGAATGTTCGAGCAGCGCATTCAGCTCTTCGACGAGCGGCTGCACTTCCAGTGGCAGCGGATCGGTGATGCGGTTGGCGCCGGTGGTGCGCAGCATCTGGATCGAAGCCCGCACCCGCCGCAGGGGCGATAGGCCGTAGCGAATCTGGAGCAGCGCCATCAGCAGAAGGCCCAACCCCAGCACCGCGAAGCTCCAGATCAGGATCAGCCGCACGCGCCCGGTCTGCGTGTCCATCTGCTCGGTCGCGCTGGCGACGGCGAAGGTCCAGCGCGTCTCGCTCCCCGGCAGGATCACGGTGCGCTCGGCGATGCGGAGCGGTTCTCCGGCGAACTGGTCGGAGTTGTAGAAGTGCACGTCACTGTCGAAATGCGTGCCCTTGGTCTCGGCCCCGTGCAGCTTAAGCGTCCGGTCCCACAGGCTGCGCGAGGGCCACGGCTCGTAATTACCGCCGCTGATCTGCCAGTAGAGCCCGCTGCCCGGCTCGAGGAAGCGCTGGTCGCCAAGCGTGCGATAGAAATAGACCTCGCCGCTCGCATCGATTTCGGCCGAGGCGATCATGGCAGACAGGATGTAGTCGAGCTGCTCGTCGAAATTGGCTTCGACCTGCGTGGTGAGCGTGCGTTCGAGCGCGATACCGCCGCCCAGCAACAGCACGAAGATCCACCCCGCCGCGATAAGTCCCATGCGCCGGGCAAGGCTCGCACGCGGCTTGGCCTTGTCTTCCGCGATCACCTCGACGGGCGGCGTGTCGACGCCCTCGACCGCAGAAGCAGTCGCCAGCGCGTCGCCGCCCGCTGCCGCAGCCTCAGGCGCGCGGTGCGTCGGCGGGGTCGTCGAGGCTGTAACCGAGGCCACGGATGGTCGTAATCACGTCTGCGCCAAGCTTCTTGCGGATGCGGGTGACGAAGACTTCGATGGTGTTGGAATCGCGATCGAAATCCTGGTCGTAGATGTGCTCGATTAGTTCGGTCCGACTCACCACCTTGCCCTTGTGGTGCATCAGGTAGCTGAGCAGCTTGTATTCCTGCGCGGTCAGCTTGACCGGCTCACCGTCGAGCGTAACGCGGCCCGAGCGGGTGTCCAGTCGCACATCGCCAGCCGTCAATTCGGACGAGGTATTGCCCGAGGCACGGCGGATAAGAGCGCGCAGGCGGGCAATCAGTTCCTCAGTCTGGAAAGGCTTAGCGAGATAGTCGTCGGCGCCCGCGTCGAGGCCTGCGACCTTGTCGCTCCAGCTGTCGCGCGCGGTCAGCACCAGCACCGGGAAGGTACGCCCCTCGCGCCGCCACATGCCAAGCACACTCAGCCCATCGATCTCGGGCAGGCCGAGGTCGAGCACCACCGCGTCGTAGTTCTCGGTCGAACCCATGAAGTGCCCGTCCTCGCCATCGGTCGAGAGGTCGACGGCGTAGCCCTGTTGCTCGAGCGTCGCCTTGAGCTGCACGCCGAGGGTCGGTTCGTCTTCGACGATCAGAATGCGCATGGTCCACCATATCTAAGCGTTGCAATGCGGCGGGTCGTGCGCTTTCGGGGCGCGTGCGTCAAGCAACCGGCTGACGCGGCAGCACCTGCTTTCCCCGGCTGATCGTTCATGATTGCCCAGCCTTCAGCGCGACCGACCGATGATGCGCCCCGTGCGGGCATCGACATCGACATAGGTCACGCGGCCGTCCTTGATGAACTTGAGTCGGTAAGCCTTGGCGGACGAATCATAGGCAAAGCCGAGATAATCCGCATCGCGCATCGTCGGCAGGATGCGCGCCTCAATCTCACCCGAGCGCATGATGTTGCCCGCCTGCGCCTCTCGCCGCGCCGCGCCTTGCTCGCCGCGCGTCTGTTCCTGCGCCACGACCGGTGCACTGACGTGCGCGAGCACGCTCAGAGGCAGAAGTATCAAGGCGAAAAGCGGTTTCATGACAGCGAGGTGCCTAGAGAAGTTCCATTGAACAAGCCGTGAATGGCCAGCTTGGTTCCGGCCGAGCCCCTTCTCTTCAGTTCGCCTTGCCGGTGAGCTCGTAAGTGATCGTCACGCTCACCCCGGACGAGATCATGCCCGGCTGCACGGGGGTCGCGGTTGGCGCGAGCTCTGCTACCATCTTGGCCACATCGTACACCGGGAACGCGGTCTCGACGCTTTCCGACACGGCGAGCACCTTGACGCCAGTGTAGCCGAGCATCTTGGCATAGGCTGTGGCCTGCGCCTCGCCGCGCGCCACGGCCCTACTGCGGGCTTGCTCCTTAGCCGCCGCATCGTTCTCAACTCCGAAATAAGGGCCGCTAATGTCGGTCGCGCCCGCCTCGATCAGCGCATCGAGCACCCGGCCGGTGTCTTCGATCTTGTGCAGGACGACGCTTACGCGGTTGTACGCCTGGTAGGCGCGGAACACCTGAGTGGGCATCGTAGTGGCCGGGTATGCGGGTTCCATGTAATCGTACTGCGCGCCGAGGCTTGTACCTGTGGTCTGGATGTCCTTTTCGGCGATTCCCTGCGCCTTGATCCGCGCGATCACCTTGGTCATGTCCTCCGCATTCTGCCGCATCGCCTCGGTCGCCTTGGGGGCTTCGGTGGTCACCCCGGCGCCGATGGTGGCTTGGTCAGGCGCGAGAGAAACGCTCTCGTAAATGCTGAGTTCGACCACCGGGCCAGCCGGGGCGATGTTGATCTGCGGCTCAGCCATCGCGGTGGCGGGCAGCGGCAGCGCCGTGGCGGCGACGAAAACGAGAGCGGGCTTCAGCATGTCGGTGTTCTCCAGTTCATCGCGCCAATGTAACGGCCGAGCTTTCGCACGACTGAACCGCGCGCGATAGCTCGGGCTTGCCGCCCAGCCGCCCAGTCCCTAGGTGGCGCATGCCATGGCACAGCTCCCCATCTTCTCGTTTGAAGGCCTCGCATTGCAGCAGGGCGGCCGCTGGCTGTTTGGCGGCCCGACGCCCACCACCGGCGCGGGTCCGATCGACCTCCACGTGATGCCCGGCGACCGGCTCGCGCTGATCGGCAGAAATGGCGCTGGCAAGACGACGCTGCTGCGGCTCATCGCCGAAAGGATCGACGCGGATCGCGGGCAGCGGCGGATCAAGCCCGGGACGCGCATCGTGTTTCTCGAACAGGACCCGGATTTCTCCGGCGCGGCGACGTTGATGGACTTCGCGCTGGGCGGCGAGGATGCCCCCGCTGAGCACGAGGTCGAAGCCATTGCCGGCCAGCTCAGCATCGACATGAGCCGCGAGGCGGCGACCGCGAGCGGAGGCGAGCGGCGCCGCGCCGCGATCGCCCGCGCGCTGGCGCAGGACCCCGACCTCATCCTGCTGGACGAGCCGACCAACCACCTCGATCTCGCCGCGATCGACTGGCTCGAGGACTGGCTTTCGCGCTACCGCGGCGCCTTCATCACGATCAGCCACGATCGCACCTTCCTTACCCGCCTGACCCGCGCGACCCTGTGGCTCGACCGCAGCACGATGCGGCGCAAGGAGATCGGCTTCGGCGGCTACGAGGCGTGGGAAGATCAGGTCTACGCCGAGGAAGCCCGTGCGGCCGAACGGATGGACGCCAGGCTCAAACTCGAGGCGCATTGGCTCGAACGCGGCGTCACGGCGCGGCGCAAGCGCAATCAGGGGCGGCTGGAGAAGCTGTACCAGATGCGTGCCGCCCGGGCGGCGATGATCTCGGGAGCCGGCACCGCCAAACTGGCGCTCTCCAGCGACGATAACTTCAAGTCGAAATCGGTAATCGTGGCTGAAAACATTTCAAAGACTTACGGCGCCGGAGATTCTGCGCGCGCAATTATCAAGCCCTTCAGCCTGCGCATCCAGAACGGCGACCGCATCGGAATCGTCGGATCAAACGGCGCGGGCAAGACCACCTTGCTGAAATTGCTCACCAAAGAGCTCGAGCCCGACACCGGTACTATCACCCATGCCAGCACGCTAACGGGGGTGATGATCGACCAGCAGAGGAAGCTCCTCGAACCGGGCGCCACGGTCCGCCAGATCCTTGCCGAGGGCGGCGACTGGATCGACGTGCGCGGCGTGCGCAAACACGTCCAAGCCTACCTCAAGGATTTCCTATTCGATCCCGGCCTCGTCGACACGAATATCGGTATCCTTTCGGGCGGCGAGCGGTCGCGGCTGCTGCTGGCGCGCGAGTTTGCACGGACCGCAAACCTCCTCGTGCTCGACGAGCCAACCAACGATCTCGACCTCGAAACCCTTGATCTGCTTCAGGAAGTCATCGCCGATTTCGATGGCACGGTGCTGATCGTCAGCCACGACCGCGACTTCCTTGACCGCACGGTGACGATCACGCTGGGCCTCGACGGGTCGGGCAAGGTGGATATTGTCGCCGGCGGATATGCCGATTGGGAAGCCAGGCGTAAAACGCCTCTAGCGGGGGGCAAGATGGGGTCTAGCGGGGGTCAAAGCCGCGCTAACGGGGGCCAAGAGGGGGTCGAAAAGGCGTTTCCTACAAAGGCTCTTTCCGCGCCCAAACTCTCCTACAAGGACCAGCGCGACTACGAGATCCTGCCGGCCCGGATCGACGAACTCGAGATCGCAATCGCAAAAGGCGAGGCGCTGTTGAACGACCCCGAGCTCTACGCGAAAGACCTGCAAAGGTTCGCGACGATCAGCCAAGGCATAGCCAACGCCCGGTCTGAACGCGGTGCGGCCGAAGAACGCTGGCTGATGCTCGCCGAGATGGTCGAGGGGTGAGCGACCCCGCGCCGGGGGACCGGGTCGAGACTTTGCGGAAGCAAATCGCTGCCTGCACCTTGTGCGCCGCACACCTCCCGCTCGGCCCGCGACCGATCGCGCGCTTCTCGGTCACCAGCCGTATCCTGGTCATCGGACAGGCGCCTGGGACTAAAGTTCACTTGAGCGGCGTGCCTTGGGACGACGACAGTGGCGACCGGCTGCGCGAATGGCTGGGGCTCGACAAACAGACCTTCTATGACGAGGCACAGGGGGGGGGCACAGGTCGCACAGATGCCGATGGGTTTCTGCTATCCCGGCAAAGCAAGCGGGGGCGACGCCCCGCCGCGCAAGGAATGCGCGCCGCAGTGGCACGACGCGGTGCTCGGCGTTTTGCCGAAGGAGCGCCTCACCTTGCTCGTCGGCATCCACGCACAGGCTCGCTATCTCCGGCAACTGAGACGCCTCGGCCTCGCCGAGCGGGTGAGCCGCTTCGGCGAGGACCTGCCCTTTATCGCCCTGCCCCATCCCGCATGGCGCGCGCGGCTGTTCATGGCGAAACACCCGTGGTTCGAGGCGGATGTGCTCCCCGCGCTGCACACCCGCATCGCCGAGACGCTCGCTCAGGTGATCCGGTAGAACTCCGCAACCCTTTCGAGCGCGATCCTGAGCACCAACTTGCCGCTGCGCGCGGGCCAGCCGAGGGTCTTCTCCGCTTCCGGCAGGGCCTCCCCGCCACAGACCACGCGCCACAATATGTCCTCAAGCCCCCTGCCCGCCGCCTTGATCGCCCCGTCGAAGCGTTGGCGTGCGACGATCTGTCGCTCGCTCGGCGCAAGGCCGCGTTCACCGGTCGACTTCACCCGCACAGCGTCCCAGCGCATGGTGATGCTCGCCGAAAGCTGGGCGCGTTCGTAATCGGTCCGCAGCGCCTCGCCCGCATCGAGCAACCGCTCGGTGAGGTGCCCGCGCGCGTGCAGCCAGACCAACGGGCTCTCAGCGAGGTTGACCGTAACGCTGCGGGTGGGCCGCCGCCCGCCGGGCTTCGCGGCGCTGCGGCGCGGACCTTCGGGGGTGAGTTCGCGTTCGACCAACTGGCGTTTCATCGCATGTCCTCCACTTGAATGAGAGGAGTTCTTGCCAAGTCGGCGCATCTGTAGGAAAGAATAAACCAATCCGGTTAAAGGCGCGCAGATTATGAGCAACCGCATTCGCGACATCCGCAAGGCCAAGGGCCTGACGCTGGCCGATCTTGCCGCCGCCTGCGACCCGCCGACCACGGCGCAGACCATCGGCCGACTCGAGACCGGCATGCGCTCGCTCTCGCTTATATGGATGAACCGGATCGCCGCCGCGCTGAAGGTCGATCCAGCCAGCCTGATGCGTGCGCACAGCGCCGCGCCTGCGCAGATCGTCGCCCAGCTCGGCCCCTTGGGCCCCGAGGCGCTCGCCGCCCCGCGCGAGGCGCTGTTGCCGAGCGCGCTGGCGAGCGAGGACGGCCCCGCGCCGCTCGTGCTCTTAGTCACCGCGAGCATCGGCGAATATCGCCCCGGCGATCTCGTCTGGTTGCGTCCGATCGACCCCGAAAGCGGCGACACGGACCTTTCCCGCGCGATTGCCCGCGCCATGAACCGTGACTGCCTAGTCCCCCGGCCCGGCGGCCGCTTCGCATTCGGGCGGCTGATCGACCGGCGCGGCTCGCTCGTCGGCCTGCTCCCGCCCGGCGCGGGGCAGAAACAGGTAGTGGTCGACAATCCGGCATGGATCGCAGTAGCCTTCATGCTAGTCCGCGCGATCTGAAGCCCGATCGCCATGAAACACGTCCTCGTTCTCTCCACGCTTTATCCCAATGCGGTCAATCCGCGCTTCGGCACCTTCGTCGCGCGCTCGATCGAGGCGCTGGCCAAGCGTGGGGACTGGAAGGTCAGCGTGGTCAGCCCGATCGGGTTGCCGCCGCTCGCATTGGGGCGCTACCGCCCGCTCGCCGAGCTGCCCGAGGTGAGCAGCGAGGGCGGGATTACCATATACCGCCCGCGCTTCACGCTGATCCCCAAGATCGGCGCGCGCCGCAACGCTGCCGCGATTGCCCGCGCGGTTCTGCCGCTCGCCCGGCGTATCCATGCCGAGGCGCCCATCGATCTGATCGACGCACAGTTCTTTTTCCCCGATGGTCCGGCCGCCGCAGAGCTTTCCAGCGCACTTGGTGTGCCGTTGTCGATCAAGGCGCGCGGGAGCGACATCAGCTTCTGGGGCGCGTATGATTTCGCGCGCCGCCAGATGCTCGCGGCGGCGCAAACGGCCAAGGGACTTCTCGCCGTGAGCCACGAACTTGCCGGGCAAATGGCGGCAATGGGCATGGAGACAGCGAAGATCACGGTCCACTACACCGGGCTTGACCGCGACCGGTTTCGCCCCTTCGATCACCCCCAATTGCGCCGCCAATTGAGCGAGGAACTCGGCTTCGACATGCCCGCCAACGTGCCGCTGCTGGCCTGCGTCGGTGCGCTGATCGAGCGCAAGGGGCAAGGCATCGCGATCCAGGCGCTGCGCGACATTCCGGGCGCGCAGCTGGTGTTGATCGGCAAAGGCGAGGACGAGGCGCGGCTGCGCGCTTTGGCAGCCAGCGAAGGGGTGGCGGACAAGGTGTTTTTCGCCGGATCGATCGATCACGACCTGATGCCGCTGATCCTCTCGGCTGCCGATGTGATGGTGCTCCCCACAGCGAGCGAGGGGTTGGCGAATGCCTGGGTCGAGGCGCTCGCCTGCGGCACGCCGGTGGTGACCTGCGATGTCGGCGGGGCGCGCGAACTGATCGCGTCACCCACCGCCGGGCGGCTGGTGGCACGCACTGCGGCCGCGGTGGCGCAAGCGGTCAACGCGATCCTCAATGACCCACCCCCGCGCGAAGCGGTGGCAGCGCTGACCGAGCATTTCAGCTGGGACGCGAACGCCGCAGCGCTCGCAGAGCATTACGAGAAGTTGGTCAGCGAGGCCTGAGCCCCGCGCCCGCTCACCCCTTGCCGCGCGCGAGCTTGTCCTGACGGTCCGTAGCAGTCTCGGTCGGCACAAAACTCGTCGAGGTCACGCCCATCCAGATCAACAGCGGTCCGGCCATATAAACCGACGAATAGGTGCCGATGAACAGGCCAACGGTGATTGCCGCGACCATGCCGAACAGGCTTGGCGGGCCGAAGAACACTAGCGGGATCAGCGCCACGAACAGCGTCAGCGAAGTCATCACCGTGCGCGAAAGCGTCTCGTTGACTGACAGATCAAGCAGCTCGGCAAGCGGCATCTTGCGGTACTTCTTGAGGTTTTCGCGGATGCGGTCGTAGACCACGATAGTATCGTTCAGCGAATAGCCGATGATCGCAAGGATCGCGGCGACGATCTGGAGGCTGAACTCCATCTGCGTGAGCGCAAACAGCCCGAGCGTCACCGACACGTCGTGCACCAGTGCAAACATCGCGCCCACGCCAAACTGCCACTCGAAGCGGATCCAGATGTAGCCCGACACGAGCGTCATCGCCACCAGCAGCGCAAGGACCGCCTGGTTGCGGAACTCGCCTGCTACCTTGCCCGACACGGTGTCGTTGCCGTCCCTGCGCGCGTCGGGATATTCGGCATTGATCGAGGCGATCACCCGGTCGCCGATCTTGGTCGCTGCGCCGGGGGAGTTCTCGGTTCCCTCGGGCAGCGGCACGCGGATCGAGACCTGGTTGGGCGCGCCGAATTCCTGCACCACCGGCTCGCCGTAGCCGAGACCTTCGACAAGTTCGCGCAACTGTGGGATCGGCGCGGTCGGGCGCTGCGCGAAGGTCATGCGCACTTCCTGCCCCCCGGCGAAATCGACGCCGAAGTTGAGGCCGTTCACCGCCACCGCCGCCCAGCTGCCGAGGATCAGCACCATGCTGACCACGAAGAACGGGACGCGCAGGCTCAGGAACTTGATGTTGGTGTTGTCGGGGACAAGCTTCAGGAGTTTCATGGCGGCTTGCTCCTCAGATATTGATGTCGTTGGGGCGCGTCTTGCGCAGCCACCCGGCGACGAACATGCGGGTCAGCGTCATGCCTGTGAACACCGACGTTATGATGCCGATCACCAGCACGACGGCAAAGCCCTTGACCGGCCCCGATCCGAACGCGAACAGGGCGATCCCCGAAATGACGTTGGTGATGTTTGCGTCCCAGATCGCGCGGCTGGCTTCCTTGTAACCGGTTTCGACCGCGGCGACGACCCTGCGGCCGCGCGCGCGTTCCTCGCGGATCCGCTCGTTGATCAGCACGTTGGCATCGACCGCCGCGCCGATCGTGATGACAAAGCCGGCGATCCCCGGCAGCGTCAGTGTAAACCCGCCCGCCGCCATCAGCCCGAGCAGCATCAGCACGTTCAACACCAGCGCTGCGGTCGCATAGACGCCGAAGCGACCGTAGGTGGTGATCATCAAGGCGATGACCGCAAAGCTGCCGATCGCCAACGCCAGCAGGCCCTTGCGGATCGAGTCCGCGCCAAGGTCAGGCCCGACGCTGCGTTCCTCGACCACCTCGAGCGGCACCGGCAGCGCGCCCGAGCGCAGTGCGATGGCTAGAGTGTTCGAGCTTTCCGGTGTGAAGCTGCCCGATATCTGCGCCCGCCCGCCGACGATCGCGCTCTCGATGTTCGGCGCGGAGAGCACCTGCCCATCGAGGATGATCGCAAAGGGCTTTCCGACATTCTCGGTGGTGAGCTTGGCAAACTTCGCCCCGCCCTGCGCATCGAAGGCGATGTTGACCACGCTGCGGTTGTTTTGCGGATCGACCCCGGCCTGCGCGCCGGTGAGGTTCTCGCCGCGGATCCCGCCGAGGCGGCGCACCGCGAGCGACTGGCCTTGTTCTGCCGAGCCGGGCGCGAAGGGGAAGATCTGGCTGCCCGGAGGCGCTACGCCCGCCTCCACATTGCTTGGCAGCGCGTTCAAATCGACCAGCTTGAATTCAAGCTGCGCGGTCTGACCGAGCAGCTTCTTGAGGCCGGCGGGGTCCTGAAGACCCGGCACCTGCACCACGATGCGGGTGTCGCCCTGGCGGATGATGGTCGGCTCGCGGGTGCCCAGTTCGTCAATGCGGCGGCGCACCACTTCGGTCGCGCTGTCCATTGCGTCGTCGATCGCCTGATTGACCCCGGCGTCGGTCTGGGCAAGGACGACGCGCTGGCCGTCGACGACCGTCAGTTCCCACTCGCGCACCGTCGTGGAACCCTGCATCGCCGGCTCGATCAGCCCGCGCGCACGGTCGATGTCGGCCGCGTTCTCGAGCATGAAGGAGAGCTGTTCCCCGGCCGTCGAGACGTCGCCGATGCGGATGCGCGGGGTCGCGTTGCGCATCAGCTGGCGGACGGTCTCTTCCATGTTGTCGAGCCGCTGGATGCGCACGTCGCCGGACTTGGCTTCGAGCAGCAGATGCGAGCCGCCGGCGAGGTCCAGCCCGAGGTTGACCTGCGGATCGGGAAGCGCGGCCGGCCACGAGAGCCCCGCGACGTTAGCAAGCGAAGGAAGCGCCAGAACGGCGGCTGCCAGCGTAACCGCCCACAACGAGAGCTTTTTCCAGAGGGGGAAATCGAGCATTGCGTCAGGGTCTCACACGCAAGGAATGGGGGTGCAGCCGGGCTTGGGCCGGGGCGCTCAGTCGTTGGCGGGCTTACTGCCCGGGGGGATAATGTCGCCGATCGTCGCCTTGATTGCCTTCACGCGGACATTTGTGCCCAGTTCAAGCTCGATATAGACCTCGTCGACCTTGAGCACCTTGCCTACCAGACCGCCAGCGGTGACCACCTGGTCGCCCTTCTTGACCTCGGATATCTTCTTCTGATGCTCTTTCTGCTTCTTCATCTGCGGGGAGATGATGAGAAACCAGAAGATCGCGATCATGCCGACGATCGGCAGGAAACTGATCCATGCGGGCGGCGCTCCGGAAGCGCCCGCGCCAGCGGCGGCGAGAAGGTCGATTGTCATGCGATAAGGCCTGTCAAATCCCGTGATTTCGGCGCGAGGCGTGCGCCCCGTCCGTTCAAGAGGGCGCGACTAGCAGCAATGCAAGCTGGCAGCAACGCCCGTCCTGCCAGCGCTGCGCGGGCGCCGCAGTCGGTTCCCCTCAAACCCGCTTGCCAGCCTTTAACCTCCACCCTATACGCGCCGCTCCACTGGTTTCGGGACGTAGCGCAGCCTGGTAGCGCATCACACTGGGGGTGTGGGGGTCGGAGGTTCGAATCCTCTCGTCCCGACCAGTGGTTTTCAAACAAAAACAATGCGTCAAACGGGTGGCGAGAGTCACCCGTTTGCATATGTCTGCAACGGAATAAGCAGACCATAAGCGCAGGTGCCGTTCAAGCGCACGGGCGTCCACGCCAACGCGGCATGGCGGCTTTGACGGGTTCTTGGCAAAAAACCTGCCGTTCGGGTAACGACCCCTTGTAGTCATAAGCGACTTTATCGTGCGCTCCCGATTGCAGACGTTCGGCCAGACGCGCATGATGGTGTGATGAGGATTATGGGCGCTCTGGGTTTGTTGGCTCTCCCCACCGTCGTGGTTTCATTCACGCCGGTGCCCGCGTGCGCCGATAGCTGGGTGCTGCCGACGACAACCACCTACGAATCGTGCAGCGGCCACGCTCGCATTACAGTCACTCCGCGAAACCTTGAAAGCCAGGTCGGCTATTTCGAGGACAAGGTCGGAAACATCGATCCCGCCGGGCAGAAGAAAGGGGGGGCGCGCGTTGCGAAGGCTCGGCTGGAGCGACTGGTTGACAAGCGCTGGCAAGTGGTCTGGGAGCGCCAGATTATTAACGACGTAGCGCCAGTATCGGCGATCGTTCGTGACGATGGCGAGTATGTGGTCACGTTCGATGATTGGCACGGCGTCGGTTATGGACCCAATGCGGTTGTAATTTACGGTACCGCGGGCAAGCTCGTGCGCGCGCTAGCCCTCTCCGACATCGTCCCTGCGGATTACATCAAGGCGCTGCCCCACTCGGTCAGTTCTATCCAGTGGCGTGGCGATTCACGCTTTTCGCCTGACGGCCAGCGGGTGCTCATCCCCGTCGCCATTCCCTCAGAGAATTTTGCGTCCGCTACCGTCAAGATTGAGTTCGCCGTCGACCTCGCGGACGGAAAAGTATCCCCCATCAATCCGGCTGATTGGGAGGCAGCGCTAGCAACCGGGCACACGGTTCTAGCGGCGCAGGTCGCGGCGGAAGCGGCCACCAAAGCGGCATTTCTTGCGCCATTGCTCGGCCCCAAAGTCAACGCGGAGCGCGAGTGGCACGACTATCTGCGCGAGGCAGTCGGGCGTCTGATCGGCGACGACGACGACACGCCGTCTACGACGGTCCTGCGCACCCCAGGCGCGAAGGACTACGCTATATCGGAAACGTGGGTGCGTGATGCGTTGACCGAAAGCTATACGGACAAGGTCGCGCTGGCATCGCTGTCACAGCCCAACCTCGTCTCCGTTTTAGAGAAAGTCGCCTCGAAGCTGCCCAACCGGTCGCTATCGAAAGTGACGGTCTTCGTCGCGTTGTCTGATCGATATTGGCCGGATGTCGCTGCGGCAATGCAGCACTCTGGTGCGAAACTTATTCAACTCGATCCGACCAAGCCGATCCTTCAGCGCTCAAAGCGGATTGCTCGGCGGTATGCTCCGTAATTACGGCAGTTTGGATGTCCATTCGTGACGCCCCGGAAGGTACGACCGCTTTGCCGAGATCTCGACCCAAAAGCGGACCGTCGTCTAACCACCCACAATCAGTCATTCCCGAAAACCTTCGCGCTTCCCAAAAGCTGACGTGCTGCATCGGCCAAACTGCACGACTTATCCGGCATCCGCCCGCTCCCATGTGCCATCCTGCTCCCAAGCCCGCAACGCGGCGATAACGCCAATCATGTCGGCGCGGTCGAGCAGCCCAGCCTCAATGTCAGGCAGCACCTTGCTTGCAACGAATTGGTCGAACGAACCAAAGGCATGAACGAACGGCGAGGGCTTCGGCAGCGCTGCCCGCTCGATGCGCGCCACCCGCTTCTGCAATGCCCGAACGGACCGCACGTGGTTATTGCATTCCCGGATCGGCGCGGCGAGGCATGGCCGTGGTTTCTCGGGTGGCTGCTCGTCAGCGGGGTGCTAAGGTTCGCCGAACGCCGCTGGCGCACCGCACCAGCCGAGGCCATCTTACCATCGCACCGCAATTGCGCGCGGGCAGCTTGCGGGCTAGGCTGCGCCCCTCTCGATGCCCAAGAAAGCCCCGCCGACCATGAGCCGCTGGCGCCTCGCCGCCCCGATTGACGATATCCGCGAGGCTCTGCTCGCGGCGCCCGCCTTACCGGAGCGCTTTGCCATTGCGACGTTGATCGAGGTCGATGGCTCGGCCCCGCGCGACGTGGGCGCGCAAATGCTGGTGACTAAGGACGAATGTTGGGGCTTCCTGTCGGGTGGCTGCATCGAGGCCGACGTCGCACGCCACGCCCGCGAAGCGATGGCGCAAGGCGCGCCCCGGATACTGCGTTATGGCAAGGGCAGTCCGTGGATCGACATCAAGCTCGCCTGCGGATCGGCGATCAGCGTGCTGGTCGAGCCTGTTGCGGCGGACGATCCTGCGGTGGCAACGCTGCTTGAGGGCTGGAGGCAGCGTCATCCGGTCCTATGGTCGAGCGACGGTGCTATCCGCAGCGCTATTATAAGCGACGAGGGCCATGCCGATGCTTGGGACGGCGCACGCTACACGCGGCTTTTCATCCCGCCCCTGCGGCTTGTGCTGATCGGCGGGGACGGCGCGGCACTTACTGCAGCTTCGCTGGCGCAGGGCATGGGCTGGGAAGTGATGTTGATCGCGCCCGGCGGGCCCGAAGCCGCCCCGCTCCCCGACCTTGCCTATTGTCGCGGTGATCCTGCTGCCGCGCTCTTGGCCATCAGTCCCGACCAATGGACCGCCATCGCAGTGCTCTCGCACGACCGCGAGGACGACGAATGCGCGCTTGCCGCCGCCCTAGGAAGCGAGGCCTTTTATGTGGGAGCGATCGGCGCGCGGGTGCGGCTCGAGGCGCGGATCGCTCGGTTGCGCGGCCACGGCATAATCGAGGACGCCATCTCGCGCCTTAACGCGCCGATCGGTCTCTACGGCTTCGGCAAGGCCCCCCGCGAGGTCGCGCTATCGCTAGTGGCGGAGGTCGCGCAGGCCTTTCACGCGAGTGCGGCGGCGGCCCAAGCCCGCGCGGCGACTGCAAGGTCTTCCGGCGTATCGATGTCTAGCAGCACGCCGGTTTCGGCAGTGTCGATGTAAGCCACATCGTCGGGACGCCCGGCGAGCAGGGCCGTGGCGCCCTTGTCCCCTTGGAGTGCCATCAGGTCGGCGAAGGCGACCCGGGTGAAGGCGACCGGATGGCCGGGCTTGCCCTCGAAGCGGGGCCGCGCGGCATAACCTGCCCGCTCCGCTACCTCCGCCAACGCGGGGCATACCCCGCCAGGCACCAGCGGCATGTCACCGAGGAACACGCACACACCTCGCGCATCGGGAGCGAGCGCGGCGACGCCAGTTCGCAACGTCGCGGCCATACCATTGGCCCAGTCGGGCGCGTGGACGATGCGGCAGGCCAGCCCCTGAAGCGCGGTGCGGACCGGGGCGTCTTCTGCCCCGGTCACTACCACCAGCTCGGCAAATCCGCCTCCCGCAGCCGCCTCGGCCGCCCGCCGGATCACCGGCGCGCCTGCAAGGTCAGCCAGCAGCTTGCCCCCGCCGAAGCGCCGTCCCGCCCCGCCGGCGAGGACCAGCGCAGACCAGCCGTGCAAACTTACGCCTTCGCTTGCGTCAGGATCGGCAGGTTGCGGATGCGCCTACCGGTTGCCGCCGCCAGCGCGTTGGCAAGCGCGGGGCTGGCAGGCGGCAGGCCGGGTTCACCGATCCCGCCTGTCTTGGCCCCGCTTTCGATGAAGTGGACGTCCACCGCAGGCGGCGCATCGGCGAGCTTGAGGATCGGGTAGTCGACGAAATTGCTCTCGACGACCGCGCCCTTTTCCAGCGTCACCTTCTCCCCGATTGCCGAGGAAAGCC
This sequence comes from Sphingomonadales bacterium, assembly GCA_038247515.1. Classification (GTDB taxonomy): domain Bacteria; phylum Pseudomonadota; class Alphaproteobacteria; order Sphingomonadales; family Sphingomonadaceae; genus Erythrobacter. Next base: position 33,336 of record JBBRUU010000002.1, read on the forward strand.
CCATGATGACGCCGCCCATGATCTGGGACTCGGCATTCAAGGGGTTCACCGTGGTGCCGCAATCGACCACCGCCCAGGCCTTCAGGACTTTGGGGCGGCCGTCTAGGTTGACGCCCGCCTCGATCACCTCGGCGACAACCGTGCCGAAGCTCTCGACGATGGCGATGCCGCGCCCGACGCCTTCCGGCAGGGGCGAGCCCCAGCCAGCGCGCTTGGCAACCATGTCGAGCGCGGCGAGGTGCCGCGAGCCCTCGGGCAGATGCTTGCGCCGGAACTGGTAGGGATCCTCGCCAGCCGCTGCCGCCAACTCGTCCATGAAGCTCTCGGTGTAGAAGCCGAGCTGGGTCGCGTTGACCGAACGCCACGGCCCGTCGATCTGGTTAGATTGGTAGGCGAAGTGACGGCGCGAGGTCGCGGGCAGGTTGTAGATGAAGGGCACCTCGCCTTCTGCATTGCCGCTCTGTGCGTAGTCGATGCGCAGAGCCGTGATCTTGCCGTCCTTGAGCGAGCCCTTGAGCTTGGCCAGCGATTGCGGGCGATAAGTGCCATGGCGCAGCTCCTCCTCGCGGCTCCAGATGAGCTTGACTGGATATGGCACTTGCTTTGCCAGCACCGCGACTTGGTCGATGATCTCGACGAGATCGGGGAAGCGCCGACCGAAGCCGCCGCCCATGATCATCGGCGTGAAGACGACATTGTCGACGTCGATCCCGGCCGCCTTGGCTGCCTTGGTGCGGGTGGTGAGCGGGTCCTGCATACCGCCCCACAGGTGGAGCGTGCCGTCCTTGAAGTGGCCGGTGAGCGCGAAAGGCTCCATCATCGCGTGGTGGAGGAAGGGGACGCGGTATTCGGCCTCGACGACTTTGGCGCCCGCAACCCCGAAGGCTGCATCGACATCGCCCGAGCCACCCTCGTTGTCGGGTTTTCCGCCCGCGATGAGCTTGGCTTGCGCGCCGAAGATCGCTGGGGTCGAGACCGCTACGTGGCCGCCGTCGGAAAACTTCGGCGCAAGCGCGGCGAGGCCCTTTTGCGCCTGCCAGTAACCCTTGGCGACGACGATTACGGCATCAGGCAGCTTCACGACCTTCTCGACGCCCTTGACGGCAAACGCCGGTGCCTCGTCGACGGACTCGAGCTTGCCGCCACGCACCGGGGCCGCCGCGATAGTGGCAACGCGCATCTCGGGAAGCGTGAAGTCGATGCCGTAAACCGCGCTGCCATCGACCTTGGCGGGAATGTCGCGGCGGACGATTGGCTTGCCGATCAGCTTCCACTGGTCGCGGGTCTTGAGCACCGGATCGCCCGAAAGGGAGCGCTCCGCCGCGCCTGCCGCAAGTTCGCCGTAGCGCAGCGACTTGCCGGACTTGGCGTGAGTGACCTTGCTGTCGGCGGCGGTGAGTTCGCTCGCCGGCACGCCTAGCTGGAAGGCGGCTTCCTCGATCAACGCCATACGCACAGCTGCGCCGGTCTTGCGCATCGCGAGCTCGCCGGTGAAGCGGATTGCCGAAGAACCGCCGGTAATCATAAGCGGCATCGAGCGCGCCATAATGCCGAGGACAGCATCGGGCAGCAAGCCCGCAAGGGTCTCGCCCGCCATCGACGGCAGGAAGCCCTTGGCCAGCGCGACGTTGGCAAAGGCCAGATCGGCGGGGGCCTGTTCGATCTTGACGTTGTCCCACGCGGCATCGAGCTCGTCGGCGAGCATCTGGCCGAGCGCCGTCTGCGAGCCCTGGCCAAAATCGATATGCGGCGAAAAGACCGTGACAGTATCGTCCTCGGCGATCTTCATCCAAGTCTGGAAGCCGTGCTCGCCCTCACCCACGGTGAGCGCCTTGGCCTTCGCCTTGGCCGAGCTGTCGGTAGACCACACGCCGAACAGGCCGCCGCCGACGACGAGCGCAGAACCGATCAGGAAGATGCGGCGCTTGACGCCCTTCTTCTCGGGCTTTTCCGCCGGAGCGGCAGCTTCGGGCAGCTCGAGATCGGGATTGGGATTGTCGGCCATTATGCTTCTCCCGCTTGCGCGGCTGCGCCGGTCGCGGCGAGTATCGCCGTGCGGATGCGCGGATAGGTGCCGCAGCGGCAGATGTTGGTCATCGCCTCGTCGATCTGGTCGTCCGAAGGCGATCCGACCTTTTCGATCAACGCCACGGCAGCCATAATCTGGCCCGACTGGCAGTATCCGCATTGCGGCACTTGCGCTTCGATCCACGCCTGCTGCACCTTGTGGAGTGTGCCATCGGCGGCCTTGAGGCCCTCGATGGTGGTCACAGCCTTGCCGGCGATGTCGCTCAGCGGCACGCTGCACGAGCGCGTCACCGCACCGTCGACAAACACCGAGCACGCCCCGCAGGCGGCGATGCCGCAGCCGAACTTGGTCCCGGTCATGCCGAGATCGTCGCGAAGCGCCCAAAGTAGCGGCGTATCGGCGTCGGCCTCCACGCTTACTGATTTGCCGTTGACGGAAAATGCGATTGCCACTGGCGGCTCCCCCCGCTGATTGATGTCAGGTCTCGCATAGCAACCCATCTGGCTTGTCGCCACGAGAAAGACGTTTTTTCCAACAAGCCATCCGCGCGCGGTGCGGTCAAGTGGGCGGATGCTCCATGAAATGTTCCGCGCGGCCCTCTTCCTTCGTCGACGTCCAAGAGGCTTTCGACGAACGTGGGGATGACGCGATCTCGACACAGGGCGGCTTTTCCGGTCAAGCGCCCGCCATGATCCCCGCCATTTCCGCCAAGTCGCTGCTGCGCAGTGCTGCCGCCCTGACCCTGATTGCCAGCTGCACCGCGCCCGTTATGGCGCAGGACACAAGCGCACAGATGCCTGGGCCAGAGGCTGGCGCGCAGGCGCCGGAATCCACCACCCGCGGCACCTTCCTTACCGGAGACTTTGCTCGCTTCGCTCCACGCAACGCCTTCGACATGGCGCGCAACGTGCCCGGCTTTTCGATCCGCAGCGGCGACGACGCGCGCGGCCTCGGACAAGCCGACACCAATGTTCTCATCAACGGCCGCCGCATCTCGGGGAAGGCCAACGGGCCGGTCGAGGCGCTGCGGCGCGTGCCCGCAGAGGACGTGGTGCGGCTCGAACTGGTCGACGGGGCGAGCCTTGATATTGGCGGCCTCACCGGACAGGTTCTTAATGTGGTCACCCGCGCAACCGGGCATGTCAGCGGGCAGTTCCGCTACCAGCCCGAGTTCCGCAGCTTCGGCACGCCCGCCAGGCTGCTTCAGGGTAGCGTAGCCCTTGCCGGGAGCAGCCCGAAGAGCGAGTGGACGCTTGCGCTGCGCAACGATTCCAATCGCCGCGGCGCGCAAGGCCCCGAACAGGTGTTCGATCGCTTCGGCACGCTCATCGCCGTTCGCGACGAGCAGTCCAACTTCAACAACGACCGTCCAAGCCTTTCAGGCTCCTTCGCTCGCACCGCCGGTAACGGCAACATCCTCAACCTCACCGGCCAGACGCAGGGTTTTATCTATCGCGAAAGCGAGATCTCCTTCCAGCGTCCACCGGGTGGCAGTGTGGAGCGCACCCGCAAACTGCGCCGCACCGAGGACGAGTTCAATTACGAGCTGGGCGCGGATTACGAGTTCGGATTGGGCCTCGGGCGGCTCAAACTGATCGGCTTTCGCCGGTATGAGGACAGCCCCTTCACAAATGCCGTGGCGACCGAATTCGCCGACGGCCGCGCAGCCCAAGGCTCTTTATTCGTGCGCGATGCGGACGAAGGCGAAACGATCCTGCGCTCGGAATACACGCTTAAAGTGGGCCGAGGAAACCTCGTCGCCGCGCTCGAGGGCGCGCGCAACTATCTCAGTATTATCTCGGCCCTGTCGCAGGGCACTGCGGCAGGCGTCTTACAGCCCATCGACCTAGACGGCGCCACGGCGCGGGTTGACGAGGACCGGGTCGATGGCGGACTGACCTGGAGCCGCGCGCTCGCCAAGAACCTTCAGCTGCAAATCTCGGCTGGAGCCGAATATTCGCGGATCAGCCAGTCGGGGCCATCGGGTCTCATCCGCACTTTTTGGCGCCCTAAGGGCTTTGCCTCGCTTGATTGGAAGGTGAGCAAAGACCTCAACATCGCCGGGCGCATCGAGCGGGTGGTGGGCCAGCTCGACTTCTTCGACTTCATCGCTTCGGTCGATGTCGATCAGGACCGCACCAACGACAGCAACGCCAACCTCAAGCCCGAACAGAGCTGGCTGTACGATCTTGAGGCGAACTGGCGGCTGGGTAAGCTCGGCAACATTACTGTCAGTGGCTACCTCGAAAACCTTACCGACGTTGTCGACCAGATCCCGCTCGCAGGCGGCGGGCAGGCACCTGGTAACCTGCCCACGGCGCGGCTCTATGGCGTGGAGACGCAGGTTACGCTGCTGTCCGACGGGCTGGGTTGGCGCGGCACCCGCTTCGATATCGGCGCAGGCTGGAACCGCAGCGCGGTTCGCGACCCGCTGCTTGGCGTGGTGCGCGAGATTTCGGAAAACGAGCTGTTCACGACCGAGTTCAGGCTGCGCCATGACATTCCCGGCACCCCATTGGCTTTCGGCACCCGGGGCGAGTGGAGAAAGAACGCTCAGGCGGTGCGGCTCGATGAAGTGTCGCTCAACCAGCCGAACTTCGCGCAGGTGTTCGCCTTCGCCGAGCACAAGGATGTCGCTGGCATGACCGTGCGCGCGCGGGTCGGCAACCTTACAGACCAGAAAGACCGGTTCGAGCGGACCGTCTTCACCAATCGCGCCGCCGGGATCGCCGCCTTCAGCGAAAGGCGCGAGCGGCGCTTCGGAACCATCTTCAGCCTAGACATCGAGGGTTCGTTCTAGGATTGCCGGAGGGGGTTGCCGGGGCTTGCCCTGCTTCGTAAGCGGACGGGCGACACAAGAGGATCGTCCCATGGCTCACACCACTGCAGCCCTTTCCCGTATGCGTTCATGGCTCTTTTCGCCGGGCGACAGCGAGAAGAAGATGGGCAAGGCTGAGGCCAGCGCGGCGGATATCGTGCTCCTTGACCTCGAGGATTCGGTGGCGCCCGAGAACAAGGCAGCGGCCCGCGCGATGGTAGCCGAACACATCGCGGCTTCGGCGAACGCCAAGCGGCTGTGGGTGCGCATCAATCCGCTGACCAGCCACGAGAGCATCGCCGACCTCGCCGCGGTGATCCCCGCACAGCCCGGGGGCGTGTTTCTGCCCAAAGCGGAAGGGGCGGCGGATATCACCCAGCTTCACCACTATCTCACCGCGCTGGAGGCCGCGAACGGCATCCCGCTGGGCCGCACTTTGATCGCAGCGCTCGTTACCGAGACAGCGGCGGCGATGTTCAGGACCGGCGACTATGCGGGTGACTATCCGGGCCGGGAGCGGCTGGTGGCGATGAGCTGGGGGGCGGAGGACCTCTCCTCGGCCTTGGGTGCCCGCGAGCAGCGGGGGCCGGACGGCGGCTATTCACACACTTACGAAATGGCGCGCAGCCTGTGCCTGATCGGCGCGAGCGCCGCTGGCGTGGCGGCGATCGAGACGGTGCAGCCCGAATTCCGCGATCTGGAAGCGCTAGAAGCCCGCGCCAAGTCAGTGCGTGCGCAGGGCTTTGGCGGGATGCTGGCGATCCATCCGGCGCAGGTCGATCCGATCAACGCCGCCTTTACGCCCAGCAGCGAGGAACTCGCCCATGCAAGGTCGGTGGTGCAGGCCTTCGCCGAGCATCCGGGCGCGGGTGTGGTCGCGCTTGACGGCGCGATGTTGGATCGTCCGCACCTTGCACTGGCGCAGCGGCTTCTGGCCGAGGCCGCGGCCGCGGCCGCATAGGTCAATTAGCTTTCCTACTCGAACCGATTTGGCCAATTTTCGGCGCGACTCATCCCCACAAGGAGCGCGCCCCATGTCCCTTCTCGACACTCTCATCGGCCCCATCACTTCGATCATCGACAAGATCATTCCCGACAAGGAAGCCCGCGCCAAGGCCAAACTTGAGCTTCTCACACTGCAGGGGAGCCAGGAAATGGAGATGATCGAGGCCCAGCTGCAGGCGATCGTCGCCGAGGCAAATTCGAAGGACCCCTGGACCAGCCGCGCCCGCCCAAGCTTCCTCTATGTCATGTACGTCCTGCTGCTCGCTTCGCTGCCGATGGGGCTGCTGAGCGCCTTCAACCCTGCCGCCGCGCGCGACATCGCCGACGGGATGAACGCCTATCTCGCCGGGCTTCCCGAGCCGCTGTATGCGCTCTTCGGCACAGGCTACCTCGGCTACACCGCGGCGCGTCAGTGGGGCAAGGTCAAGGGTGTGGACCGGTAGGGGCACGTCCACAAGCCAGGCAATCTTGCATCGGGATCAATAATTTAATAGCTTGCCTGAGTGAAAACACGGGCCTTGGCGAGATTTGAAGAGACGATCCGCGCGACGGATGATGTTTTCGTCAGTAAGGACCAGAACTTGGAAGAGTATCTTGTGAGACTGGAGTCCGGTCTGCGGGACTCGCTTTGCCACTCGTTGCAACTCAACGCAAGGGTCACAGAGCCTGTACTCGAAGGCCTTGAAGAAGGATCATGTGTCTCAGGCACGTGTATTGCCGAGGCGAATGGCTATTGGCTCGTCTACAGCCCGGACCGCGACACATTTCTGATCTTCCGGGGTATGCAAAAGGACAAGCTTGGAGCACCGGGTATCGAGGGTTCTCCACTCGCCTGTTGGGCTGCCTGATCGCCATTTGGGGTGCTTAAGGCGCACAGTCTTCCCCACCCTCCGCCTTCCCGCTATCCCCGCCCCCATGACCAACCTCGTCTACGTCCTCAACGGCCCCAATCTCAATCTCCTCGGCACGCGCGAGCCAGAGATTTATGGCACCACCACGCTCGATGATATCGCAGGCATGCTGGAAGACCGCGCCCGCGAACTCGGGCTCGAAATCGAGATGCGCCAGACCAATCACGAAGGGATGCTGGTCGACTGGCTGCATGAGGCGCAGGCCGAGGGCGCGCGCGCGGTGCTGCTCAATGCGGCGGCCTATACCCACACTTCTGTGGCGCTGCTCGATGCGATCAAGGCGATCTGCACACCGGTGATCGAGGTGCATCTTTCCGATCCCAAGACCCGCGAGGCGTTCCGCCACCTCTCCTATGTCGGTATGGCCGCGGCGATGACCGTCGAGGGCCACGGCGCGGCATCCTACCGCATCGCGCTCGAAGCTGTGGCGTCAGGCGCCGTCTAATGCAGGGCATTTCGTCACCGGACTTTCACAATTTGCACCCTTGCCACTTGCCAGCCGCAATTCGCGGCAATAGTCCGGCGCGCACACTGGCGCAGCACGTCGCGCGCACGACTTCATGAGGGGCATACATGGCAAACGACGCTGGCGAAGGCAGTAAGCCGAACGGGCGCAAACTGGGCATGAACATCGACACCGCTCTGGTGCGCGAGCTGGCCGAATTGCTTAACGAGACCGGGCTAACCGAAATCGAGGTCGAGGATGACGACCGCAAAATCCGCGTGTCGCGCGGTGCGGTGGCGTCGGCTGCGCCTGTCTATGCCGCAGCGCCTGCGCCCATCGCGGGTGCCTCGCCGCCTGCTGTTGCCGCGCCTGCCTCCGCAGAGCCTGCCGCTCCTGCTGGCCCCGATCTCAAAAACGCGATCAAATCGCCAATGGTTGGCACATGCTATCTCACCCCCGAACCAGGTGCCGCGCCTTTTGTGTCCGTCGGTCAGGCGGTCAAGGAAGGTGATACCCTCGTAATCGTCGAAGCGATGAAGGTCATGAACCCGATCACCGCGCCGCGGGCCGGCACAATCACGGCAATTCTGATCGAAACCGCCCAGCCGGTCGAATTCGACCAGCCGCTGGTGTTGATCGCGTAAGATCATGGGAATGAAACGCATCCTGATCGCCAATCGCGGCGAGATCGCGCTGCGCATCCACCGCGCGGCCCATGAAATGGGCATCGAGACTGTGGCGGTGCATTCCACCGCCGATGCCGACGCGATGCATGTCCGCCTCGCCGACCACGCAGTGTGCATCGGCCCGCCGCCCGCCGGCGAGAGCTATCTCAACATCGCTAACATCATTTCCGCCGCGGAGATTGCCAAGTGCGACGCGATCCACCCGGGCTATGGCTTCCTGTCGGAAAATGCCAAGTTCGCCGATATTGTCGAGGCTCACGACATCATCTGGATCGGCCCCAAGCCCGAGCATATCCGCACGATGGGCGACAAGGTTGAGGCCAAACGCACTGCTGGCGCGCTCGGCTTGCCGTTAGTGCCCGGCTCTGACGGCGCGGTATCCGACCCTGTCGAGGCCAAGAAAATCGCGGCGGAAATTGGCTACCCCGTCATCATCAAGGCAGCCAGCGGCGGCGGCGGGCGCGGAATGAAGGTGTGCGCGAGCGAGGACAAGCTTGAGACGTTGATGCAGCAAGCCGGTTCCGAGGCAAAAGCCGCCTTCGGCGATGCCACGGTCTATATCGAGAAATATCTCGGCAATCCGCGCCACATTGAATTTCAGGTATTTGGCGACGGTAACGGCAACGCGATACACTTGGGCGAGCGCGATTGCTCGCTCCAACGCCGTCACCAAAAGGTTCTCGAGGAAGCCCCCTCCCCGGTGATCTCTGCCGAAGAACGCGCGCGGATGGGCGAAGTCTGCTCCAAGGCCATGCGCGACATGGCCTATCGCGGCGCGGGCACGATCGAGTTCCTTTGGGAAGGCGGCGAGTTCTACTTCATCGAGATGAACACCCGCCTGCAGGTCGAACACCCAGTAACCGAGGCAATTACCGGGGTTGATCTGGTGCGCGAGCAGATCCGCGTTGCCGAAGGGCGCCCATTGTCGGTCACGCAAGAAGAGCTTGAGTTCAAGGGCCATGCAATTGAGTGCCGGATCAACGCCGAAGACCCCTTCACCTTCACGCCTTCGCCGGGTCTCGTGACCTATTACCATGCGGCAGGCGGCATGCATGTACGTGTGGATTCAGGGCTGTACGCCGGATACAAGGTCCCGCCTTACTACGACAGCATGATCGCCAAGCTGATTGTATATGGGCGGACGCGTGAAGGTTGCATCATGCGCCTGCGCCGGGCGCTGGAGGAGATGGTTGTCGAAGGCGTCAAGACCAACATCCCGCTTCACCAGGAACTGCTGCGGCAGGACGACGTGCTAAACGGCGACTACTCGATCAAGTGGCTCGAAAACTGGTTGGAACAGCGCGAGGTCTGAGCGCCGGTCAAGATTCGCTCGCCAACGAGTGTGGTAAGCAAACTTACGTGTCCTTTCAGTGTACGAAGTCTGATATAGCACCCGCAGTATTTATGAATCAGCATGTCGTTCTCGATGCCCCTGACGGCTCCGGTGAGGCTACGAGCTTGGCCGACCCGGCCGTGCGCGGCTGGCACGAAAGCCGCAGCGGCGCACGCAAGACCCAGATCGTTGTCGTCGGCGGGGGCGCGGGCGGGCTGGAACTGGCGCGGCGCCTTGGCGCAAAATACGGGCGCAAGCGCCACGACATCATCCTTGTCGATAAGAACCTCAGCCACATCTGGAAGCCGCTCCTGCACGAGGTCGCGGCCGGCTCGCTGGACGCCAATCTCGATGAAGTCGGCTACCGCGGGCACTGCTACCGCTGGGGCTATCGGTTCTTCCAAGGCAGCCTCGACGGGATCGACCGCGAGGCCAAGACGATCAGCCTAGCGCCGGTCAAGGACGAGGACGGCAGCGATCTCATCGAAGCCCACACCATTCGTTACGATATCCTCGCGCTGTCGCTGGGGTCGGTCTCCAACGATTTCGGCGTGCCGGGGGTAAAGGAGCACTGCCTCTACCTCGATTCGCGCGAACAGGCCGACCGCTTCCGCACGCGCCTGCTTAACCACTGCCTGCGCGTCAGCCGGGCAATGATGAAGGATCCGGGCGTCAACGAGCAGGTGCGCATCGCCATCGTGGGGGGCGGCGCGACGGGCGTGGAACTCGCGGCCGAGCTTTATAATGCGGCCGGCGCGCTGCGGCACTATGGCCTAGAGGTATTCGACGAAAGCCGAATGCACGTGACCCTGCTCGAAGCCGGCTCGCGCATCCTGCCTGCGCTACCCGACAAGTTGGCGGAAGCTGCGACACACGAGCTCGGACAGCTGGGCGTTCAGGTACGCCCCGGCGTGCAGGTGGTAGAGGCCCGGCCGCGCCAGCTCATCACCAAAACCGGCGAGGTGATCGAGGCTGATCTGATCGTTTGGGCCGCGGGCGTGAAGGGCGCGGAGTTTCTCTCGACCCTCGGGCTAGAGACCAATCCGCGCAATCAGTTGCTCGTCACCGACACGCTCCAGACAACGCTCGACCCGTGCATCTACGCGCTCGGCGACTGCGCGAGTTACACCCCGCCCGGAGAGGACCGCCCCGTCCCCCCGCGCGCGCAAGCCGCGCATCAGATGGCCGGGACCGTATTCGACAATATCTTACGGATGCAGAAGGACCGTACGCTCAGCCACTTCATCTACCGCGACAAAGGCTCGCTGGTGTCGCTGAGCCGCTTCTCGACCGTGGGAAGCCTGATGGGCAACCTCATCGGCGGGAGCATGGCGATCGAGGGGCGGCTGGCCCGGCTCATCTACACCTCGCTTTACAGCCTGCACCTGATCGGCATCCACGGCTGGGTCAAGGCGACCTTCCTGATGCTGATCGGCCGAGTGAACCGCATCATGCGGCCGCGGCTGAAGCTGCACTAGGCTGCAAGCAGTCCGCTCACAGCGGGACGCCCGGTTCCTGCTTGGCGGTGCGGATGGTGAGCGAGGTCTTGACGCTTTCCACATTGGGCGCGGGCGTCAGCTTGCCGGTCAGGAATTCCTGGAAGCTCTGGAGATCCTTGCTCACGATCTTGAGAATGAAGTCAATCTCGCCGTTGAGCATGTGGCACTCGCGCACCTCGGGCAACGCACGCACGTGCTCCTCGAATTCGCGCAGAGACGCCTCGGCCTGGCTCTTAAGGCTGACCATCGCAAAGACGGTGATCGCAAAACCGAGCTTCGAGGGGTCGAGATCGGCATGATAGCCGCGGATCACCCCGTCCTCCTCGAGCCCGCGCACGCGGCGCAGGCAGGGCGGCGCAGTCAGCCCGACGCGCTGGGCGAGTTCGACATTGGTGACGCGGCCTTCCGCTTGCAGTTCCGCCAGCAGACGGCGGTCGATATGGTCGAGATTGGCCACGTAGCTGAAGCTCCCCCGCGTTGGCAGCTCGTTTGGCGACGGGCGGCGCGCTTGCAACATGATCGAACGAAACACAATGCGTGCCGGATGGTCCGCTTGGCTAATATTATTATGTTTGCCAGCAATTGTCCCGCTTTGCAACGCGCCTTTTGCGTCAGACTGTGACTATCCTCGAGGGGTGATAAGACGAATAGGCTGGCGTGGGCTATTATTCTGTAGCTGGCACGGGCAGTGCCGATTCGGACGCTGCCTGCCCCGCGAGGAGAATTCTTTGTTCTTTGACGATCGCCTTGCCACCGTGCTGCGCCAGCGCGCCACCGGCGAGGCGAATTTGCGCACGCAGTACAGGCAATTGCTCGACCTGCTCGGCAAGGACCGCAGGCGCGGGCGCGGCGACGACACGAGCCTGATGGCAGCAGCGTGGCTGCGGATGGAGGCGCTCGGCGAAGCCATCCCCGCACACGACCGGGCCCGGATGATCCGTGAGCCCGGCTGGCGCTTCCTCAGCCCCGATCTCGCCGTCCATCTCGCCGATGACGAGCCCGAGGTAGCGGCTGCTGCCCTCGCCCGCGCCGATTTGACGGCGGAGGACTGGAACGCGCTAATCCCGCGCGTGCCGCTCCGCGCGCGCGGCTTCCTCCGCCTGCGCCGCGATCTGCCGCTCGATGTCGAGGCGCTGCTGGCACGGCTGGGCGTGCATGATCGCGGACTTCCGGCCCCTGAGCAGGCACCCGGGCGCCCTGAGCCCGTCACTCCGAACCCTGCGACGGCTGAAGCGCCTTCCGCTCCTCTGCGCCCGGCCGCTGCGCCGATCCCGCTGCGCCGGACCGCCGCGCCTGCGGCTACGGTGGCTTCACCCTCACGCGACCGCGATGAGACGGGGCGCACAGAGATTTCCGCGCTGGTCGAACGCATCGCCCAGTTCCGCCGCGAGCGCGGGGACGCACCACCCGACCTCGAGCGCTCACCCCGCCTGCCGCTGGGCGAACTTCCCGAGCGCACTAGCCACACCCTCACTTCCTTCGGCTTTGCTGCCGATAGCGCCGGGCGAGTCGCCTGGGCAACGGCCGAGGTCGCGCCGATGGTGGTCGGCACACGCCTTTTCGCGGCATCCTCCACCAACGCGAATGCCTCCGCCCTCGCCCGCTTTTTCGCCCGCCGCCAGCCGATCACGCGCGGAGCAGTAAACCTCGAAGGCGCGCCCGCCATCGCGGGCGAATGGACCGTCGATGCCGAGCCGCGCTTCAGCGAGGAAGGGCACTTCACCGGCTATTTCGGCCGCTTCCGCCGCGTGTCCAATGCCGCATCCGCTACTAGTGGCTCCGAAGCGCGCGAGGCCGACCGCATCCGCCAGCTGCTCCACGAGTTGCGCACGCCGATCACCGCAGTGCAGGGCTATGCCGAAGTGATCCAGCAACAGCTCTTCGGCCCCGCCCCGCACGAGTATCGCGCGCTCGCCGCCGCGATCGCAACCGATGCCGCGCGGATCCTAGCCGGGTTTGATGAGCTTGACCGGTTGGCGCGGCTCGAGACCGGGGTGATGACAATCGAACCGGGCGAAACAGACCTTGCCGCGCTGGTGCGCCGCACGAACGCGCAGCTTGGCTCGGCGCTCGACGCGCTGGATGCCGGCCTGGCGCTCGCCTTCGCCGAGGCGTCGACGCTGCTGATCGCGGTCGACCACGAGGATGCCGAGGCGCTGGTGTGGCGACTCCTCGCGAGCCTTGCTTCGGCCTGCGCACCGGGCGAGCGCATCGCCGTGTCGCTCGATCCGCTGATCGGCCCGAGGGGTGCAATCAGCCGCTTGGTGTGCGGCCTGCCTGCACGGCTGGCGGCCGAGGAGCAGCTTTTCGCAGCGACCATCCGCACGAGCGGAAGCGCGATCAACTCCGGCCTGTTTGGCACCGGCTTTTCCCTGCGCCTCGCCCGCGCCGAAGCCCGCGCCGCTGGCGGCGACCTCAAACGGGACGATGAGGTGCTGGTGTTGACGCTGCCGCTGGTAAGCGAGGGTGCGGGCCTTCCCGGCGCCCTAGGCGGCTAGCTGACAGACAAGGCGGGGGCTAAGGGGGACATGACTACGGCATCGATTCTTGACGTGCCGCCGCCGGGGTGCAGCGCCGCCTTTGCCGACGGCTTCGGCCAGCGCGTGCTGCTGACAGTCGATACCGAGGAAGAGTTCGACTGGAACGCGCCCTTCCGGCGCGAGGGCTATGGTCTCAGCCACGTCACCGCCATCCCTCGCTTCCAAACCTTTTGCGAGCGGATCGGCGCGCATCCGGTCTATCTGGTCGACTGGCCGATCGTCCAAAACCGCCAAGCAGTGGAAATCATCGGCGATGCGGTGCGACGCGGGACGGCCGAGGTCGGGGTCCAGCTCCACCCCTGGGTCAACCCGCCCTTCGAGGAGGAGGTGTCGATCCACAACTCCTTCACCGGCAACCTGCCACCCTCGCTCGAAGCGGCCAAGTTCGAGTCGCTGCGCGGTGCAATCGAGATCGCCTTCGGGGCCGCGCCGCTGATCTACCGCGCCGGGCGATACGGGCTAGGCCCGCACACCGCCGACCTGCTGGGGCGTCATGGCATCCGGGTCGACACCTCGGTGCGCTCGCTATTCGATTACAGCTATCAGGGCGGACCCGACTATCGCGGGCATCCGCTGGCGCCCTACTGGGCCGACGAGGGAAAGCGGCTGCTCGAGCTGCCGGTCACGAGCGTTTACGCTGGCCTCCTTTGCAGGTTCGGCCACACGCTCCGGCGCAGTGGGGCAAAAATCCCGCGGATGCTTGGGGCGATGTCGCGGCTCGGCCTGCTTGAGCGCATCGCGCTCACGCCGGAGGGCGTTACGGTCGGCGAAGCGCTGCGCGGCGTAGACATCGCGGTGGCGAGCGGTCTGCCGGTACTGGTGCTCTCCTTCCACAGCCCCTCGCTGGCCCCCGGTCACACCCCCTACGCCCCGGACGAGGCGGCAGTGGAGGCGCTCTACGGCTGGCTGGAGGCGGTCTACACGCGGCTTGAAGCGCACCAAGTGCGCAGCACCACCGTCACCGAGATCATCGCTGCGACGGGCGGATGAGGGGCTGCCCGCGCTCATGGGGTTTACGCGCTTGTCTCACTCCCTTGTGCGGAGTAGGGGCTGGCAATCGCCCTGCCCTCCGGCTCCCGCCGAGCGGGCCTGTAGCTCAGCGGTTAGAGCTGGCCGCTCATAACGGCTAGGTCGCGGGTTCGAATCCTGCCGGGCCCACCGGGGGCGGGGCGAGCGCTTGAAAAGGCGCATATGAATGAGTGGCATTCAAACGTCAGAACTCGGACGGCGCGCGCATCGCTGGGAACGACCGCGCGTATTTGGAGAGCGGATAACCGCCGCTATGCGCTGGCGAAGATCTCTTCTAGTCTGCGAGGCATAGACGGGGCGGCCCTAGCGTAGCCTACGGAGTGGCGCTTAAAGCTGTCAAAAACCTTAAATCTTGGCGATTGTATATCTTGCAAACACGGTCACGACAATTTAGAGGTTCACGCCGACCACTTGCAAGACACCGCTCCCAAAGAAAATTGCGAAGCTTCCACCAAGCAAGATGCATAGCCAGTTGAACTGGTCAGAGTCGCCTTTGATGACGTTGGACAGACCTGCCCCAAACATGACAACTCCCACCATGGTGAGTCCGAAAAAGAGTAAAAGACCTATCGCATCGGTGCTGTCGCGCCCTACACCGAAGACAGCAGCGAAAAAGATAAGTCCTAAAGATAATGCAATCGGGCCGAATGTTACGACACCAACAGTTTTCCAAAATCTGCGCTCAAGAGGCCCCTCTTTTTGTTGCTTCACTCCGGCTTCTCCGGCTTGCCCTTCGTGACCTTCTTCAGCCGCTCATCCCAGCGGGCCTCGTCCTCGTCCGCTCCAAGTTCGCGGGCGAGTTCTTTGAATTTTTCGGATTGAGGCTTGGAATCTGGCAAGAAATTGACTCCCGATTAGCAATGTGGTGCACCCTCTCCATACCAGATCGGCTTTGGTAGGGGAAGCAGGGGGATAAAATGGTAACGCGTCTAGAAATCGAAGTAGATCGCATTTTTCTCGATCAAAAGAATCCGCGCCATAAGCCATATGAAATGCAGGCAGATGTGATTGAGTATCTGTGTGCCTATGAGAGCATCCTTTCCCTCGCTAGAGACATTGCAGAGAATGGGTTGAACCCGATTGAGCAGTTCGCCTTGATTCCGGACGAAGACGCAGGGGCCGGTGATCCAACCTATGTCGTCGCTGAAGGCAATCGCAGAATTTGCGCCTTAATGCTCCTGCATGATCCGGATCGAGCACCGGCAAAACTTCGGAATGGTTTCTTACAAGCATCTAAGGGCTGGCCTGGTGTCGGTCCGCTTCCTTGCGTTCTGTTTGATGACCGTGAATCGGTCGATCTGTGGTTGTCTCGCATTCACGATGGTGAGCAAGACGGCCGAGGCCGCCGAAAATGGGACGCAGATCAGTCAGCGAGGCATAGTGGGAGCGACAAGAACAAGCTCGCACTGACGATCCTTGACTATGCTGAGAAGAAGGGTCTCATTTCGGCCGACGAGCGAAAGGGCACTCTCACCACAGTAACTCGGTATGTTTCAAAGGCACCCATTCAGACAGCTTTTGGCATCGATCCAACCGACCTCAGCAAGATCAAGTTAACGAAGTCCGAAGATGATTTCGATTTGCTGTTAGGCAAGTTCCTCGGTGACCTGGCGAGTGGGCATGTAAACAGTCGCGCGAAAGGGGCCGACACTTTTAAGGCCTATGGACGTGAGCTGGGTTCAATCAAATTACCCGGAACGGGGAAAGTGATCCCTGATCTGTTGACCCGCAACCAAACTGGCGGGTCAACAGCCCGAAGACGCACGAAGATCAAATCAAGATCGACCCTGACCCATTCGCACGAGATCATGGACGCGCTGAAGGCGATGAACAGCCAGAAGCTGGTGAGTCTATATAACTCCATCACCATCATTCCCCTTAACCCTCATGCGCCCTTGGTTTCGATTGGGGCTTGGGCGTTCCTAGAATCCCTATCTGCGCGAGCCGGAAGGGCCGAGGGCGCAAATTTCCTTTCATTTTTTAGCAAAGATCGGCGCGCTGGATATGGCTTGCCAAAAGGCCAAGGTTCAAAAGCTGTCACCAAAGCTCTTGAGCAACTCGCAACCTCAGGTGATGTTACGAAGCATGATGGGACGGCTGCCGAGTTCAATGGTGAGCAGCTCGCTAACAATATGGATACGTTGAGAGATTTGATCCTGAAGTGTGTCGAGGAAGCGAATAACCGAAACTCATAAATTAGTTGTGGCCGACCGGCCGAATGGCCGTTACATGGGCATGGCCCGATCAAATTCGCCCCTTCGCTATCCCGGCGGCAAAACCTGCCTCTATGAATTGACCGCACATATTCTGCGCCTCAACAAGATTGAGCGCGGGCACTATGCCGAGCCTTATGCTGGCGGGGCGGGGCTTGCCCTGACCTTGCTTTTCGAGGCCCATGTGAGCGACATTCACCTGAATGACGTTGATCGTTGTGTCTGGGCATTCTGGGATAGCGTGCTCAATCGAAACGAGGAACTTGTCGAACTGATCTGTTCGACCCCGGTTGATATGAAGCAGTGGCACTATCAGCGAAGCATCTATCTCAATCCGCAAGACTTTGACGACCTCGCTTTGGGCTTCAGTATGTTTTTCCTAAACCGCACTAATCGATCTGGCATCGTTAAGGGCGCGGGGGTCATTGGTGGGCAAGATCAACAAGGTAACTACAAAATCGATTGTCGTTTCAACAGACATGAACTGGTGCGCCGAGTGCGCCGGATTGCGAAATACAAATCCCGCATTCACCTTCACCGCTTAGACGCACTCGACTTCATGAACTTGATGGATGATAATCTTCCCGCACGCTCGCTCTTTTGTATTGATCCGCCATATTTCAACAAAGGTTCGAGCCTCTACACCAGTTTTTACAACCCTGACGATCATGCTGCGGTAAGCCAAGCCGTGCTCGGATTGGAGCGCCCATGGATGCTTACCTACGACAACACGCCGGAGATTTCTCATCTCTACAAGGCGAGGCGTCAATTCAGCTTCGATGTAAATTACTCGGTGCAGACCAAACGCGTCGGCACGGAACTGCTGGTTGCATCAAAAGGCCTGAAAATGCCGAGCGAGGTGCGGGACCGGCTCTTCTATCGCCCGCAATATCGCTCGGCGTGATCTGTTAGGCCTTCGACCGACGGTGGGGTTTCGTTCGCCAACGCGACCTTTGCCGACCTTTATGCCAGACCTCAGCCTTGGGCGCTGACGTCAGGTATAGCGTAGGTCAGGCGCTTGCCGACAATGCCCTTTAGAGCGGCTGTTGAGCGGTCCGCATCGTTGCAACCGAGCGCGACACGGTTGTTATAGCGGAACTCGAACTCGGCCAGATAGCGGTGCAGGTGTTCCTCGCCACAGTGCTGATAGACGCCCTTCATGCCACGCTTGAAAATGCTGAAATAGCCTTCAACCGTGTTGCTGTGGATACTGCGATCCTCAAGGTTCACGTATTCACCCTTGCCGTGGCTAGTGGTGCCATGAGCGGCAAACCACTTTCCAGCGTCACGATAGCCGCTGTGTTCGTCCGTCATCACGCGAGCTTCGCGAGCAACGTTGGCGATCACCAACGGCATGAGCGTTTCGGCCCTCACATTGTCGATCACCATGGTGCGGGCCTTGCCAGTGTCACGGTCAACCAGTGCCAGCACCTTCATCTTGTGATGGAAGGCGCGCTTCTTTTCGGCACCTTTCAAGCGGCCAATGAAGGTTTCGTCCACTTCGACCACGCCGCCGTTGCCGCCCATCGGGGCAATGTCGCTATCATCGCGCATTGCTTCACGGATGCGGTGCAGCAAAAACCACGCGCTCTTGTAAGTAATTTCGAGCGTCCGGTGCAGTTGGTGCGCGCTGATGCCCTTCTTGCTGCTAGTGACGAGATACACGGCCTGCAACGCCTTATGCAGTGGCAGGCGCATATGCTCGAACACGGTGCCAACCTTTACGGTGAACTGCTTTTTGCAGTCGCCGCAGCGCCAGAGACCTACGCGAATGCGCTTTTCAGGATTGGCCTTGACCTTGGTGATCCTGTCCACGCCGCCACAGTGAGGGCAGACTGCTTCGCCAGCCCAGATCGTCTTTTCCAAGTGCGCGAAAGCGGCTTCTTCGCTGTGAAACTCAGGGCGGGAAAGGGCAGACATTAAATTGAACTCCTTGTGGGAATCCTTTGCCATGCCGCTACCGTGTTTGCAAGGTATATAATCGCCTAAATCTTATGCTGCCAAAGCCCGCCGCCCCGGCATTTTGGCCGAGCAAGGCAAGGTTGTTCGTAAGCTTGCAATCAACGCGATGGAGACCAACCGGCCCCAAGAGGCGCGAGCGCTTCTGACTGAGGTCCGGGCAGACGCGGCGGCGGGTTTTGCGCGGATTGAGGCGGTGCGCAGCAACGAGACTGCGCGCAAGCAGGTGTTCGGCCTGATGGTCTCGATGGAGCACCTTGAACGCGGCGTCGCCGAATTCGCCGTGGCCAAGGCTGAAAATGACCTGTCGGATCGAAAACTGGAGTCACCTCGTTCCGCAAGGTCGCGCTCGACTCCATCGGCCGCGCGGTGCTGTGGACCGCCCGCAACGCGGCGGAAGGGATCGGTCATCAGATGGACCCGGTACCCGAATATCGCCTGAGCAATCTCTTGGTCTAGATGGGAAACGTCATGCTCGACAGCGGCAACGGAGCAAGTACGAAAGAGGCATATGGCCTCGCCGCAGGGCTACCCGCCGGAAACACCTGTCTCTAGCGCAGCCCCGAAGAGGGCATAGCTAGTCTGGACCATGCATCCTGGTAGCGCGTGAAAGCTCTCTTGCTTTGGGGGCGGGCACTCCAAGCCCGGCAAGGCCCAGTAACAACATTTCGCCAAGCCGTTCGCAAGCAACGGCATGCAGCGGGCGCGTTTCGATGAGGTGGGCCGTCAGCACCTGACATAGGCCCAGCCAATAGGGCAATCCGACATGGAGCGCCTCGGGACGCAGCAGCCCTTGTTCCAGAGCGGCCTCGATGTCGTCCTTCAGTCCGCGATTGAGCGGGTGCGTTTGGCTGGTCGCGGGCACCTGGCTGCGCAGCAGCACCATCATCCGGCGCGGCTGTTCGACCGCAAACCGCGCGGCGACCGCCATGCCTCCGGCGATCCGTTCGACGGGGTCGATGACTCCGTCATTTGTGCGCGCAACTTCAGCCTCAACTTCCATCCGGACTTCTGCCGTGACAGCGCCAGCAAAATCGTATTTGTCGGCGAAGTGATTGAAAAAGCTTCCTTTGGCTACCCCAGCACGGGCGACGAGATCGTCGATCGGGATCGCGTCGATTGGGCGGTCAACCAACAGGTCGAGCCCGGCAGCAATCAACGCCGTGCGCGTTCGCTGGATACGGAGTGAAGGTGTTGCATTGTCGGCCATGTCCAAACCTTACTTGACTGAATAGTCATTTTCAAGCTACCTGACCAAATAGTCAAATACGAATCGGTGAGGGCGTCATGTCAGTTATCAAGCTTGAGGACATTGCCTATGTCCGCTTTGCCGCGCCTGACCTGGCGCTGATGCAAGGGTTCTTGGAGGACTTCGGCCTCACCTGCTTCGAGGAAGCGGGGCGCCTTTATGGCAAGGGCAGCGACGGGCGGCCTTTCATTCATGTGACCCAGCCGGGTGAGGCGAAGTTCCTCGGCGTGGGTTTGCGCGCGGACAGCATCGCCTATCTTGAGACGCTGGCGGCGCATGAAGGGCTCGCGCCCGAACCGCTGACCGAACCCCGTGGCGGGATGATGCTGCGCCTGACCGATCCCGATGGCTACACAGTCGAGGTGGTCGCGGGTCAGCAGTGCGAGCCCCCCGCCCCGGTCCCCGAACCTCGGCTTAACAGTGCCGCCGCCAAGCCCCGCCAGCGCGAAACGATCCGGCTCGATCACGCCCCGGCCAATGTCCGCCGGATCGGCCATGCCGTTCTCAAGGTAAGCGACTTCCGCGCTTCTGAGCGGTGGTGGAAGGAGCGCTTCGGCTTCATCACGTCCGACGAGATCGAAGCGGCCAAAAGATGTGCCGCTCGGCGCGTTCTTGGCTTGCGGCCGGGGCGATCTGCCGGCCGATCACCACACCATCTTTCTGGCACAATTGCCCGGTGCGCTCGGCCTGATGCACGCCGCATTCAAGGTCGCGGATCTTGATGACCTGATGCTCGGCCACGAATTTCTCAAGGCCCGGCAGCGCAAGGCAGCATGGGGTGTGGGCCGCCACATCATGGGCAGCCAGATCTTCGATTACTGGAAGGATCCCTTCGGCAACGAGCTTGAGCACTGGACTGACGGCGACCTGTTCACCGCCGCCGACCCGCCGCAGAAACAGACCATGCAGGCGCTGCTCGCAGTCCAGTGGGGCAGCCCTCATCCGATATTCGCAGGACGCATCAGCCCGCCCCCCGGCTTCGTTACGTTCGTCACCGCGCTTCAATTGCACATCAAGCGCCTGTTTGCCCGTTCACCCAAGGAAGCCTGAACATGAAACTCTGCACCTTCACCCATGCCGGCAAGACCCGCACCGGGATCGTCGTGGGCGACCATGTGATCGATACCGGCGTCTCCGGCACGATGATCGACCTGATCCGCGACTGGGACGCGCTGAACCCCGGCCTTAAGGCCAAGGCAGCGAGCGGCGGAGGCGTTGCGCTTGCCGCAGTGAAGCTCGAAGCCCCCGTACCGCGCCCCGGTAAGATCTTCGCCATCGGCCTCAACTATGCCGATCACATCGCTGAATCCGGCCTCGGCACGCCCGAGCGGCAAGTGTGGTTCACCAAGGCGCAGACCAGTGTCAACGCGCCCTATGATCCGATTCTCATCGCCCGCGGCACCGCCATGCCCGATTACGAGGCGGAACTGGTCGCGGTGATTGGTAAGGGCGGCAAGCACATCGCGGCCGCCAACGCATCTGCGGGGATCTTCGGCTACTGCGTCGGCAACGACATGACCGAGCGGATGTGGCAGCACGCCGTGCCGCAGTGGTCGCTGGGCAAGAGCTTCGATACCCACGCGCCGATGGGCCCATGGATCGTCACCGCCGATGAAGTGGGCGATCCGCACGATCTCGGCATCCGCTGCTTCGTCAACGGGCAAGAGCGGCAGAACTCGAAAACCAGCAACCTCGTTTACAACGTCTGGCAGCAGGTCGAGCACCTCTCGGTCGGGATGACACTCGAGCCCGGCGATTGCCTGTTCACCGGCACCCCCGGCGGA
>JBBRUU010000003.1:0-48094 GCA_038247515.1 Sphingomonadales bacterium
AGCAGCGCAATGCCGCGAAGCTTGTTGCCCCGGATCACCATCCAGCCTCCGGCAAGGATCGGCACCAGCCCCGCCGCATAGCGCGCTGCAGTGGTCAGCGCGGCATCCTGCGCGGCTCCTGCATCATGCGGCAGCGGAAACCCCCGGAGGCCCGCCGAGCATCAGGCCCGGTCCAATGCGCGCAAAAAATTGTGGTGCCAAGGCTGCCAGACGCCTGCGCGAACGTCAGGCGGCTGTGCACCGTCTGTTGCGGCGCGCGCATGCTGATCAGCGGATTAGTGACGACCTGCACCACCACAACCCCGCTTGCAAGGATGAACAATGCCCCCGGAAACAGGCCATAGGTAGCGGTCTGGCTGGCGGGAATGAACAGCAGGCAGCCCGCCATCATCGTCAGCAGCCCGGCGACCGCGCCGCGCATATAGCCCACGCGCTTGACCAGCTGCGCGCCGGGGATACCGATCAGCAGACAGGCGGTGAAGCAGCAGAACTGCACCAGCATCGCTTCGGTGTAGCTGAGCGTGAACAGCTCGTGCAGCTTGGGCAAGATCACGTCGCCCAGCCAGGTGATCCCGCCAAAGATGAAGAACAGCGCGAACACGAAGGTGGCGCAGGCCCGGTGCATTGATCTGCGGAAAATCGTCGCCCGCGTGCCGCAGATCCCCTGCCGCGCTGTTGCCCGGTGCCATTACCATCACCGCATCCTCCCACGCTGATCGCTTGGCTGAGAAGCTTCACAAGCCGCTCGGCTCGACAAGTTTGCAAGGCCCCCACCGACAAATCCAGCGCGAACAGCAATGCAGCGCCGATGCACCCGGTGCTTGCGCGGGGATAACAACCGGCCCTATTGCAGTTGTATGAGCCGGGGCACGCGCAGACGGCCGACATCGTTCGATGTGGCGGAGCGGGCCGGCGTCAGCCAGCCAACGGTCAGCCGTGCGCTATCGGGCTCGCCCGCCATCGCTGACGCCACCCGCCGCAAGGTCATCCAAGCCGCCGAAGCGCTGGGCTATTTCGTCGACGAGCGCGCAGCGCGGCTGCGGCGCGGATCGACCGGCACGCTTGCGGTCGTCGTCATCTGCCGCGAGGGCGACAGCGCGGCGAGCATCAACCCCTTCGCCTACGCGCTGCTTGGTTCTGTGTGTGTCGCTGCATCCGAGCGCGGGTTTGAAACGCTGGTGAGCTTCCAGGCGCGCGCGGGCGGCTTCTTCGGGCACTACCAGGAACAGGGCCGCGCCGATGGGCTGGTGGTGATCGGCACGACCACCAATGCTGCGGCATGGGAGTATTTTCGCGGGCTCGATACCGAGGGGCGCAGAGTCGCTTATTGGGGATCGCCCTTCGACGAGCTTGACTGGGTGCGCTCGGACAACCGCGCCGCCGGACGCCTCGCGGTCCGGCATCTGCTGGCGCAAGGCTACCGCCGTCCCTGCTTCCTCGGTGCGCTCGGCACCCCGCAGATGCAGTTTACCGAGCGGTACGAGGGCTATGCGCAAGAAATGCAGGCCGCCGGGCTCGAACCGTGCCTTGCCCCCACCGTCAACGCCGCCAGCCGCGAGGAAGAAGGCCGCCGCGCCGCGCGCCGCCTGATCGAGCGCGGGGCGATCGGACAGGGGGATGTCGACGCGGTGTTCGCCGCCTGCGACGCGATGGCGCTGGGCGCTCTGGAAGCCTTTGCGGCAGCCGATATCGCGGTGCCGAGCCAAGTGGGCGTGATGGGTTTCGATGATCTCGTCGCCGGCCGGTTCAGCCGCCCGCCGCTGACCACCATCGCTCCCGATCCTGCCGAGGCCGGCGCGGCGCTGGTCGAGGCGGTACTGGACGAGGCGGGGCTGGACGAGGCGGTACTGGACGAGGCGGGGCTGGACGGCGGCGAGGCCAAGGCGCGGCGGCGCGTGCCGGTGAAGCTCATCAAGCGCGGGAGCACGCTGCGGGTCTTGTAGCCGACAGATCCCGGTCAGGCACCCTCCAGACCCTCTCTAGACGCGTCTAGACCCCTGTTAGACCCCTGTTAGACCCCCTCCAGACCCCCCTTTGCATAGCTGTTTTGGCGTGTTTCACGTGAAACATGGCCTGATCGGGGGATTACCCGTGCGCCCCAAACTCGTTGGCGATGGCAGTGGAGATGCGCAGGCTTAATTCCTGCGCCCGGGCGATCGGCGTCATGAAGTCGCGTTCATAGGCGCCGTAGCCTTCCTCGCCGCCGTCGGGGTAGTCGGAAGGCTCGTCGAGCGGGAAGTCGCGCGGGCCGGGGATGCGCACCGGGAAGGCACGGCGCAGCTGGGCGAGCGCCTCGTCGACGCGCAAAGTCAGCACCATTTCAATGACATCGCGGCGGCTGATGTCGTCGGCGCGGCTGAAGGCGGGGACCGCGACGACCTTCAGGAACATGTGCTGGAGCAGCGTGAGCCTGAGCGCCTGCAACACGCCGATCCGGCGGCGGACATGCTCGCGCGCCTCGGTATCGGCTGCTTCGTCTGGCAGCAGGTCCAATAACCTGTGGAATTTCAACGCGTCGATCCTCAGGCGCGAGGCGAGGCGGCGGAACACTCCGGTCCGGTCATCGCCGACCAGATACTCCGCCAGCGCCGCGCAGGAGCCCGCCAGGTGATCCTCGGTCCCGCGATAGGTGCGGCTTGCCCAATAGGCCGAGTTGAACAGCTCGCCAAAAGCCGCGACGGTCTTGATACTGGCGAGCGCATTGGCGGCCTTGAGCAGTCGCAATATCTGCCGCCCGCGCGGAGATTCTGTAAGTAAAGCAGCGATCTCCTCGCGGTTGCCGTCGGCGGCGGTGCCGATCCCGGCGAGCACGTTCACCGGATAGCCCAATTGCTGGAGGATCGCGTTGTGCGGGATCGCGCGGATCTGGCGCAGGCTCATCTCGCGGTCGGCATTAATGTCGCTCTGGCGGCGCGACACGCGGCTGCCGGTGGGGTTGAGCAAGCCCAGCCCGAAGGCGGTCACCGCGCGGGCATAGGTGCGGCTGGCGAGGTGTTCGCCCTGATGCTCCTTCACCGCGCGGTAGAAGTCGAGGCTGACGTCGGTGCGGTGGTAGAATGGGTCGGCAGGCGCGGCGAGATCGGCTTTTGCGGGGCGTTGCTCCGCGATGCGCGAGAGCGTCGCCAACGCCAGTCCGGGCGTGGCGAAGAACAGGTAGCCGTCACCGCCCTGGAAGCTGACTTCGGGTTCAAGCCGGATGCCAGCGCGGGCAAAGCGCCGCCGCGCCCAGGGGGAGAGCGGCCATTCGAGCCGGTCGCGGAACGATGCGGGATGCGCCCCGCGGCCCATGCTCTCGCCGTGGGTGTTGAAGACCAGCGCGGCGATGTCGCCAAGACCGTTGGCCGCCATCGCCTCGGCCAAGCGGCCCTGCAGACGCTCGATGGCGAGGCTGGCGGGGATCTGCCCGACGAAGCGCCCGGCGTCGGAGAACCCGGTCTGCACCGCCACGCGGCCTCGCGCGCGGGCATAGGCGCGGTAAGCGGGCTCGGCGAGCAGCGCGTCGAGGAAGCGCCCGCCGTGCTCCAGCGCGGTCTCGGTCTCGAACAGAGGCGAGACGTCGACCTTGCCATCGACCCCGAACAGCTTGGCGAAATAGAGCGCGGCAAGCACTGTGGCAGGCTGTTCGCACTCGGCGACCAGCATCCGGATCGGCGCGTCGGCGTCGATGTGCTTGATGATCTGCGCCATCGCGAGGAACTGGCGGATCGCGGTCGAGCTTTCGGTGGCGAGCGCGGCGAAATTGGCGCGCAGCGGCTTCGCCTCGTCGACCAGCTTGCGCAAGGCGGCGATCGCGCCCTTGCTCGCAAGGTCGATCGCCTCGTGGTCGCCCAAGCGGCGGCGCACCGCGTTGTGGAGCTGCTTGGCGTTCACCCGGAAGTGGATCCAGCCCATGCCCAGCCCGTCGGCGCGCATCCCCGCAGCAAGGGTGAGAAGGCGGACGGCGCGCACTGGCGCGGCGGTCTGGGCCTCGGCCTCAAGCGCGGCGATCAGCGGGGTGAGCGAAAGGAGGTTGTTGCCCGAATGCTCGGTCAGCCGGTTCGCGGCAGCGGCGAGGGCCTCGGCGCTCGACAGGTCGCGCGCGAAGTCTTCGGCGCGCGCCTGTGCAAAAGCGGTGGCGGGGCGAAGGGTCGCGAGCAACGGGTGGGCGGCGTCCAGCGTCTCGAGGTTCGCCGTGTAGCGCGCCAGCCGCTCGGCCTTTTCGGACAAGCGGAAGGCGATCGAGGTGTGCCAGCCGATGTCGGTGCGCCCGTCCATGTCGTAGCCGACCCAACTCGCGAAGCGGAACGGCAGGGGGCGAAGACTGCGCCAGCTATCGGGCCAGCGGGTCCGCGCCTCCTCCAGCAGCCTCTCCACGATCACGTCGCGGGCGTCCTGCGCGCAGGCCATGGCGGCTGTTGCCGCTCTGTGTTCGTGATCGAGCGTAACGGCAGCGTGTACCGGCGGCACGGCGCAGACCGCGTCATCGACTTCTCCCGGCGCAGAAGCGGCGAGCGCCACGGCCTCGGCCTGCCCAGGGGCGAGCAGGAAGGTCGGGTGGGCGGTGAAAACGGCATGAAGCTGCGGGCGCTCCCAGCGTTCGCGGAAGGTCTCGAAGTCCTCCTCGCCTGCGGACGCCGCAGGTGCGCAGGGCGGGGCAAGTAGCGTGCGCAGCTTGTTCGCGCGCGCCTTCAGGCCGCCGCATTCCAGCTCCGCCACGAGCGCGGTGAGATCGTCTAGGCTCAGCTCGCCCCCCTCCAGCGCCCGCGACAGGTCGAGCGAGAGCTGGAACACGGGGTTGAACAGCGGCGTCTCGCGGGTGCGCTGGTGAAGCTCGCCCAGCCGCGCTTCGAGCGCCGCCAGAGACTTCACGCGGCTTCTCCCTGAACCGGCAGATGCTCGGAGGCGAACGCCGCTGCAGCGCCGAACAGGCCGGGTTGCGGGTGGACGATCAGCTTGACTGGGATCCCGGCCATCAGGCTCTCGAACCGCCCTTTGGCCTTGAAGCGCGCGGCAAAGCCCGAGGCGAGCAGCGTGTCACGGATGCGGTAGCCCAGGCCGCCAGCAATCACGACCCCGGCAAAGCCGCCCTGAGCCAGTGCCAGATCGCCCGCGACCGAGCCTAGCGCGAGGCAGAAGCGGTCCACCGCAGCGGCCGCAAGGCTGTCCGCGCCGGTGGTGCCCAAGTCCCAGATTTCGATCGCGTCGCGTTCGGGCTCGGTGCGGTTTTCGAGCGCGGCCAAGGCCTGATAGATGTCGACGATGCCGGGGCCGGCCACCACGCGCTCGACCGAGACCCGGTTGTGGCGGCTGCGCAGGCGGGCGAGGATCGCGTCCTCGATCGAGTCCAGCGGGGCGAAGTCGATATGCCCCCCCTCGGTCGCCTGCACGCGGTAGGTAGACCCCGAGCGGTAGAGATGCGCGACCCCGAGGCCGGTGCCGGGGCCGAGCACGCTGATCGTCCCCTCGCGCCCCAAAGGCACATCGGGTCCGGCAAGGTTAAGGAACTGGCTGTCGTCGGCGCGGGCCACCGCATGGGCCACGGCCGCGAAATCGTTGACGAGGGTATAGCTTGTGACGCCCAGCTTCTCGGGGATCAGCGCCGGGCGGATGATCCACGGATTGTTGGTGAAGCGGATCACCTGCGCGAGGTTGCCGGGGCTGCCCACCGGTCCGGCAATCGCCATGCTGACGGCGGGGGGCAGGCTGCCGCCCTTGCGCATCCGGAAGGCTTCCCACGCGGTCTGGAAACTGGCGTGATCGGCGGTGCGGAGCGTCTCGGGCGTATCGAGGCTGATCGCGCCATCGTCGCCGATGCTGGCGATCGCGAAGCGGGCATGGGTGCCGCCGATATCGACCACCACCAGATCGCGCGCCATGCTCATAACCCCTCGCCAGTTCGTCCGAGGGAGCAGCGTAGCAGGCGGCGCGCAGGTTGCCCACGCGCCGCATACTTATTCAGATCGTGCCTGAGGTTATTGGGGGGGTGACGCCCATTTCCTTAAGCAGGCGGTCGGCCCCGTCGACCTTCTCCATGGTCCACAGCATGAAGCGGCTGTCGACATGGATCGTGCGATTGATGGCGGGATCATACATCCAGTCGGAGACCACACCCTCGATCGTGCCGTCGAAGGCGAGGCCGACGAACTCGCCGCGCGCATTGAGCGTCGAGGAGCCCGAGTTGCCGTTGGTGATGTCCACGGTCGAGAGGTAATCGACCGGCAGGGTGCCGAGCTCCGGCGCGGCCCAGCGGCCGTAGTCCTTCGCCTTGATCAGCGCGATCATCTTGTCGGGCGCATCGAATTCGCCGCGCCCGGTGTGCTTGGCGACGATGCCCTCGGCGGTGGTGAACGGCGTCCACACCTGACCGTCGACTGTCTTGCCGGTCACCTTGCCATAGGTGAAGCGCAGCGAGCCGTTGGCGTCGGGGTACATGGTCTTGCCCTGCGACGCGGCGTAGGCGAGGCGCGCTTCCATGACCTTCGAGCGGGCCTTCTGGACATCGCCCGAGCGGGACTTGTCCGCGGCTTCGCTGGCCATCGCCTCGTCATAGGTGGCAACCGCGAGCTGGATGAAGGGATCGCTGGACGCCTTGAAGTCGGCGACCGACTTGCCCATCCACTCCATCCGCTTGGCGGTGTTGCCAAGCTCGCTGGTGGCATAGAGCAAGGCAAGGTCGCGGCCTTCCATGAAGGCGTCGAAGCTCTTGATCCGCTGGTCGGCGGGGAGCTGGCGGTATTCGGTGATCCCGTCCTGCCACAGCGCCTGATCGATCGGCTGGACATAGCGGCGCTCGATGCGCTGCATCCCTTGCGTCATGAAGGCCTTGTCACGCTCCTGAAAGCCGGGTTCGCGGTCCTTGTCGGGCTTGGCCTGCTCGTTCGCCCAGCGGTAGAGCGAGCGCGCCGCGCCGTAGAGCTGGCCGCGGCCCACAAGCCCGCGGCGGGCATCGGCAAGCGAGCCGGCGTCGGTCTCGAGCACCAGACGGTCGAGTTCGGCCATCGCCGCGCCATACTGCGCCTCGCGCTTGGGATCGGCGTTGATCCATGCGCGGAAAAGCGCTTCTTCGGCCTGCTTTTTGGCGACCAGCGAGATGGCCTCGGCCCCGGCCATCTGCCCGGCGATCTTCTTCTCGTAGTTCTCGGTGCCCTGCAGCGTGGCGGCGTAGGCGATGGTCGCTGCCTGGTTGCCCGCAGTCAGCTCGTCGATCCGGTTGCCGTATTCGGTCAGCATCCGCTGCTGATAGGGATAGAGCTCCTCATAGTAGAAGCGCGCTTCTTCGGCGCTGCGCAGGCGCTCGGTGGTGCCGGGGAAGCCCGCGACCATAATGAAGTCGCCGTCCTTCACGCCGTCCTTGGCAATCGGCAGCCATGCCTTGGGCTTGAAAGGCACGTTGTCCTTGCTGAACGCCGCCGACGCGCCGTCGGGCGCGACGTAGGCGCGGTAGAACGAGAAGTCGCCGGTGTGGCGCGGCCACATCCAGTTGTCTTTCTCGCCGCCGAAATTCCCGACACCGCCCGCAGGAGCATAGACAAGGCGGACGTCCTTGATTTCGAGCTGCTGCTGGAGCCAGTACTGCTGGCCGCCGAAATAGGCGCGCACGTCGCAGCGGCGGTTGGCCTGCTTCTCGCATGCCGTGATGAGCGCAGCGCGGTTCGCCTGCAGACGGTCATAGCGCGCGCGGCCTTCAAGCTTGCCGGTCCCCTTGAGCATGTCCTTGCTGACGTCGCGCAGGTCCTCGATCACATACACGCGGCTGCCGGGTGCTGCGGGAAGCTCGTCGCCCAGCGTCTTTGCAAGGAAGCCGTTGGTGAGGTAGTCTTTCTCGGGCGAGGAATTGTACTGGAGCGAGCCGGCGACGCAGTGGTGGTTGGTCGCGACCAGGCCATCGGGCGAGAGGAACGCGGCCGAGCAGCCGCCCAAAGAGGCAATGGCGGTAAGCGGCGGGCGCTTCAGGTCGCCCAGCGTTGTCGGATCGAGCTCGAGGCCGGCGGCCTTCATGTCATCGGCGATGGCGCCGGTCTGGCTCGGCAACCACATGCCTTCGTCGGCTTGCACGGCCGCTGGGGCGACCATCATCACGGCCGAGGCTCCGGCGAGGAGAACTTTCTTCATCACATGCATCCCCTTGGACTTGCACCGCCCCGCAGTATCTGCGGCGGCGGGTTTTGGCTTGGCCCTTTTGTGGGCGGAACCGCGCTGTTAGGCGATCTGCGGCGCTCATGAAAAGGGGCATTGTTTCCCATCGACGAACCGCGAATGAATTTCGGCGGGCGACTTGCGAGCACATCGCTTACGAAACCCTCTTGCGAATGATTATCATCTGCTTCATGAGGCGTGGCACAGGACCCCAATACCCGCCGCAAAGGACAGCATCTACGATGAACAGCACGCTTAAACTCTGGACCCAGCTTGGCCTCGGCACCGCGCTCGCAGGCGGGCTGCTCGCGGCGTGCAGCGGCGGCGAGGCTGGCGGAGAGGCCGGAGGAGAGGGTGCCCAGGGCGCGCCAGAGGCCGCAGCAACGGC
Source organism: Sphingomonadales bacterium (assembly GCA_038247515.1). Classification (GTDB taxonomy): domain Bacteria; phylum Pseudomonadota; class Alphaproteobacteria; order Sphingomonadales; family Sphingomonadaceae; genus Erythrobacter. Next base: position 8,504 of record JBBRUU010000003.1, read on the forward strand.
AGGTGAGGGCGAAGGCGGATCTGGGCCGGGTGAAGGCGCAGCGACGCCCGATGGCGGCGAAGGCGAAGGCGGCGTCGCCGTCGCCAACGCGGCCAAGGACCCTGTCGCCTACGGAATCGCGCTCGCTGTAGCCGAAGCGCATGTCGTTGCCGCGCGCGACGCCTATGCTGCCGGCAACAAGGAAGCCGCCGCCGAGATGTTCGCCCATCCGGTCAGCGAAGTGCTGCTCGACATGGACCCCGTCTTCGCCAAGCTCGGGGTCGCCGACATGAAGCCGCTCTTCACCGATGCCTCGGTCGCCGCGACCGAGGGCAAGAGCGTCGCCGAGGTGAGCAAGGGCTATGACAAGATCATCGCCGCGCTGCGCGGCGCGGCGCAGAAGGCCCCGAAAGGTGCTGCCAGCCTCGCCAAGGTCGCGGTCGGCGTGATCGCCGACCAGCTTGAACGATCGAGCGCGATGTATCGCCGCCTTGCCAAGGAAACGAGCTACGAGCCCTACCTCGACGGCTACGGTTTTTCCCGCGTCGCGGCAGTCACCTTCGCTGCCTCGGGTGCGGCTATCAAGGCTGAGAACCCCGCCGCCCACGCCAGCATCAGCGAAGCGCTGGCGCTGCTGGCAAAGGCCTATCCCGGCGCGGCCCGCCCGGCCAAGCTCCCGGCCGATGCCGGTGCCCTTTCGGGCGCCTCGGCCAAGGTGATGCTCGCCGCCGCCAACTGACGCGCGCAGTTAAACTTGTTCGAACGCGACAAAGTGCGCAACCTCGCAGGTTGCGGGGCTTTGCACGCTTGTGTTTGCGGGAGGCAGGAGTAGTCTCCTTCGCCAAGGGATAACTGGTTTCGCGTCAGGCAGCATGGTGGGTGCCGGCTGTTTGCGGACCAAGGAGAAAAGGCTGATTGATCGGGCGGTGCATGGCGCTGACCGGGTGAGTGCTTTTGGGGGGGGACTTTGCCGCACCGTTACGCAAACCTGCATTATTCTGCGCTGCTCCGCGTGGCCTCGGTGCTCGCGCTTGCCGCTGCTGCGACCAGCCCCGTTCTCGCGCAACAACAGCCGTTGCCGCCCACAGTCACGTTGCCCGCAGTCACGCCGCCCAACCGCGCCGACCTGATCCCCCCCGAGTTACGGCGCGAAGAGCGCAGTCCGACGATCACCGTCGACGGCGATCTTGAGCGCGCACCCTGCGCGCTCGACAAGCCCGAATTCGCCGACATCCGCTTTACTGTAAAGGGCGCCGCGTTTGACGGCCTCGCGCGCGTTCCGGGCCTCTCGCTCGATGCCGCCTATGCGAGCTATGTCGGGCGCGAGATGCCGGTCTCGGTGATGTGCGACATCCGCTCCGAGGCCAATGCGCTGCTGCGCGGCCAGGGCTATCTCGCCACCGTCGAGATCCCCGAACAAAGCCTCGCCGACGGCATCGCCGACTTCAAGGTGGTGTTCGGTCGGCTGACAGCCGTGCGCGTGCGCGGCGATGCGGGCCCGTCCGAGAAGCTGGTTGCCTCCTATCTCGAGAAGCTCACCAAGCTCGACGTCTTCAACACCAAAACTGCCGAGCGTTACCTGCTGCTCGCCGACGACCTGCCGGGGCTCGACGTGCGCCTCTCGCTGCGTCCGGCTGCGGGCGGGGCGCCGGGCGATCTGGTCGGCGAGATCGCGGTGCTGCGCCAGAAGGCGATGGCCGATTTCAACGTCCAGAACCTCGGGTCCGAGGCGATCGGCCGCTTCGGCGGGGTACTGCGCGGCGAAATCTATGACGTTACCGGCCTCGGCGACCGTACTTCGGTGGCGGTATTCACCACGCTCGAGTTCACCGAGCAACAGACCGTGCAGATCGCGCACGACTTCCGCGTCGGTAGCGAGGGCCTGAGGTTCGGCGGCCAGTTCACCTACAGCCAGTCCGAGCCCGCAGCCGGCCTTACCGGCTTCACGGTGGAGGCCGAGACTGTCTTCGCGAGTGTTTCGGCAAGCTACCCCCTGATCCGCACCCGCCGCCACAGCCTCTTTGCCGATGGCGGGTTCGACTATGTCGACCAGGACGTCGGTTTGAACGGCATCGCGCTTACCCGCGACCGGGTGCGGATGGCTTACGCGCGGCTCGCGGGCGAGCTGACCGACCAGCAGTCGGTTCTGCGCGCGGACGGATACACCCCCTACGAGCCCAAGTTCCGGGTGCGTTACGGGATTGAGCTGCGTCACGGTCTGGACGTGTTCGGCGCGAGCCCCGATTGCCGGGCGAACCTGTTTGCGTGCCTCATCAATGGCAAAGCGGCGGCAAGCCGGATCGAGGCCGATCCCACTCCGCTGCTGCTGCGCCTTAACGCCGATTTCGAATACCGCCCTACGCCAAACATCGCCTTTGTGCTGCGCAACCAGGCGCAGGTGACGGGCGATGCGCTCCCCGCCTTCGAGGAGCTTGCCGCCGGTTCCTTCTCGATCGGGCGCGGCTATGACCCGGGCGCGGTGCTTGGCGACAGCGGCATCCTCAACTCGCTTGAGCTGCGCTTCGGCACGCTGACGCCGGAGAGCGTCAAGGCGATCGCCTTCCAGCCCTATGTCTTCACCGACCTTGCCCATGCCTGGAACGAGGACCCGAGCCGTCGTCCCGACAATCCCGACCGGCTGTGGTCAGCAGGCGGCGGGCTGCGATTCGCCTGGGGACCGGGGGTGCAGAGCGATGTGTTCCTTGCCGTCCCGCTCGTGAAACCCGATGCTGCGACAACGAAGGGCGATGTGCGCCTCATGTTCACGCTGACCGCCCGCCTGTTCCCGTGGAGATTCTGACATGACCCAGCCGCACCGCAAGTCCGACCGGACCCGCCTTATGCTCGGCTGCGGCGGCGCAGCGCTGGCGCTGGCAATGGTGCTCGCCCCGCAGCGCGCCGCCGCGCAGGGCATCCAGGCGAGCCCGTCCCTGGTCTCGGGGTCGGCCAGCGTCACCTCTCCTGTCGCCAACACCACGCGGATCGACGTGTTCTCGCAGACGGCGGTGATCGACTGGACCCCGTTGCTCGACAATAGTGGCAACGCGCTCTCGTTCCTCCCCACCGGCTCTACCGCGGACTTCCGGGGCATTGCCCCCAATTTCGCAGTGCTCAACCGTATTCTGCCCACGACCAACAACAACATTGCGGTGATCGACGGCAGCGTGCTCAGCCAGTTCGGGAACCCTTCGAGCGGGTTTGCGACCGGCGGATTTATAGCTTTCTATTCGCCGACCGGGATCCTCGTCGGCCCCAATGCACGCTTCGATGTCGGCAGCCTGATGCTGACCACGCTCGACACCACTCCGACCAGCTTCACCAACTTTGCGAATGGCGGCTTCCTGTCGCTCCAGGGCCAGCAAGGCTCGCGCGCCACGATTACGGTCAGCCCCGGCGCGCAGATTGTAGCGACGCGGGAGAATTCCTTCTTCACAATCGTTGCCGCCGACGTCGAAATGCGCGGCACGGCCCTCGTCAACGGCAGCCATGCCTATGTTGCGGGCGAAGTCGTGGACATGCGCTTCTCGAACGGCCTGTTCGACATCTTAGTGTCGGCCGGCACGGCAGCCTCGGGCGAGGTGGTGACGCTGAACGGCACGATCGGCGGTCCTTCGAGCAACGGCGCCGGCGACAACCACATGATCTACGCCGTGGCGCGCGCCTCGCAGGACCCGATCAGCATGCTGCTGAGCGGCAATATCGGCTTTGCGCCGGCCCAGAGCGCCGGGATTATCAACGGCGAGATCATCCTCGCGGCCAATTACAATGTGTCCGGGCGAAGAGTGGCAGGTGGGTCGATCGAGGACGGCATCAATGCAGTCTTCTTCGGCAATAACGAGCTGTCTGCCACTCGCGCTGACATCTTCCTCGACGATTTCACCGCGACAAGCAGTTTGCTTGCGGCGGGGACGCACAGGACGCAAGCGCGCGCAATCAATGCGTCTGCTTCGGTTACGGGTAATCTCCTGTTGGTCGGGCGCGAGCAGGCCTCGGCCGTCGCCGTGAACGGGCGGACTTTCACCGTAACGGGCGATGTGCTGGTCAATGCAACCGATTACGGCGTCCTCAATTCGTCGCTGCAATCGCTCGACGTAATTAACGCGCAAGGCGGTCAGGCTTCGCTCAACGCTGCGGGTGGGACGATCAGGATCGGCGGCAATGTAAGCGTTACCGCCGATGCGTTCGGTGGTGCCGACACATTGAATCTTATTGCCGGAACAGCACGCGGCGGGCAGGCGCGCATGGGTGCAAATGGCGGCAGCTTGGCCATTTCCGGCACGGCTATGGTCAGCGCGGGCGGGTTCGGCGTCAACCTCGGCGAAATCATAACCGGAGCCGAAGCGCGCGGCGGGCTCGCACAGTTCTTCGTAACTCAGGGTGGGTCTGTATCGGTCGGTGAGAATCTTGTCGTCATGGCAGAGGCAGTCGGTGCAACCGGGTCGATCAATGATCTTTCGACGGTTTCGAACGCCTTTGGCGGGGAGGCGCGTATTATCGGTGATCTGGGCGGGTCCGCCGCTATCACCGGCTTCGTGTTCGTAGGCGCCAGGGCCATTGCCAACAGAACCAATACACCTGTCGACGGGGCGTTGGCCGATGCCGGTGTTGCCGAAGTTTTCATAAATGCTAACAACACCCTGACGATCGGCGGTGATCTGCTCCTTGCAGCTGATGCCTTTGGCGGGGAAAACGCAGGCGGACGCGGCGGGCAGGCTCTGGGCGGCGCGGCACGCGCGGTGGTGCAGAACGGCGGACGGATCTCCGTCGGCGGAATCTCTGCCTCTGCCGATGCCCGTGGCGGCGCCGGGACGAGCGGCGGCGATGGACTCGGCGGGGTTGCCGAGGTGCTTGGCGGACTCGGCGGGGTGTTGAACGCGACTGGGCTCAATATCTCGGCGCAAGGCTCCGGCGGCTTCGCTATTGCTGGCCGCGGGGGTAACGGAATCGGCGGTACGGCTGGCTTCGAGATCGACGGGCTAAGCGCCACTATCGACGGTAGTGTGCTCATCGATGCGTCTGGCAGCGGCTCGAACTCGGCGGACGGCGCCTCTGGTGACGGGCGCGGCGGGACGGCGTATATCTCCAGTGAGACCGGGCAAGGTACGCTCAACGTCAGCGGCGACACCAGCGTCTTTGCTAACGGACTCGGCGCTGAGTCGCTGGGAGCCTTCGCAGCCGGCAACGGGCGGGGCGGGACAGCCTATATCGACGTGCTCAACGGCAGCACGATGAGCTTTAACACGGCGCAAATCGGCGCAGTCGGCCGCGGCGGCGAGTCCGCGTTGCACGAAGGCGGCGACGGCACTGGCGGTATCGTACTCCTGCGCTCCAGCGGGGCAGGCAGCTTCCTGTCCATCGATCGTAACGTGTCGCGCGCTATCGCCGATGAAAGCCCCGCCGGCGACGCCCTCCTCAACGCCGACGGTATCGGCCGGGCGACATTTGGCGGCGACGGGATCGGCGGCGCTGGCCGCGGTGGCAGTGTTATCGTAAGCGCATTGGGCGGGGGTATTATCGAATTGCCCCCCACTGCGCTGAGTGATCCGGCCAGCGTCGGTGTGGTCCGCGTACGGGCCAACGGCACCGGCGGCGGCTCTGCGGCTGAAGGCGGCAGCGGCGGCATCGGTGCGGGCGGCAGCGTAGGTATCGATGTCGAAGGGCAGGGGTCGAGCCTGCGTATCTCCGAAGCCGACTTCAGCGTGTTATCGCAGGGCGGATCGTCGCTCGATGCGAGCCGCAACATCACCGGCGGGGCGGGGATCGGCGGGCGGCGGACTATCCGGGTGTTCAACGGCGGAACGCTTTCGCTGAGATCGTTCGGCGGCCAGACGAGAGCGCTCGGCGGTGACGGCACGGGGACTGGAAACGGCGGCATCGCGCAGGGCGGTAGCAATGGTGTGGAAATCAACGGCGGCACGCTGAACTTCACCGGCATCCTTGCGCTTCTTGATGAAGCGACCGGCGGTTTTGGCCTGCGCGGCGGCGATGCTCTTGCCTGCGGCGAGTGCGGCGGGGTCGCGTTCATCGCAAACGATGCGACCATCACAACAAACTTCGGCGGTCAAAGCACTAATTTCGATATCACGCTCGATGCCATCGCGACCGGAGGTGGAGGCGCTTCGGGCGGTAATGCCGAGACGAGTGGGGTGGTATTCAACTTGTTGAACACCAACATCAACAGCTTTGCCCCCACTCTGTTCGTGCGATCGGCGGCAACCGGAGGCAACGCCACCGATCCGGCCGGCACGGGCGGCAACGCGATTTCCGGGCCAATCGGTGTCCAGTTCACCAACGCCTCCCTCGACTTTGTCCAGATGCTGTTTGCCTCGGATGCAATTGGGGGCGACGGTGGTGGGGTATCCGGCACCGGAGGCAATGCGCAAAGCGGCATTGTCAACGTGCAGATGACCGGCTCCTCTGTGACGGACTCCTTCAATCAGTCCCTGATATTCGAGGCGCGCTCGCGAGCAACAGGCGGCGGCGGTACGATCGGCGGGAACGGAACATCGGGGCAGAGCACGTTGGCGCTCACCAATTCGGTAATCACTGGCGGGCGCATTGTCGATGTCAGCGCCTCGGCCTTCGCCAATCGCGGCGGCGGGGGAGTCGCGATTGCCGGAGCCGCAGGGATCAGCTTGACCGGCACCGGTGGGATAACCGCCAGCGACGGTATCGTGTTGGAGGCCAACGCCACGGCTGCTGAATTTTTAAATACCGGGGCGGGATCGGTCTCTTTCCGAATCGAAAGCGGTAGCACGGCAGTGGTCAACGCTGGTTCCCTCGTCATCTCAGCAGCCGGAGGTTCGTCGCCGAACTTCGTTTTCGGTACCGGTCCAGGAAACGGCTTCGGACAGTTCGCAATCGATATCCTTGGCGGCAGCCTGAACTTACAGAATCTGTTCGCTTTCGTTAACGGGACTGGACCTTTCAACAGGCAGACCTCTCGGCTCGTTGCAAATGGTGGAAACATAAATGTTTCTAACAATTTGCGGCTACGCTCTGCTCTCGATATCGAGGTGAGCACGGGCTCCGGGAGTATTATCGGCAACGCCGTACTTACCGGGAATACCGCGATATTCGAGGTGGAAGCCGGAGGTCAGATCCAGATTGTCGGCGATGGCAGTGCAGGCACCGGCCTTTTCGGGCAGACGTTCACGATCGATGCGGGCAACTCGATCCTGTTTGGCGGAAACCTCACAAGTCGTAACGGTGTGGTCACGCTGACCTCGCGTCCCTTCGGGTTGCCGCAAACACGCGGCATCACCATGGCATCTGGCGCCCGTATCGACGCCGGCACGGGGACGGTCACGGTACGCGCGGCGGATGGCACGATCACCTTGGCCAACATCGCCGCAGGCCGGATTGACGTGCGCAATCTCGGATTGCTTGCCGGTAGTGACATCACTGTGCGCTTGGGGAGCGTACTGACTGCATCCGGCACCGGCCGCGCCATCGATCTGGCTTCGCTGGGCGGCGAGGTTATCAATCTCGCCGGAGACGCGGGCCTCGTGCTGACCGGCGGGGGCCATTACGGCATCTTTGCTGCCACGCCGACAGGGTCACAGATCGGCAGCTTTGCCAACTACGCGCGGCGCTACAACGTCGCCAACGCCGCCGCTTATGACGCGCTCAATCCCGGCGGCAATTTCGCTGCGTTCCGGATCGTGCCCTTCCTCACCGTCTCCGCCGCCGCAGTGAGCCGCGTCTACGGCAACGCCAATCCGACATTCACGGCAAGCTTCGCAGGGTTCCTGCCGGGCGACGGCATTGGTGGTCTGACAGGCACGCCGCAGTTCACCACGCTCGCTACGAGCACTTCGAACATCGGCCAGTTCGCGATCAATGCCGCGCTCGGTTCACTGCTGAGCGCTCAGGGTTACCAGTTCACGTTCGCACCGGGCGTCCTGAACGTCACGCCGCGCCCGCTTACCCTTACCGCAAACAATCTGTCGCGACTCTACGGCAATGCCAATCCGGCGTTGACCTTTGCGATCGGCGGCCTTGGCCTGGTCAATGGCGACCTGCTCAGCGGCGCCCTGGCGACGACCGCCGGCACGACGACGGGTGTCGGCAACGTCGCGATCACGCAGGGCACGCTGGTGGCGAGCGCCAACTACGCGCTGACCTTTGTGAACGGACAGCTTACCATCACGCCGCGGCTGCTCACGGTCAGCGCGGACAATCTGTCAAAACTGCTTGGCACGCGCGACCCGGCCCTCACCTTCGTGTTGTCTGGCGACGGTCTGGTGAACGGCGACCAATTGTCGGGCGCTCTGGTTCGCGATGCGGGTGAGCGGATCGGCGAGTTTGCCATCCGCCAAGGCACGCTCGGCGCCGGGTCCAATTATGCAATCACCTATGCGAACGGCCAATTGACAATCAATGCCCCACCGGCCCCGCCGGGGATCAACAACCCGACCAACTTCGTGCCGCCGATCAGGATCGGTGACCAGCCCCCCCCGATCGTTGACGAGGACGAGGTGCGCTTCGGCATCGACTTCCCCAAAAGCTTCGAAGCGTCGCTGATCTCCGAGGACCCGCTGCTCGACGATCCTGTAACCAGCGGCGGCGATGCCTCGGTCTATGGCGACACCGCGGTGCCCGGCGGCGGAGGGAAGTGAGATGATGCTCCCCCGTCCTGGCCCCCGTCCTGGCCCCCGTTCCGGCGCCCGCGCCATCACCGCAGCCATCGCCGTCATCGCCGGAGCGGCGATCATCGCCGCCGCGCCGGGCAGCGCCAACACGGCCGCCGCGGACGGGGTGAGCCTTGCACTGAGGGACACCTTCCCGATCGGCTCCAACGGGTTGTGCGAGGCGCAGATCCTTCCGCCTGAGCCAGGTGCAGGCCTGTTCGACCGGCGTTACTCGGTGATCTGCCGCGACGCCGCCGCGCCTGTCGGTACGCTGTGGGTAATTAAGCCCAAGCGCGGCGAGACGCTTCAGCCTGCGCGCTTTGCAGGGGCCGACGCTGCCTGCCGCGAGGATTCCGTTCCCCCCGCTCTTGGCAACGTGCCGAGCATGGCCGCGTCCCAGCGCCTGTCCTGCACCAGCCCGCAAAGCATTCTGCGCACCGATCTGCTGATCGCCAGCCGCGCGGGCCGCACCTATGCCGCCTCGGGCCTCACTGCCTATACCAAGGCGCTCGAACTCGGGCTTGCCTCGCTCGCCAGCGACACGCTCATGCCCGGTACGGTCGAGATCCCGCTCACCAGCACCACCGACGCCATCGCCTTTGCCCGCCAGCAGGCCGAGGCGATCGCCGCCGATCAGGCACTGGCCGAAGCCTATCGCCGCTCCAATGCGGGCAATTTCGCCGAGGCGTCCGAATTCTTCGCGGCTTCGGCCGCTGCCCTGTCGGGGGCGGGCGCGGCCGAGGCGCAGCTCAACGGCGCGCTCCAGCAATCGAACCTCGGCAACTTCTCCGAAGTGAGGCGGCAGTTCGCAGCCACCCGCTCTGCTGGCGCAGCGAGCCCGGTGCTCGCCCGGATGCAGCGCAACTACGAGGGCATGGACGCATTGAACCAGCGCCAGCCCGCGCGTGCCCTCGCGCTGCTCGACGCACCTTTGACGAGCGACTTTGCCGACGCAGATCAGATGCGCCAGCTCGCGATCGGCCCCGCGCTTGCCGGACAGCTGGCAAGCGAAAGCGGGCGGATCACCGGCGAGTATTCGTTGACCCTGACCCCGATGGAACGCGCCACCCTGCTCGACGGGCAGCACGATTATCTCAAGGCGACCGCGCTGCGCCAACTGGGCCGTGCCGCCGAGGCGACCAGCTTCTTGCGCGCCGCCGAAGCCTCGTTTGGCAAGGTGCGCGGAGGGCGGGTGATATCGGTCGCGTGGCTGCGCGCGCAGGTGATCGGCGAGCTTGCCGAAGTGGCGGAACGCGCTGGCAACCCGGGCGAGGCTGAGGGCCTGCACAAGTCCGCGATCGCTCTGCTTGAAGTGACCTATCCGGGCAGCCCCGCGCTCGGCAGCGCGCGGGCGCAGCTTGCGGGGCTTTATGCCCGCAGCAGACGCCGCGATGAGGCGCTTTCGCTTTATCGCAGTATCATTGCCGGTGCGAATGGCCGCCCGCTGCCGTCGTTGCGCGGTGTCATGACGCCCTATTTCGCGCTGCTGACCGATAGCGAGGCGGGCGACAATGCCGCCGCCGCAGCCGACCTGTTCGCCGCAAGCCAGCTGCTCCAGCGCCCCGGCCTCGCCCAGACGCAGGCAGCCTTGGCGCGCGAGCTGTCGGAAGGTTCGGACGAGGCCGCCCAGCTGTTCCGCACCGCAACCAACCTTGGGCGCGGGATCGAGCAGCTGCGCCTGGCGCTGCTTGAGCTTGAGACCCTGCCTGAGGGCAATGCCGGCCAGATCGCCCAGATCGCCGAGCGCCGCGCGCGGCTCGATCAATTGCAGCAGCAGCAGGCCGAGGTGCTGGGGCGCCTCGCCGCCTACCCCCGCTACCGTGCGGTGAGCGGCACGGCGATTAGCCTGCCCGAGCTGCGGACGGTCCTTAGTGATGACGAAGCCTATGTGAAGCTCGTGACGCTCGAGCGCGATGCCTATGTCGTCTACGTCACCAAGGGCGGCGCTCGGGTTTGGCGCGCCGATGCGACCCCTAAACAGCTAGACCGCCTCGTGAATACGATCCGCGAGAGCATCGCGGTGGCCGAAGGGGGCCAGGTGCTCACCTATCCTTTCGATGTTGCCAGCGCGCGCGAGCTTTATGTCCGCCTGTTTGGCCCCGTTGCTGCAGAACTGCCACAAGTGAAGCACCTCGTCTTTGAGCCCGACGGCGCGCTGCTCAAGCTGCCGATCAATCTGCTCGTCACCGACGATGCGAGCGTCGCCGCCTATCAGGAACGCATGAAGGCGAAAGACGCCGACGAATACGATTTCCGCGGCACCAAGTGGCTCGGGCGGACCACCGAGGTCAGCACCTCGGTCGCGGCTTCCGCGTTCCGCGATGTGCGCGCGGCACGCCCCTCGAACGGCAAGCGCGCCTATCTCGGCCTTGGCGAAAATGCGCCGATCGGCAACAGCACGCCGGGCGCAGCGCGCACGCGGTCGGCGCTTGAGGCAGGCGGCAAGTGCACCTGGTCGCCGAATATCTGGGCCAACCCCGTCAAGGCCAAGGAGCTGCGCGAAGCGGCGGCGCGGCTCGGCAGCGGGGCCGAGGTGCTCACCGGCGCGGGTTTCACCGACACCGGAATAGGCGCCAAAACCGACCTTGCCGACTTCCGCATCCTGCACTTTGCGACCCACGGCCTTGTCACCGCGCCGCAGCCCGAATGCCCGCCGCGCCCGGCGCTGCTGACCAGCTTTGCTGACACCGAGGGCTCGGACGGGCTGCTGAGCTTCGGCGAGATCTTCGATCTCCGCATCGACGCCGATCTTGTGATCCTCTCGGCCTGCGATACTGCCGGCACCGCCACCGTCGGCGCGACCCGCGAGGCGGGCGTGACGAGCGGCGGCGAGTTCGCGCTCGACGGTCTGGTGCGCGCTTTTGTCGGCGCAGGGGGGCGAACGGTGCTCGCAAGCCATTGGCCGGTACCTGACGATTACGACGCGACCGGGCGGCTCGTCTCCGGGTTGTTCGTGCAGGACGGTCGCGCGATCGCAGATGCCCTCAAGACCTCGCAGGAGGCACTGATGGACGACGCCAAGACCTCGCATCCCTTCTACTGGTCGGCCTTCGCGATTGTCGGCGACGGTGCGGCGCACCTCGCGCGCTAGGCGCAAGAGGGGCAGACGATGGAGCGGGGCGCAACGCAATCATCTTCCGGCTGGCTTGCGCGGGGCTGGCGCAACGTGCGCGAGGCGGGCACCGTTCAGCTTGCCTTGACCGTCATGCTCCTGTGCGTTGCGCTGTTCATCGCGCGCTATAGCTGGGTTCTGCCCGACGGTTCCGAGCCCACCCCGCTTACCAGCGAGGCCGAGCGCGCGTTCTATGATCTGAGGGCCTATTATTCCGCCGACTTGGTCGAGGAAGACAAACGGGTCGTGCTGGTTGTCTATACCGACCAGACCCTGATCGCCGCGCGCAAACGCTCGCCGCTCGACCGGGGCCTGCTTGCCAAGACACTACGCACGCTCGACGCGATGGAGCCCAAGGCGATCGGGATCGACATCCTGTTCGATCAGCCGCAGGACGAGGACGAGGAGCTGATCGCCGCGCTGCGCGGGATGAAGACCCCGGTCGCGGTCGCCTATGCCGCCACAGCGACCAACCCGGACGACATCGAATGGGAACAGCAGCAATATCTCGAACAGTTCATGGCGCGGCTGAAGGGCAGCAAGGCGCGCCCGGCGAGCATCCGGCTCGACAACACCTTTGGTGCGACCCGGCTGTGGCCCGACATCCGCAAGGGCCTGCCACCGCTGCTCGGGCGTGTGATGCTGGCCGATGCGGGCGCGCCGGCCACGGCCTTTGCCGATTACGAGCGCGCGATTGATTACCGGCGGCCCAGATTTAAGGATTCGGTGCTGTTTCCCCCGGCCCAGATCGACCTCTTCGTCGATCCCGACCCGGAGATCCTGCCCTTCCTCAAGGAGCAATATGCCGGCAAATACATCCTCATAGGCGGCGATATCGTCGACTATGACCGGGTCGAGACGACCTTCACCTCGATCAACGGCGAAGTGCCCGCTGGGATCGCCGTCCATGCTGAGATCATTGCACAGATGCTCGATGGCCGCGCGCTCGCGCCGCTGCCGGGGTGGGTGCGTTGGGCCATGGCAGTTCTGGTGGTTCTGATCGCGCTTTTGACCGCGCTGCTCGAATGGCCCGCGCGGTGGCTTGCGCTGTTTGGCGTGGCGCAGCTCGTGTTCTTTCAGGGTTTTCCGGTGCTGTTGCAGTTTCGCAATGTCGATACCTACGGACTGCCAGCCGTCGGCTGGTTGATCGGGTGGATCATTGTCTTCAGCGCGGCCACTTCGACAGCGCGCGCATCAGGCGCGGTGCAGCGCAACTTCGCCGCCGGGGCGCTCGGCAAGTACATCCCGCGCGACATCGCGCAGGCGATCATCGACAAGCCCGAGTTGCTCAGCCTGGGCGGGGAAAAGCGCGAAATCTTCGTGATGTTCAGCGATCTCGAGGGCTTCACCAAGATGAGCCATGCAATCCCGCCGGAAATGGTGGCGAAGTTGCTCAATCGCTATCTCGATCTTCTGAGTCAGGTGGTGCTCGACCACGGCGGGGTGATCGACAAGTTTGTCGGCGATGCGGTGGTCGCCTTCTGGGGCGCGCCGATCAGCCGCTCGGACGATGGCGAGCGGGCCGCGCGGGCGGGCTACGCCGTCTGGCAGGCGGGCGAGGCCTTCCGCAAGGAGGTTGCCGCGATGGACGGTAAGCTCCCGCCGATCGGCAAGACCCGCGTCGGGCTCCACCACGGCGAGGCGGTGATCGGCAATTTCGGCGGGGCGACGCGCATCCAGTACACCGCGCTCGGCGATTCGATGAACACAGCCTCGCGGCTCGAGGCGGCCAACAAGGCGCTGGACTCGGCGATCATGGCGAGCCGCGAGTTTGCCGAAGCCTCGGGTCTAGGCTGGTGGCGCGAAATGGGCCGGGTGCAGCTGCGCGGCCGCGCAAAGGCGGTCGACCTGTTCGAACCCGCACCCGATTTTCCGACCGAGGACCGCGCCTCGCTGGCCGAAGCGAGCGCGCTTGCCGCGCAGGACCGCGCCGCCGCCCTCAATCTGGCGCAAGCGGTCGCCGCTCGCCACCCGAATGATTCAGCGCTAGGTAATCTTGTCCGGCGCATGGAAACAATGGACGAGGGAGGAACTTATGTTCTCGGATAGATTCAAGTCGCAGTTTCGGACGCTGGTTCTGGCGGGTGCGGCCCTGACCCTGCCGGTCGCGGCCCTGACCCTGCCGGTCGCGGCGACGGCCGGGGTGGTGGTCAAATCGACCGGGCCGTCGGCGACCAGGTATCCGGTCGGCACCAAGCTCGACGACAGCGCCTCGATCAGCCTTAAGCCCGGCGATGTGGTGACCGTGCTCACCGCCGAGGGGACCCGCGTGATCAAGGGCGCCGGCACCTTCCGCGTTGGTGATCGCCCGCAGGTCGCCGCCGACCGCTTCGCCTCGCTGACCCGCAAGCGCGCCGCGACCCGTGTGCGCACCGGGGCGGTCCGCGGCGAGACCGACGAGACTGCCACCAACCCCAGCCTGTGGTATGTCGATGTCACCCGCTCGGGCACCATCTGTCTCTATGATCTTGCGACCGTGCGGCTGTGGCGTCCCGGGACTGATGGCACCAGCACCTACAAGATTTCCGATCACGGCGGCACCGGACAGGCCGAGGTGACCTTCGACGACACAGTCACGGTCGCCGCGCTCGACCCTGCACGCCTGCCGATCACCGAGGCCGGGCACTACATGATCACCGGGCCCGGTGGGACCACCGCGCAGATCAATTTCGTGCTGCTGGCAGAGGATTTCGTCGCGCCCGACGCGCTGGCCGAGGCTCTGATTGCCAAGGGCTGCGCGGTGCAGCTCGAAACGCTTGCGTCGAGCCTCGAGGCTTCGGCGGAAGCCAGCGGCGGCTGATCTGTCGCACGATCTCCAAAAACTGGGAGCGAAAGCGGGCGTAAGCGCTTTGAATGGTTGCATCGCGGCCCTAAGCTTGGGAGAACGAGGCCGGGATACTGGCTGAAGGGAATCGGCAAGTGCGCGGCCGTTCGGACCGTCATCTCGGGGGGGATGGGATGAGCCAATTGTGGGCGGATGTGATCGCTGGTCTTACGCTAAAGCGCGGGCTGGTTCGCGTGCTTGCGGTGCTGCTTCTCGCCGCGCTCTATCCGGCCTCCGGCGCGGTCGGGGGCGGCACCTTCGAAGGCGTGGCGAGCTGCGCGGGATCGACCTGCCACGGCCGCGCCGAGGGCAATGGCGCGGTGGTGCGGCAGGACGAGATCGCCACCTGGCAGGAACCGTCTTCGCCGTCCGGCTCACATAGCCGCGCCTATGCCGTGCTCGGTGGGCGGCGCGGCCAGCAGATCGCCGCCAGCCTCGGGCTGGGCAATGCGCAGTCGGCCCCGGCCTGCCTCGGCTGCCATGCGACCAATGCCCCCGCCGGCCAGCGGGGCGCCAAGTTCACGCTCACTGACGGGGTTGGATGCGAGAGCTGCCACGGGCCTTCTGGCGGCACCTGGCTGGCGGAACACTACGCGCTCCCCGCCACCCACGCCTCGAACGTCGCCGCCGGGCTGGCCCCGCTCGACAACCCCAAGGTGCGCGCCAACGTCTGCCTCGATTGCCATTACGGGTCAGCCAAGCCCGGCCAGTTCGTCACCCATTCGATGATGGCCGCCGGGCACCCGCGCATCTCCTTCGAGCTCGACCTGTTCAGCGCGCTCCAGCAGCACCACAATTTCGATGCCGACTATGCCGCGCGCAAGGGCGGTACAAGCTCGGTGCGCGTCTGGGCGGTGGGGCAGGCCGAGGCGGTGCGCCGCTCGACGAGCCTCTTTGCTCAGCCCAAATTCGCTTACGAGGGCGCCTTCCCGCAGTTCACCTTCCTCGATTGCCATTCCTGCCATCGCCAGATCGCCGACGGGCCGCAGCGCAAACTCACCTTCGAGACCAATCCCGCACGGCCGATTCCCTTCGGCAACCCGCCCTTCAATGATGAGAACATGATCATGCTGCAGGCGGTCGCGGGCGCGCTGGTGCCGGGCGAGGCGGCGGCGTTCCAGACCGCCGCGCGCGACTTCCACAAGGCGATGGGGCAGGGGCCGACTGAGGCGCGTACTGCTGCGCAGGCACTCTCGGCCAAGGCGGGCGCGCTCTCGGATGCGCTGTCGGGCCGGGCCTACGCGGGCGCGGACGCCTTCAAGGTGATCGGCATCATCGCGGGCGAGGCTACAGCTCCGCGCTTCACCGACTACGCCGGATCTGTGCAGGCGGTGATGGCGGTCGACACGCTGCTCAATGCGCTGGTGCGCGAGGACCGCGTGACGCAGGGCGCGGCCGCCGGCATCCGCGGCGACATCGCGCGGGCCTACAAGGCGGTCGAGGAACCCAACGCCTACCGCCCGGCCGATTTCCGCGCCGCGCTCAAATCCGCCAGCAGCGCGATCGGCAGGCTGCAATAGCCATGCGGCCGGGGGGCACCACAAGCTGGCTGGCGGCAAGCGCGCTGGTGCTCGCGTCCTGCGGGGGCGGGGGCTCGAGCGGCGGCGGAGGCACCCCCACCCCGGCCCCCACGACGCCTACGCCCACACCGCCGCCCGCCGGACAGGTCTTCGCCGTTCCCGCGGCCGAGAGCCTCTCGGGCACCGAAGTCGGCACCATCATCGCTCAGGCCGCCGCCGAGGCCCGTGCACGCGGCGGGGCGGCGACCATCGCGGTGACCGACCGGGTCGGCAATGTCCTTGCCGTTTTCGCCATGCCGGGCGCCGCTGTCACCGCGCGCATTCCCGCCGCGCGCGATGGCACCAGCCGCGATGCACAGGGGCTCACTATCCCCAGCGCCGGGGCAGCGATCGCCAAGGCCATCACCGGCGCTTATCTGTCGAGCGGCGGCAACGCCTTTTCGAGCCGCACCGCCAGCTTCATCGTGCAGGAGCACTTCCCGCCCGCGCCGACCACCGCAGGGCTGGAGAGCGGCCCGCTGTTCGGGGTGCAGTTCAGCCAGCTTCCCTGCTCCGATCTTTCCGCCCGCGCGAGCGACGGCTTGATCGGTCCGAAGCGCTCGCCGCTAGGTCTGGCGGCGGACCCGGGCGGCTTCCCGCTCTACAAGAACGGCGTGGTGGTGGGCGGCATCGGCGTGATTGCCGACGGGGTCTACGGCTTCGACCCCGATGTGCTCGACCGCGATACCGACCTTGACGAGGCCATCGCGCTCGCCGGGACGGTCGGCTTGGCTGCGCCCGACGCGGTCCGCGCCAACCGCATCACCGCCGACGGCACGGCGCTGCGCTACACCGACACCGAATACAGCCAGATCGGCGCAGTCGCGGGCGCGAGCTTTGCAGGGACGGCGGGCGCACTGGTGCCGGTGGCGGGCTATTACACTGGCGCAGGCCTGTTGCCGGGCGCGGCCTATGGCACCGAGGCTTCGGGCGTGCGCGCCTCGACCTTGGCCGAATTCGCCAATCGCGACGCTTTCGTCCTGAGCAACGGGGCGGGGGTGAACCGCTATCCCGTCCGCGCCGCGACCGACGCTGGCGACGTTGCGAGCCCGCTGACCGCCGCTGAGGCGCGGGCCATCCTTGAGGAAGCCTTCACCGTCATGAGCCGCGCGCGGGCGCAGATCCGCCAGCCGCTCGACAGCCGCGCACAGGTGACCATCAGCCTCGTCGACACGCGCGGCAGCGTGCTCGGCATCGTGCGCTCGCCTGACGCGCCGATCTTCGGCATCGATGTGAGCTTGCAGAAGGCGCGCACCGCCAACTTCTTCTCCGGCAGGTTTGCCGCCGCCGACTTGCTTGCCACCAGCGGAGAAGTGCCGCAGTTCGTCGCCCGGACGCGCACCTTCCTAGGCGATCCCAATGCGCTGACCGGCGGGTTCGGTTTCGCCAATCGTTCTGTCGCTAACCTTGCTCGTCCCTATTTCCCCGATGGCGAGGTGGGCCAGCCGAATGGGCCGCTGTCGCGCCCGATTGGGCAATTCAGCCCCTTCTCGACCGGGCTGCAATCGGCGCTGATCGTCGGCAACCTCGCCCAGCATCTCGGTTTCGTGACCGGCGCAAGCGGCTCGGACACCCCGCGCGCCTGCACTGGCCTGCCGGGCGTGGCAGGCGGCAATCCGCGGCTCGCCAACGGCATCCAGATCTTTCCCGGCTCGGTTCCCATATACCGGAACGGCACGCTTGTGGGCGCGGTCGGCGTTTCGGGCGACGGGATCGATCAGGACGACATGATCAGCTTCCTCGGCCTCAGCAATGCCGGTGTGCGGCTGGGCGGCGGACTGGGCGGCGGACTGGGCAACGCGCCCGCCGCGATCCGCGCCGACCGCATCCTGGTGGCTGTCGGCAGCCGTCAGGTGCGGCTGCGCTTTGTGGGTTGCCCGTTTGCGCCGTTCGTTGGCACGGCTGCGCAGAACGTGTGCGAGGGGTTGTAGATGAGCCTGCTCCTGCCCGCGCTGCTGCTGCTCCAGGCGAGCCCTCCGCCCGCCGAAGCGCCGCCGCCCGCCGCGCCGCCTGCCGCGCCGCCCGATGCGCCGCCTAGCGAACAGGCCAAGCCAGCGGACTGGGAGCAGGATGTCCCCACGGTCGATCCGCAAATTCTCGAGGGCCGGGATCGCCCCGGCTACACCGCGCCGCTCCCCGACAGGATCGAGCAGCGCAACCAAGGCGCGATCCGCTCGCCCCCTCCGCAAGCCTTCCCGACCGATCAGATCCCGATCCCCGACCGCTGGCGGCTGATCCAGAGCCTCGGTTTGGTCAAGGAGAACCTGTTTGATCCCTACAACCAGAACACCCTGAAGGGCGACCGGCCGATCGACCGGGCCAAAGTGCCGTGGCTGCCGATCAAGGAAGACGACTGGTTCTTCGTCGCCAACCTCATCAGCGACAGCGTGTATGAACCGCGCACCTTTCCCATTCCCGTCGGTGTCCAGACCACCGAGGACCCGGACCGCAACGACGTGTTCGGCAACGACTTCAGCCAGGTCTTCAGCCAGACCTTCATCGCCGGTTTCGCGCTGCTGAAAGGATCGACCACCTTCAAGCCGCCAAGCGTCGAGTACCGCGTCACGTTCGCCTACAACGTCAACTACGTCGATGTGCCCGAACGCCGCGTGCTGTTTGTTGAACCCTCGCGGCCCAGCCACCGGCTCGACCATTTCCTCGGGGTGCAGGAAGCCTTCGTCGATTACCACTTCGGCCAGTTCGATAACGACCGCTTCGACTTCATCTCGATCCGCGCCGGTATCCAGCCCTTCCAGTCGGACTTCCGCGGCTTCCTGTTCAACGATCAGCAATTGGGCGTGCGCCTGTTCGGATCGCGCGACAACAACCGCTTCCAGTTCAACGTCGGCGCCTTCTGGCGGCTTGAGAAAGACACCAATTCGGGCCTCAACTCGGTGGTGCAGAGCCCGCGCGACGATCTGGTGTTCGTCGCCAACCTCTACCGGCAGGACTTCCTGATCCCCGCCCTCACCAGCCAGATCACCGCGGTCTACAACCGGAACCGCGAAGGCAACGACATCGAGATCGACGACAACGGCTTCCCGGTGCGCCCCGCCTTGCTGGGGACGCTGCGGGGCCGTGACTACGATGTCGTCTACCTCGGCTACAACCTCGACGGGCGCGTCGGGCGGGTGAACCTCACGGGCAGTTTTTACTGGGCGCTGGGCGAGGACCGGAACTCGTTCTTCACCGACCGCCCGGCCGACATCAACGCGCAGTTTGTGGCGGTAGAGGCGAGCTACGACCGCGACTGGATGCGCCTGCGCCTATCGGCCGCCTATGCCAGCGGGGATTCCGATCCCTATGACAACAAGGAAACCGGCTTCGACGCGATCTTCGAAAACCCCGTGTTTGCGGGCGCGGACACATCCTACTGGATCCGCCAGACCATTCCGTTTGCAGGCGGCGGGCGCGCGATCAGCATCAACGGGCGCAACGGCATCCTCAATTCGCTGCGCTCCTCCAAGGAGCAGGGGCAGTCGAATTTCAACAATCCCGGCCTGATCCTGATCGGCACGGGCGCAGACTTTGACCTCACGCCGCAATTCCGGCTTTCGGCCAATGCCAATCACCTGTGGTTCGAGGACACCTCGACATTGCAGGTACTCAGGAACGAGGGCTCTATCCCCAAGGACATCGGTTTCGACCTGTCGGCCTCGGCGATCTGGCGGCCCCACGCCAACCAGAATATCGTGTTCCGCCTGTCAGCCGCGACGCTGCTGGCGGGCGACGGTTTCAAGGACCTGTTCACCGCGCGCGGCGGCGGGCGTGAGTTCGTCTCCATCCTCGCCAATGTGGTGCTGACCTACTGATGCGTAATATCGCCCAAGCCTTCACCCGTCACTTTGCCCGCCACTGTGCGCTGCTGATCGGCGCGATGATCCTTGCCGTGACGCTGTTTGCGGGATCGCCGATGGCGTCGGACAAGGAGAAGCCGGTCAAGCGCGATTACACCGCCGTCTTCGCCCCGCCCGCCCCGCAGCGACAATCTGTGGCGGAGATGAATGCCAAGTCGGAAGGCTGCAACACCTGCCACGTCAAGACCGACGCGCCGACCATGCATGTCAGCCCCGCGGTGCGATTGGGCTGCACCGACTGCCACGGCGGTAATGCGAGCGTGCGCGGCAATTCCGAGCTTGCGCACGACGCCCCCGACTATGTCGCCGCACGCGACACCGCCCACGTGCTGCCCAAGTATCCCAAGTCCTGGCACTTCCCTTCCTCGGCCAATCCCAAGCGTTCTTACGCGCTGCTTAATCAGGAATCGTCGGAGTTCGTGAAGTTCGTCAACCCGTCGGACTACCGCGTCGCGCGCGATGCCTGCGGGGCGTGCCACGTCCAGTCAATCGAGGCGGCGGAACGCTCGATCATGGCGACCGGCGCGATGCTGTGGGGCGGGGCGAGCTACAATAACGGGATCCTGCCGTTCAAAAACTACCTGCTGGGCGAGGCCTACACCCGCGAGGGCTTGCCTGCGAAGCTGACTTCGCCGGGCGCCGGGCCGGGGGGCGCATTGTCGCAAGACCAGGTCGCGCGCGGCGTGCTCGCCGAGATGTATCCGCTGCCCACGTGGCAGGTGACGCCGCCGGGCGATGTGTTCCGCGTGTTCGAGCGCGGCGGGCGCACCATAGGCTCGCAGTTCGCGGAGATCGGCCTGCCTAATCCGAGCGGCGCGATCCAGCGGCTGGAAGAACCCGGTCGGCCCGACTTGAAGCAATCGAACCGCGGCCCCGGTACCGGCTTGCGGGTGGCGATCCCGGCGCTCAACATCCACAAGACCCGGCTCAACGATCCCTTCACGTGGTTCATGGGGACCAACGACCAGCCGGGTGATTACCGCCATTCAGGCTGCGCGAGCTGCCACGTGGTCTACGCCAACGACCGCGAGCCGCGCCATTCGCTGATCTATGCGCAATACGGCCGCGACGGGCAGTCGATCACCGCCGACCCGACCATTGCCGAGAAGATCGAGCACGCGGCGGGTTACGGCGAGAAGACGGGCGGCCGCGGCGGGGCAAAGCAGCTAGGCGGCGGCGCGGATAAAAACGCCCACGGTGCGGTTAAGCAGCCCGGGCACGTGGACGAGGATGGCCACGATCACGGCGGCGGCGCGCTCAAGCAGCGAAGCGGTAGCGCAGACAACCACTCCGACGACGGCGCGCTCCGCACCGCCTCGGGCGACGTGAAGGAAAAGGGCCACCCCCTCCAGCACGTCTTCACCCGCGCCATCCCGACCAGCCAATGCATGAATTGCCACTTGCACCAGCCCAACATCTTCCTGAATTCGTTCCTCGGCTACACCATGTGGGACTACGAGTCCGATGCGCCTGCGATGTGGCCGAAACAGCAGAAATACCCGACCGCGGCCGAAGTGCGCGCGGTCAACGACCGCAACCCCGAAGGCGCCGCGCCTAAGGGCAACTGGTCCGATCTCGACTTCCTGCGCAACGTCTATGACCTGAACCCCACGCTGAAAGACACCCAGTTCGCCGATTACCACGGCCACGGCTGGAACTTCCGCGCGATCTTCAAGCGCGACCGCGAGGGCAACCTGCTCGACAAGGACGGCGCAATCGTCGACAACGACGATCCAGAGAAGTGGCGCAAGAAGGGCGAGGGCAAGTTCGTCGAACCCGGCACCAATCCGGGCAAGGCGGTCCACCTGATGGACATCCACGCCGAGATCGGGATGCAGTGCGCCGATTGCCACTTCGAGCAGGACAGCCACGGCAACGGCCTGATCTACGGCGAAGTCGCCAACGCGATCGAGATCACCTGCAAGGACTGCCACGGCACCGCCGATGCCAATCCCACGCTGCGCACCAGCGGGCCGGCAGCTCCGCCCGAAGGCCATGACCTCAGCCTGCTGCGCAACCCCGACGGCAAGCGCCGCTTCGAATGGACGGAAGGCGCCGATGGCAGGCGAAAACTCGTCCAGCGTTCGATTGTCGATCCCAAGCTCGAATGGACGATGAGCCTCGTCAAGGATTCGGTTGACCCGGCCACGCCTGAGTTCAACGCCAAAGCCGCGCGCGCAAAGCTCGTCAGCAGCTATGGGGCAGAGACCGGCAATTTCGAATTCGGCACCGGCATCGCCGAACCCGACCGCGCGCACCGCGAACCGGAGATGGCGTGCTTCACCTGCCACCTTTCGTGGACCACCAGCTGCGGCGGGTGTCACCTGCCGATCGAGGCCAACTGGAAGACCAAGAGCCACAAATACGAAGGCGGCGAAACGCGCAACTTTGCCACCTATAACCCGCAGGTCGCGCGCGACGAGATGTTCCAGCTCGGCAAGGGCATGACCACCAAGGGGGGCCAAGTCACCCCGGTGCGCTCGTCCTCGGCGCTGATCCTGTCCTCGACCAACATCAACCGCGAACGCATCTATGTGCAGCAGCCACCGATCTCCTCGATCGGCTTCTCCAGCCAAGCCTTCGCGCCGCACTTCCCGCACACGGTGCGCAAGACCGAAACCAAGACCTGCACCGATTGCCACCTGTCGGCCAAGGACGACAACAACGCGATCATGGCGCAGCTTTTCCTGATGGGGACCAACTACGTCAACTTTGTGGGGCTGAACGCATGGACCGGCCTGGAAGGCGGCTTTCAGGCGACCCGTGTGACCGAATATGACGAGCCCCAGTCGGTGATTGGCTCCTACCTCCAACGCTATGCCTACCCCGATTACTACAAGCTCCACGTCGACCAGAACGGGCGCGAATTGAAGAACTGGGTGCGGGGCAAGACGTTCGACAAGAAGCTTTCGGGCGAGACCCAACCGATCGAAGAGTTCGTCAACGTCCACGAAGGCACCTCGGACCGCGTCGGCTGCCTGCAACTGCGCGGCGAATACATGTTCGTGGCCGAAGGCAAGGGTGGCTTTACCGCCTATGATGTGGCGAGCATCGCCAACAAGGGCATTTCCGAACGGATCATCAAGGGGCCGTTCTCCGCGCTGGGCCATGACACCACCGTCAACACGACCAATGCCACCTGCATGGCGCTGCCCACCAACCAGCCGATCGCGCCGACCCGCAGCACGCCGGAGCTTCGCCTGCTCAATCAGGAGCAGGCCTTCAAGCCGATCTACAGCTACGCTGCAGTGACCGACGCGGTGGAGGGGCTGATCCTCGTCAACGTCGATACGCTGGCAGACGGCGAGTTTCGCAACAACAAGCTGGCGCGCAAGGTGTACTCGGACGGTTCAACCGCGTGGAACCCCGGGGGGGTGCTGACCGGCGCGCGGCACATCGTGCTGGCGGGCGAGGTGGCATACATCACGGCGGATCGCGGCCTTGTGGCGGTCGACCTTGCCGACCCCGCCACGCCCAAAATCGCAGCAGTGCGCCAGCTTCGCGATGCGCGGGCGAGCGCGGTGCAGTTCCGCTACCTGTGGGTGACAGATGCAGAAGGGGTGAAGTTGTTCGACATCACGTCCCTGCGCAATCCGGTCGCCGTGCCCGAGGCGACGGTGCCGCTGGCGGACGCGCGGCGGATGTATATCGCGCGCACCTATGCCTATGTCGCAGCCAAGGGCGATGGGCTGGTGATCCTCAACGTCACCAACCCGCGCAGCCCCAAGATCTTCCAGAAGGTGACGCTGGGCGGGACGCTCAACGATGCCGAGGACGTGATCGTCGGCACCACCAACGCCTCGTTGTTCGCTTATGTGGCGGACGGGCGCAACGGGGTGAAGGTGCTGCAACTCACCAGCCCCGATAGCCAGCGCAATTTTTACGGCTTCAGCCCCGCGCCGGTGCCCGAAATGATCGCCTGGGCGAAGACGCCGACGCCTGCGGTCGCGCTCAGCAAGGGCATCGACCGCGACCGCGCGGTGGACGAGACCGGCGGGCAGATGGCGGTGTTCGGCAGGCTCGGCTCGCGGCCCTTCACGCGGGACGAAATGGAGCGCCTGTTCATGACCCGCAGCGGTGTGCCGTGGAAGGTCTCGGACCAAGTCGATATGAAACGCTGGGTGGGGGTTGCGCCGCAGGGGCCGCTGCGGGCTTCGAAGGACTAGTCCCGCTCGGCGAACATGCCCTCGATCATCGGCTGAAGGCCCGCATTGTAACGCGCCAGCACCTGCCAGTCGCCGACCCGCTCGTAATGCGACACCAGCGTCTTCCCGTCCCAGCGGTGGAGGGCATAGGTTGGCGGTTCTGTGGTGATGAGTTCGCGATTGTCGGGCGCGTTTGCGTCGATGGGGTTCAAATCCATCGCCACCAGCGGCGCGACCGATGGGGTCACGCCGAGCGGGATGCCGGCAAAGCGCGTGGTGATCTGGCGGTGCAAGTGCCCGCAATGGATCGCGAGCACCTGCGGTTGGCCCTCCAGCACTTCGCGCAGGCGCACGATCCACGGCTCCTCGAGCGCGGGGTCCATCCAGTCGATCCCGGTAACCACCGGGGGGTGGTGCATGAAGATCAGCGTCGGCGCGTCGGGCGCTTCGGCCAGCCGCGCCGCCAGCCATGCCGCACGCAGCTGGCAGAAGGCCCCGCCGTGCCGCCCATCCTCAAGCGTATCGAGACAGATAATCCTGAGCCCGAGCGGCGCGTCGACTACCCAGTGCAGAAAGCCCCCCTCGGCCGGTTCGGCCTGCGGGAACGCGCCCACCAATCCGGCGCGGCTGTCGTGATTGCCCACCATCGCGATGATCGGGAAGGGGCAGTCCGCCAGCAACGCGGCGGTCTTGGCGAAGCTTTCCGCATCGCCGTGGTCGGTAATGTCGCCCGAGAGCACCAGCAGGTCGGGCCGGTTAGGCCCATCGAGCAGCCGCTTCAGCGTGGCGCGGAAGCGGGTGAGGTTCAGCTCCTCGGGCTTTTCGTCAGGCGCGAAGCCGACATGGATGTCGGTCATTTGCGCGATCAGAACCGCCCTGCCCGAAAAAGAAGCGCCCCCGCTCATCTTCATGGTCTAGCCTTTGCGAGCTTGGCCGCAACTGCGGTTTTGGCAGGTGGCGGACTAGGCGGCGGGGGCTTGTAATGCGGCGCCGTGCCCTTGGGCGACCCCAAGCCCTGCCATTGCCCGGAAGGCACGTGATAGGCGTGGCACATCGCGCAATCGGACGGCACGATTGTCTTGGTCTTCACCGCCGTTGCTCCGAGGTGGCACGTGCGGCAGCTCTTGAGATCGGGGATCAAAAGGTCGCTCGCCGCCTTTGACGTGCCTGCCGCGTGGCAATCTGAGCACTTTTCCTGTTTGTGCGCCTCGTGGTTGAAATAGCCACTGGTAAGGAATCGGTCGGGCAGGTTTACCGGCATAAGATCGGCTTGCCCCGTGGGGCCGGTGGTGGGCAGGTGGCACTCGGTACACACGCCGCCGGCCGACAGCGCGTTCGACAGGCCGATATAGGCGCGCACCGGCCGGCCGAAGTCGGCGCGATAGGGCGCCGGGGCGCTGCCCAGCTGGCCGGGGCGTTGGCGGACGGGGCCGATGCGGGCACGTGGGCCGGAGGAGATCCGCGCCAGGTCTTGCGCCAGGTCCTTCACGTCGCCGTGGCGCAGCTTGCTGAACCCGCCGATCGCGGTGCGGCCCGAAACGAGGCTGTGGCAGCCTTCGCAGGAGTCCTCCATCTTCACCTCGGTAAAGCTCGCCTTGTCGGCGGTGGGGCTGTGGCAATCCTTGCAATCGAGCGGCTTGCCATACTGCTGGAGCGAGACCGCCATCCGCGCCGCGCCGCCGCGCGCGTCCATGTGGACATTGTGCGGGAACTTGAGGCCGGAGCGTTCCACCGGCTTGGTCCCCACCGCTGCGCGCACCGGCTTGGCCGCGCCGAAGCTTGCGAAATAGGCGGGACGGAACTGCGGGTGCGCCTTGCCGAAATCATGCGCATCGGTGAGCGCGGTATCGGTGAGGCGGGTATCCAAATCCTTGTGGCAATCGGAACAGAACGCCTCGCCGCCCGCCTTCTGGCGAACCGGGCCTTCGTGCTCGGAGTGGCATGACACGCAGCCCAGCGGGCCTTCCTTGCCCAGCCCTTGCGCGATCCGCCACTGCACCGCATCGCCGGGCGAAAGGTCCGGGCTGCCCTTGGCGAGGCGCGGCATCGCAGCGTGATCGCCGGTGTCCTTGTGGCACGAGATGCAGGTTTCGTCCTGCACGCTTTCAAACGCGGCGACGTGGCAGCTTTCGCAGTTATTTTCGAGGCTGCGGTGCTTCAATGACATTTCGCCGCTCGTCCACGCCGCGTCGAGCACCACCTGGCCGGGGGTCTTGCCGGTGGGATCATTCTTGACCGGGGTACGCAGCAGATGGCTGGCGACCGGGACCGCCAGCAGCAGCAGCAGGATCGTAGCCGCAAACACCCAGCTCATCGCGCGCTTGGACGGGAGCACGCTGGCCAGCGCAAAGCCGCGCAGGGCGTCGTTTTTTGCCCCGGAGACATTGGCATCGGCGGCGACCTGGCGAATGGTGATCGCGATGCTGCCGTCGGCCTCGCGCGTGAACGCCAAGCGCGCCGCGCCGAGCGCGATCTCGCCCCCGGTGCGCGGGTCGATCACGCCTTGGCTGACCACCCTCCCATCGAGCGCGAAGCCCAGCGTGCCGAGCGCGGTGACCGCCAGCATTCCGTCCGCCGCAAGGTCAATGCGCACATGGTGCTGCTCGACGGCAAGGTCGGGCAGGTGGATGTCGCACTCCGCCGCGCGGCCCACCGTGAGGCTGGCCTGCTCCACCATCCGGTCGCGGACGATCTCGCGCCCGGCGGCGGTGAAGTCGACGGTGCGGATCAGGAACATGCGCGCCGCCCCCTCACCAGTAGTAGAACACGCTGATCACATGCGCGGTAAGCGCGGCGATCAAGGCGATGGTGAGGGGCACGTGGACGAACAGCCAGACCTCGAGCATCGCGCGGATGCGCAGCGCGCCGCGGATCTGGGCGAGCTGTTCGCGGCGCTTTTCAAGGAGGGCGGCGACGCGCGCCTCGGCCTCCGATCCGCTGCCCGATCCGCTGGCCGATCCGCTGGCCATGCCGCTCAGCGCCCGCGCGGTGGCGCAGCCGGGATAGCGGCCCGTCAGCCGTGCCAGTGCATTGCCGCCGAACACGTCCTGGCCCAGCGCGGCGATCACGAGGTCGGCCTCGGCGCGGGCCAGCGGCTGGGCGGCGCTTTCCAACTGGCGGTCAATGGCGGTGAGCGCATCAAGCATCTGCGCGCGCGTCATCTCGCGGCGGTTGGCCGATAGGCTCTGGGGCAAGGTGGCATAGACGATCACGCCGTAAATGCCGGTGATGATGACCAGCAGCATCAGCACATAGGCCAGCGTGTGGACGTTCCAGCCGATCTGGAAACCGGTGTGGAGCGTGCCGACCACCGCCAGCGACAGTCCGAGATAGACGTGCGCCGAAGTCCAAGCCTTAAGGCTCCATGCGCCCGGATTGATCCGCCGCTTGCGCACCCCCAAAAGCGAGAGCCAGACGATCAGCCCGAAACCGATCGTGCCCAGCGTATAGCCATACCACGTGCCCCCATTGGGGCGCGGCTCCTGATCGATCAGGACATATCCCAGGGTCGCCGCAAGGCTGAGGCCGAGCGCAATCCACAGCCAGCGGAAACCGCGGTGCCGCAGGAAGCTCACATGATCGGAATCGCGCCGCTTCTCGTCCTGGCTGAAGCGGTTCTTTGCGCCCCCCTGCGCCCGGCTCGCCACTATTCGGTGTCCTCGGTCAGCTTGGTGAAGGTCAGGAACTTGTCGGGGCTGACGCGGATCGCTGCGCCGGTCGGGCAGGCGCGCACGCAGGCCGGGCCGCCCTCGATGCCGGAGCACATGTCGCACTTGATCGCCTGCTTCGGCTTTGGCGGGCCCTCTGCCTCGGCCGCCTTCTTGCGCCAGCCATAGGGCGCCTCGCCCGGACCCGGCCCCTTGCCAAACAGCATCCATTGCAACAGGTTAGGCTTCTTGGGCGGCTTGGCGTCCATGCGGATCACGCCGTAGGGACAATTGCGCTGGCAATTGCCGCAGCCGATGCAGGTCTCGTCGATGAACACTTCGCCGTCCGGCCCGCGCTTGATCGCGTTGGGCGGGCAATCGGCCATGCAATGCGGGTGTTCGCAGTGGCGGCATGATGTCGGAACGTGGAGGTGGGCGTAGGTCTTGCCCGCCTCACGGTCGAGCCGCGTCAGGCCATCATGGCTGTCGGCGCAGGCCTTCTCGCAATTGTCGCAGCCGATGCACAGCTTCTCGTCGATCAGCAGCACATCGGTCGCCTCGCCGATGCCGTTGTCGATGAGGAACTGGGCGGTTTGCGAATACATGTCGACCGCGCTGCCGAATTCGTCCTTGCGGCTCTCGATGAAGGCGTTGGTGGCGCGCCGCGCGGTCATCTCCTTCATTGCCTTGTCGCGCAGCGCCGGGTTGCGGGCGAGCAGGTCGAGGAAGCCTTCGCCCGGCAGGCGAATCACTTCCGACTTGATCGCCGCCTTGACCGTCGCCGTGCGGGCCGATCCGTCGATCGCGGCCATCTCGCCGAAATAGCTGCCGGCGGGCAGGTAGGAGAGGAACACCGGGCGCGTCCCGATCTGCTTTTCGACGATCATCGATCCGCGCCGGATGATATACACGTCCTTGTCGTCTGCGCCTTCGGTCACGACCACTTCGCCTGCGCGCTTTTCCTGCACCTGCGCAGCTTCGACCAGCGCGGCGA
This sequence comes from Sphingomonadales bacterium, assembly GCA_038247515.1. Lineage (GTDB taxonomy): Bacteria > Pseudomonadota > Alphaproteobacteria > Sphingomonadales > Sphingomonadaceae > Erythrobacter. The sequence goes on from JBBRUU010000003.1 coordinate 37,254, forward strand.
CATCTTCGCGCTTGAGCCCCGATCCGAACATCTGGAGCAATTGCCGCTCGATCGAGATGCGCTGGATCGCGGCCTTTGCCGACGGCACCTGCGATTGCAGCTTCAAGGCGGCAAGGCGCGAGATCTCGACCACGATGGTATCTTCGGCCGCGCGGATCGTTGCGCCGCGCCTGCGCCCCGAGATGAGCCCGACCTCGCCGAAGATCGAGCCTGCTTCGATGGGGATGGTGACTGACGGGTCGGCCGGATTGACCTCGACCGCGACCGATCCGCTGGCGATCCCGAACAGCGAGGATCCGGGCGCGTTACGCTCGAAAATCACCTCACCGGGGCCGAAGAACTTCGCTTCGCTGTCGAGCATGAATTCGCGCATCTGCAACGGGTTCATGCCGCCCAGGATCGACACGTTGGTGCGCAGGAATTCGAGCCATTCCTCGGTGCTGCGATTGCCGGGCAGGCCAGCGAACTTGGCGGCGATGATCGGCTCGTCTGCAGGTTTCAGCTCGGTGTTGCCGCCGATGAACTCGATGACGTCGTGGCCCTGGTTCATGCAGTGCTTGATCAGCGGATAGCCCGCCAGCGCGCCGATCACGAAGATGCCGGGCGCTGTGCTCTCGAACACCGGGGACAGCCTGGGGAAGGCGCTGCGGTCCTCGCTCGAGAACGCGATGCCGCATTCTTCCACAAACGCGCGCGGCGGGGCCGAGCCGATGCGCGCGATGATCCGGTCGCACGCAATGCGCAGCTCGCCATCGCGGGTGGTGAGGGTGATGAAGCCGGGCTCGATCGAATGGGTCTCGCTCTCGGTGCGGATCATCAGCTTGCCCGTCTCGTGATCGGCGTTCAGCGCCTTGACGTTGGCGTCCTTGGCGGTCGGGAATTCGGTGCTGCGGTTGAGGATCGAGACAGTGTTGCGCTGCGCCGGGTCTTCGGCGAGGCCGCGCGCGTTTTCGATCCCGGCATCGCCTGTGCCGACGATGATGATGTGCTCGTCGACATATTCGGCCGGGTCATCGAGCTGGTACTGGACGTGCGGCAGGTCCGCGCCGGGGCAGCGCATCCGGTTGGGATTGCCCTGCGTGCCGATCGCGAGGATGACGTTTTCGGCCATCACCGTCTCCCCGTTGGTCAGCTCGATGGCATAGGGCGGGGCATGGCGCTGGATGTCCTTGACAGATTTGGTGCCGTCCCGCGCGCGGGTGACGATCTGCTGCACGCTGCCCGGGATCGGATCGCCGGTGCCGCGGATCGACTTGGCTTCGGCCATGTATTTCACGTTGACGTGCGCGCCGCCGATCTGCTCGTCCCACGTGCCGAGGATCACCTCGCGCTTGCCCGCCTCGAAGTCGATGTCGCTGCGCAGCACCAGATTGCTGGGCGTCGCCATGACGTGCTTGCCCTTTTGGTATTTGTAGATCGTGTCCGAGAGGTGGTCGGTCTTTTCGAGCAGCACGTGGCTCATACCCAGAGCTGCCGCGCGCGCAGCCGCGCTGAGTCCCGCAGGACCCGAACCGATGATAGCGACCTTGTACATGTCGGCCAACTACCTTCCCCCCTTCGGATAGGTCGAACCCCTTTGCGCACAATAGCCAAGTTGCCCTGCGATGCCAGTGCGAATTGCCCGGATTTCCGCGTGGTGCTAGCGAGGCGGTCATGACATCACAGGACAGGCCGCCGGCGGGCGGATCAAGCAAGGCGGGCTGGATTTTGCTGGGGGCGGCGTTGCTGCTGGCGGCAGGCTCGATCGGGTTCAATGTTTTTAGCGGATCGGGCGGCGACAGCGCGCCGCAAGCCTCTGCCGATGGGGCGCGTTCGATCGAGACGCTGAAGGCGGCAGCCGAAGCCTCGACCAATGACGCCGGCCCGTGGGGCGACCTTGCCTTCGCCTATTTCCAGGCCCAGCAATTCGATGAAGCGGCCGATGCCTACCGCCGCGCGCTCGTCATCGCGCCGTCCGAGGCAGTGCTGTGGTCGGCGCTTGGGGAATCGCTGGTGCTGGCGAGCAAGCGCGATCCGCTCCCGCCCGAGGCTTTGGCCGCGTTCCAGAAAGCGGTGTCGCTCGACCGCCAAGACCCCCGCGCGCGCTATTTCCTCGCCGCCAAGAAGGACATCGACAAGGACCACGAGGGCGCGGTCGCCGCGTGGCTCGCGCTGCTGGCCGAAAGCCCGCAAGGCGCGCCGTGGGAGACAGACCTGGTGCGCACCATCGAACAGGTCGGGCAGATGAACAAAATCGACGTCGCCCCGCGCATCGCCGTGGCGCAAGGCGCGCGCAAGCCCGTGCTGCTGGCGCCGGGATCGGGCAGCGTGGCAGGCGATGCGGCCTCGCCCAACGTCCGCGGGCCGAGCGCGGCCGAGGTTGCAGCGGCGGGCAAAATGAAGCCTTCCGAACAAACCGAAATGGCCAAGGGCATGGTCGCGCAGTTGGAAGCGCGGCTTCAGAGCGAGCCGAAGAACGTCGACGGCTGGGTGATGCTGATGCGCAGCCGCATCACATTGGGCGAACCGGCCAAGGCAAAGGCCGCGCTGGAGGCGGCGGTGAAGGCGAACCCGGGCGCGGCGGCGGAGCTGCGAGCGCAGGCCGAGGGGCTGGGGGTCTCGTAGGCTCGACCCCGGGGCGGGGTGATGCTGTTTTCAATGTGCTTGCCGTAATCGCGAAGTCCTTCGTCTCCCCGGACTTGACCCGTGGCCCCGCTGCTTTCTTCCTGGCGGTTTTCGCAAGCAAGCAGGGTCCCGGGTCAAGCCTGGGAAGACGAATGGATATGTCAGCAATAAGGCGCTGGGTTGCTCGGCCTAAACCACCCCGAACGCCAGCATCGCATCGGCCACCTTCTTGAAGCCCGCGATGTTCGCGCCCTTCACGTAGTCGATGTAGCGCTCACCGTCTTTGGCACCCTGATCGCCGTACTGGATGCAGGATTTGTGGATGCCGGCCATGATGTCCTTGAGCATCTGCTGGAGCTCGTCTTCTTTCCACGAGCGGCGTTCGGAGTTCTGGCTCATTTCCAGGCCCGAAACCGCGACACCGCCCGCGTTTGACGCTTTGCCCGGCGCGTAGAGCAGTTTTGCGGCCTTGAAGATGTGCACCCCGTCCAGATCGGTCGGCATGTTCGCCCCTTCCGAGACCGCGCGGCAACCGTTGGCGACCAGCAGCTTGGCATCCTCGCCCAGCAGCTCGTTCTGCGTCGCGCACGGCAGCGCCATGTCGCACGGCACGCCCCACGGGGTCTTGCCCGCATGGAAGGTCGCGTTCGGAAAGGCCTCGACATATTCCTCGATCCGCCCGCGGCGGTTGGTCTTGTGGGTTTTGACCCATTCGATCTTTTCCTGATCGATGCCGTCGGGGTCATGGATGTAGCCGCCGGAATCCGACAGGGTCAGCACCTTGCCGCCCAATTGCACGATCTTCTCGGCCGCATGGGTGGCGACATTGCCGCTGCCGGAGATGACGGCGGTCTTGCCCTCAAGGTTCTGGTCCTTGGTGGCAAACATGTTCTCGAGGAAATAGACCGCGCCATAGCCGGTCGCCTCGGTACGGATCAGGCTTCCGCCCCATTCCAGCCCCTTGCCGGTCAGCACGCCGGTGAAGTTGTTGGTGATGCGCTTGTATTGGCCGAACATGAAGCCGATCTCGCGCCCGCCCACGCCGATATCGCCGGCCGGAACGTCAACGTCGGCGCCGATGTGGCGGTAAAGCTCGGTCATGAAGCTCTGGCAGAAGCGCATGATCTCGCGCACGCTCTTGCCCTTGGGGTTGAAGTTCGATCCGCCCTTGCCGCCGCCCATCGGCAGGCCCGTGAGCGCGTTCTTGAAGGTCTGTTCAAACGCCAGGAACTTGAGCACCGATTCGGTCACCGAAGGGTGGAACCGGATCCCGCCCTTGTAGGGACCGATCGCGTTGTTGTTCTGCACCCGCCAGCCGCGTTGGACGCGGATATTGCCGTTGTCGTCTTCCCAGCACACACGGAAGCTAATGATGCGGTCCGGTTCGGAAATGCGGCGCAGGATCTGCTGGGAGTGGTATTCCTCCTTGTCAGCCATGAACTCGAAAATATCTTCGGCGACTTCCTGCACCGCCTGGACAAATTCCAGCTGATGCGGATTGCGACGCTTTACGCCCTCCATGAAGCCATTGAGATCGACGTGATCGGTATTCACCATGATGTAATCCCCCCTAAGGACCCTTGTATGCGCGCAATATTGCAACTCTGCTTGTTGGTTTGCGGCATTTATCCGAGCAGTGCAAATATCTTAACAGTCAGCAAGGCGCCGGTCAGATTGCGGCGCTGAAACGGCGCGGGGCGGCAAACGGCTTCGGGGGATATTCGGACGCCAGCGGCTGCGCTACAGAAGACCGATGGCTGGTAATCCCTCCGATCCCCTTCCCGGCAGGCCGTTGCTGTATCGCGTCGGCAACACGATCGCGCCGCCGCGGTTCCTGCTGTTCCTTGGCGCGCTGGTGGCGGGCTTGGCGGTGATGATCCCGGTGCTCGGCGCGGCGCGGGGCATCATGGCGGGGTTCGATATCGCAAGCATCGTGTTCCTCGCCGCGCTCGCGCCGTTGCTGCGTAGCGAGGCGGCCGCGATGCGCGGCCACGCCCGGATCAACGATGCCAATCGCGGCTGGCTGCTGGCGATCAGCATTCTGGTGACGCTGGTCATACTGGTTTCAGTGGCGAGCGAAATGTCCGACCTGAAAAGCCCCATGACGGTCGCGCTGGTGATTGCGACCCTCGTGCTGTGCTGGCTGTTTTCGAACACCGTCTGGGCGCTGCATTATGCGCATCTGTTTTATGTCGGTGCCGAAGATGGCGGCGATAGGGGCGGCCTGAGCTTCCCTGAGACCGATGAGCCCAATTACTGGGATTTCGTATATTTCAGCTTCACCTTGGGAATGACGTTTCAGACGTCCGATGTCGCGATCACCGCTACGGCCATGCGTCAGCCGGTAATCATCCAGAGCCTCGCAGCGTTCGTCTTCAACATCGGTGTGCTGGCGTTTTCGATCAATGTGCTGGGCAGTTGAGCTGGCCGGGGCTGGGTGATCCGATCGCGTGGTGGCTGTTTCAGGGGTGCGCCAGAACCCCTCCAGACCTCTTCTAGCCCGCGCTAGACCCCCCTTAGACCCCCTCTAGACCCCTGTTAGACCCCCTCCAAAGCGGCGAAAACGCGATGTTTCACGTGGAACATTGGTCTGATGCGCCGGGTTTGATAGACAGCCCGGTTCAAGGGAGAGAAATCATGTTGAACGCCGTCGCGCGGCCCCGGCCCGATGCGCCCACCCACTGCACGCCTGCGCAATATGCCGCGATGTACCGCGCCTCGATCGAGACGCCGGACGCCTTCTGGCTGGAGCAGGCGCAGCGGCTCGACTGGGCCGTGCCGCCGACTTTGGGTGGGGAGTGGTCCTACGATCCCCTTGAAATCAAATGGTTTGCCGATGGTCAGCTGAACCTGTGCCACAACGCGGTCGACCGGCATCTGGCGAGCCACGCCGACCGCACGGCGCTGATTTTCGAGCCCGACGATCCCTCGGCCAAGAGCCGCAGCCTCACCTATAGCGACCTCTACCGCGACGTGGTGCGCATGGCCAATGCATTGAAAACGCTTGGTGTTGCCAAGGGCGAGCGGGTGACGATCTACATGCCGATGATCCTCGAAGGGGTCGTTGCAATGCTCGCCTGCGCCAGATTGGGCGCGGTGCATTCGGTGGTGTTCGGCGGCTTCTCGCCCGAGGCGCTCGCTGGCCGGATAGAGGATTGCGGCAGCCGCTACGTCGTAACCGCGGACGAAGGCCTACGCGGCGGCAAGCGCGTTCCGCTGAAAGCCAATGTCGACGCCGCGTTGGCGAATCCCGGAATTGCCGTCGAAGGCGTGCTGGTGATCCGCCATACCGGCGGCGACATCGCCATGCAGAAAGGCCGCGACCACTGGCTCGCAGAAGTCGCCAGCGATGCCGATTGCCCCTGCGAGGTCATGCTTGCAGAAGACCCGTTGTTCATCCTTTACACCTCCGGATCGACCGGCAAGCCCAAGGGTGTGCTCCACACCACCGGCGGCTATGGTGTATGGACTGCGGCGACGTTTCACTACATTTTCGACTACCAGCCGGGCGAGGTGTTCTGGTGCACCGCCGATATCGGCTGGGTCACGGGGCATAGCTACGTCGTCTACGGCCCGCTGATGAACGCCGCGACTGCCGTGGTGTTCGAAGGCGTGCCCAATTACCCCGATCACGGGCGGTTCTGGGACGTGGTCGACAAGCACGCCGTCAACATCATCTACACCGCCCCCACCGCGATCCGCGCCCTGATGCGCGAGGGAGATCAGCACGTTACGAGCCGTTCGCGTGCCTCGCTGCGTCTGCTTGGGTCAGTCGGCGAGCCGATCAACCCCGAGGCATGGCGCTGGTATTTCGATGTGGTGGGTGAGGGGCGCTGCCCGGTGATCGACACCTGGTGGCAGACCGAAACCGGCGGCTGCATGATCACCACGCTGCCGGGTGCACATGCCATGAAGCCGGGGAGCACGGGGCTCCCGTTCTTCGGCATCCGCCCGCAACTGGTTGATAATGAAGGCGGCGTGCTGGACGGCGCGGCCGAGGGCAACCTCACGATCACACATAGCTGGCCCGGCCAGGCGCGCAGCATCTATGGCGATCACGAACGCTTCGGGCAGACCTATTTCAGCACCTATGCCAGAAAGTACTTCACCGGCGACGGCTGCAAGCGTGACGGTGACGGCTACTACTGGATCACTGGCCGGGTCGATGACGTCATCAACGTCTCGGGCCACCGCATGGGCACCGCCGAGGTCGAGAGCGCGCTGGTGCTCCACCCCAAGGTCGCCGAGGCTGCGGTGGTCGGATATCCGCATGATATCAAGGGGCAGGGCATCTACTGCTACGTCACCCTCAACGCGGGCGAGGAAGGCTCGGCCCCCCTGCTCGCCGAGCTGAAGGCGCAGGTCAGGAAGGAGATCGGACCCGTAGCCACGCCCGATGTGATCCACTTCACCGACGGCCTGCCCAAGACCCGCTCGGGCAAGATCATGCGCCGTATCCTGCGCAAGATCGCCGAGAACGAGTTCGACGCGCTGGGCGATACGTCGACGCTCGCCGATCCCTCACTAGTCGAGCGGCTGATCGAGGGGAGGCAGAACCGCTGAGCGGACAGCGCTGAAGCTATTGGTCGATCTTGCGCCGGAAGGTTTCGGGCACGAACAGCAAGCCCGCGACCACGGTCAGCACGCAGAACCCGATTGGGTACCACAGCCCGTAGTAGATATCCCCCGTGGCAGCGACCATCGCGAAGGCGGTGGTCGGCAAGAAACTGCCGAACCAGCCGTTGCCGATGTGATAGGGCAGGCGCATCGCGGTTTAGCGAATGCGGGTGGGGAACAGCCCTACCAGCAGCGCGGCGATCGGCCCGTAAACCATCGTCACCAGTAGCACGAGGTAGGTGAGGACCGCGATCACCAGCGGCGTGTTGATCGCTGCGGGATCGGCCTTGGCGGGATACCCGGCTGCGACCAGCGCCGCCTTCACCCCGCCCTGGAAGGCGGTGATCGCCGCCTTGCGCGCCTCTCGCCCGTTACCTTGGCCGGATCGGGCGCGGTGAAGGTCTCAGCGCCGATTTTGACCTGCGCGATGGCACCGCTGCGCGCCTCGACCGTGGAGTAGCTCACTGCTCCCTTCGCGAGAAACGACTTGGCGATGTCGCAGCTCTTGGCGTCGAACTTGTTCTTGCCGATCGGATCGAACTGCACCGAGCAATCGCCTGAATTGACGATCACGGTTACTGGCGCGGTGGCCTGCGCCTTCGCCAGCGCCGGGTTGGCCGCCTCGGACAGAAGGTTGAAGGCCGGGAAGTACGTCACCGCCGCCACTGCGCAGCCGGTGAGGATGATCGGCTTGCACCCGATCCGGTCCGACAGCCAGCCGAAGAACACGAAGAACGGCGTGCCGATAGCGAGCGCGACCGCGATCAGGATGTTGGTGGTCGCGCCGTCGATCATCAGCGTCTTCTCTAGGAAAAACAGCGCGTAGAACTGGCCAGTGTACCACACCACCGCCTGCCCCGCGACCGCGCCGAGTAGCGCGATGAGTGCAAATTTGCCGTTCCCCCAATTGCCGAAGGCCTCGGAAATCGGTGTTTTTGAATTGGAGCCCTGCTCCTTCATTTTCAGGAAGACCGGGCTCTCCTCAAGCTGCATCCGGATCCACAGCGATACGCCAAGTAGCAGCGCCGAGATCAAAAACGGCACGCGCCAGCCCCATTCCTTGAAGGCTTCCTCGCCGATCATGGTGCGGGTGCCGATCACCACCAGCAGCGCGGCAAACAGCCCCAGTGTGGCGGTTGTCTGGATGAAGCTGGTGTAGAGCCCGCGCCTGCCGTCGGGCGCGTGCTCGGCGACGTAGGTCGCAGCGCCCCCGTATTCGCCGCTCAGCGCCAGACCCTGCACCAGCCGGAGCAGCACCAGCATGACGGGGGCGGCCACCCCGATGCTGGCATAGGACGGCAGCAGGCCGACCGTGAAGGTGGCAAAGCCCATCAGACCCATCGTCACGAGGAAGGTGTACTTGCGCCCGACAAGATCGCCCAATCGTCCGAACACCAGCGCGCCGAAAGGTCGCACCGCAAAGCCTGCGCCAAAGGCGGCGAGCGCGAAGATGAAGCCGGTTGTCTCGTTCACCCCGGAGAAGAATTGGCCCGAGATGATCGTCGCAAGCAGCCCGTAGAGGAAGAAATCATACCACTCGAACACCGTGCCCAGCGACGAGGCCAGGATGACGCGCTTCTCGGTCGCGCTTGCCGTGTGGTGCTTGGGCAGGGCGTCCTCGCCAATTGTCGCTATCCTTGCTTGCCCCTGATGCAGTCGGCTGAGCAGCATGTCGTTATGGCCGGGTATGGCAACGCTGCACACGAAAAAGCCGCCGGAGCGCAAACTCCGGCGGCTTCCCGTAACTCAGGCCGAAGCGATCAGGCTTCGCGGGTGCCCGACAGCGGCATCGCGCCAAACGCGCCAGCATTGACCGAACCGGTCAGCGTGTCGCCGTCGATGGTCGCTTCGCAGTCGAGGGTCATCGGCATGGGGACGACCATGTTCATCTTCCACGAAATGGTATTGCCGCTGACGGTGCCGCCGGCGATGTCCATCGAGCCGAGGCTGCCGATCAGCGAACCGCTGAAGGTGTCGCCCTCGGGAACGACGGTCAGGGTGCCGGACTGGTCGCCCATCGGGCTCTTGACGACGGTCGTGTAAGTACCTGCAACGGACATGATTGGCTCCTCGGTTTGCGTGCAGACCTCTCCCGGTCCGGCACTTCGGTGGCGTTAGTTACACTCATGTCAGCGCGCTTCAACCGGATTCCGACTGAAGCGCGCTGCCACTGGGTTGCTTACTCCCCCTCCATCTCGCGCTGTTCGATCGGCAGACCGAGCGGTTCGAGCTGGGCGCGCACCTTACTGGCATCGCCGACCACCACCCAGACGAACTTGTCGGTATTGATCCCGCTGCGTGCAACGGCATCGAGGCCTTCGGTGGTCTGCGCGCGGTAGATGGCGGCGAGGGTTTCCTGGTAGGTGTCGGGACGGCCGAACAGCGCATTGCTCTGCATTGCGCCGAGGACCGCGGGCGAGGTCTCGAACCGGCCCGGCAGTGCACCCACTTCTGAGGCGACGTTGCGGTCAAGTTCGGCGGCAGTCACACCCTTGTCGGTCAGGAACTCGCGGGTCTCGCGGATCATCTCGGCGAGCGAATCCCCGGTCCGGTCGGCCTGCACACCGCCCGAAATGGCATAGATTACCGCCTTTTCGCGCGCCTGAGTCGCGCCGCGCACGCCGTAGCTCCAGCCCTTGGTCTCGCGCAGGTTCATGTTGAGCCGCGCGAGGAAGTTGCCGCCCAGCGAGTTGTTGGCGCTGTTGAAGGCGATGAACGCCGGATCGCCCGCGTTGAGCGCGGTAATCTGCGCGCCGGTGATGATGCTCTGCGGCGAATTCGGGCGGTTGACGAGGATGATGCGGTTGCCTTCCGCAACGCGGTTGGCGGCGAACTGCTTCGTGCCCTTCGCGGTCTTGGGCGCCTTCCAGTCACCGAATGCCTTGTTGAGCGCCTTCACCACCTCGGCGAGCGGCTTCTCGGAGATCACGAAGATCTCGCCATTGTCGGGGCGGATCCAGCGGTTCTTGAAGCCGACGAGGTCGTCGCGGGTGATGCCCGAGACGCTCTTGACCGTGCTTATCCCGCCATAGGGGCTGTCGCCGAACAGCTCGGGGGTGAGGGTCCGCTGCGCGATTCCCTGCGGCGACTTCATCGACTGGCGGATGCCGGTGATCGTCTGGGTGCGGACCCGTTCGAGATCGGCAGGGTTGAAGGCCGGCTCGCGCATGACCTGGCGCATCAGGTCGAGCGAGGGGGCGAGATTCGCCGTCAGCGCCGAGAGCGTGAAGGTCGAACGGTCATCGCCCCCGCCGACCGAGACGGTCGCACCAAGGCGCTCGCTCGCTTCGGCGATCGCTTGCGAGGAGAGCTTGGCGGTGCCCTCATCGAAGAGGCCCATCGCGAGGTTCTCGAGCCCGCGCTTGCCGGCCGGGTCGGAAGCGCCGCCCGCGTTGAAGCTCATTGCCACATAGGTCGCCGGCACCGCTGCGCGGCGCGCATAGGTGACCTTCATGCCGTTCTTGAGCGTCGCGCGCTCGAGCGTCGGGAAGTCGAGCTGGGCTTCGGTTGCGATCGGCGGCTTGGGGCGCTCCTTGGTGACGGTCAGCGTTTCGGCCGAACGGTCACGCTCGGAGGCGTTGGCCGCGGCGCCAACCGAGGCGGCCTCCTCGTAGGCGGCG
>JBBRUU010000004.1:0-45936 GCA_038247515.1 Sphingomonadales bacterium
GGTGAGCAGCATCCGCCGCTTCAGCACCTTGGGCATGTCCTCAAGCGCCTCGATCAGCAGTTCTTCGGCGGCGAGGTCGGTGGCAGGCAGAAGCCGCTGGGTAGCTAGAAAATCGAGCACCGCGCCGGGCTGGCGCAGCGCGCCCGCCGCCAGTTCGGCAAAGCGCATAGAATGCAGCACGTCCTCGTCGGCGCGGTAATAGACCGCGAGAATCTCGTAGAGCCGCGCGCGCGCGCGGTCGCTCGCGTCCTCGGAGATGTCAGGATCGAGCTGCCAGTCGCGCGCCAGCTTGCGTGCCAGCATCTCCAGACGGCGGACCCGAAACCCGGTGTCATGCGCCCGGAAGAAGGCGATCGCCTCGGTCGTCGCGCCGCCATGCGCATCGGTGAGCCGCATCAACCCGCGCGCCTCGACCTCGCCGCGCAGCGCCTCGGCAAGCGGGGCGAGATCCGCCATCGGCTGCCCGGCGGCCTTCAATGTCAGCGAAGCAAGCTGGTCTAGGATTGCCTCGAACTTGATGAGTGCATAGGCGCCGAAGGCATAGCCAGCGCGCTCGGCGGCGGCCCGCTGGGCCTTGGCGCGCCAACCTGCCAAGCGCTTGGGGCTGGGGCGGTCGAGGAGGAAGGTGTAGCCAAACAGCTTCTCCACCGCGCGGTCGATGTCGGGCTGCAATTCCATGACGATACGCTTCAGTCGCGCCGCATCGCGTGATTGCTGCTCGATCCGGTCGAGATCGTCGCGGATCGGCTGTTCACGCGGGATGGTCGAAAGCGAGCCGAAGATCGCACCGAAGAAGCCGATCTCGCGGGTGCGGGCGCCCGGCCCGCGGCCGGCACCGGCACCGGCGGGGTGCGGGTCGAGATAAACGAAGCGGCGGTCAACCTCGCGCTGGGCGGGGCGGCCGTAAAGCCCGGCGAGCGCGGCCCCGAACGGCGCTTTGATCAGAACCGCCCCGTCGATAAGCGCAACCTCGTCAATGGTGCCGCGTGCCACGTGCGCGGGCATGGTGCGTGCCAGAAATGCGCCGCGGGTCTCCCATAAATGCCCCTCGGCCTCGGCGAGCCGGTCGATCTCGCCGATGGTGAGCGGCGGAAAGGCGCCGGGAAAACTCGCCGTGGCACGCGCGGCCAGCACCAGTTCGAGCGGATCGGCGAGCCGCCCGCCTTGCCGCTTGCTGCCGCCTTCGCCGACGCGGGCGCGGAAAGTGATGGGCAAGCGATGCTCGCTCTCCTCGACTTGCGGGGGCGAATTGAGGCGCAGGGTTTCAGGGTGGCCGCGAAAGTCGGTGGCGGTGACGGCAAGGTCGATCGGATAGCCTGCAGGAAGCAGCGGGATGCCGTCGCCCTCCTCAGCCATGCGGGTCAGCGCCTCAAACAGCATTCCCGAGAAGCGTTCGCCTGAAAACGGCGGGCTGAACCAACGTCCGCGCACGAGACGCGAGACCTTGCTGCGCACCTCGGCGCGGGTCTCGGGCGAGACCGTCGCGCTCACCGCGTTGCCGGGGCGGCTCAGGAACCACTCCGCGATCGGCTGCGCCCACAGCTTGCCATACCGCCACATCGGCTCGGCGTCCTTGTCGGTCAGGGCACTGACATCGGCGTTGGTGAGCCACAGGTCGGTCAAGGGCTCAAGGCTGTGCCCGGCATGGATCGCCTGGGCGAGGAATACCGCGTTGATCCCGCCAGCGCTTGCCCCCGTCAGGATGTCGGGCAGGACGCGCACCTGCAAGCCGTGGTCACGCTCGATCACGCCGAGGAAATCGCGATAGGCCGCCGCTACGCCGCTCAGCGAAGTCGCCGACGGATGGTGGAAGGCGCGGCTCGCTCGGGCGAGGTGCCACACCTCCTTGGTGATGCCGTGCATGTAGACCGCGAGGCTGACCCCGCCGTAGCACACGAGAGCAAGGCGCAATTCCTTCTGACGCATGAGCAGTGTCATGCGGGCAAGACAGGCGCAATGCAATTGCGTTCGTCATCTGTTCTCGTTAAGCCACCCAAATATGGCAAAAACCAAACGCCGATACGTATGTCAGGAGTGCGGTTCGGTCTCCCACCGCTGGCAAGGGCAGTGCGCCGATTGCGGGCAGTGGAATACGCTTGTCGAGGACGTGCCAGCGACGGTCTTCTCGCAGAAGCATCACTTGTCGAGCGGCGGACGGGCAGTGGTGTTCGAGCCGCTGAACGCCCCGACCCAGCTGCCGGTGCGCAAATCGACCGGCATGGCCGAGTTTGACCGCGCGCTGGGCGGCGGGCTGGTGCCGGGCTCGGCGGTGCTGCTGGGCGGCGATCCCGGCATCGGCAAATCGACGCTGCTGCTGCAATGCGCCGCGACCATCGCGCGCGGCGGCAATGATGTGGTGTACGTGAGCGGCGAGGAGGCGCCGGGGCAGGTGCGCCTTCGCGCAAGCCGCATGGGCGTGGTCGATGCGCCGATCAGGCTCGCTTCGGAAACGTCAGTCCGCGATATCCTGACCACTCTTGCACAGGGCGAGCCGCCCGCGCTGCTGGTGATCGATTCGATCCAGACCATGCACTCTGACACGATCGAGGGCGCGCCGGGCACCGTCTCCCAGGTGCGCGGCTGCGCGCTCGAGTTGATCCGCTACGCCAAAGAGAGCGGCTGCGCGGTCGTGCTTGTCGGCCACGTTACCAAGGACGGCAGCATTGCAGGCCCGCGCGTGCTCGAACACATGGTCGACGTGGTGATGAGCTTCGAGGGAGAGCGCAGCCACCAGTACCGCATCCTGCGCGCCTTGAAGAACCGCTTCGGAGCGGTCGACGAGATCGGGGTCTTCGCCATGGCAAGCGAGGGCCTCGAGGAAGTCGCCAACCCCTCGCTCCTGTTCCTCTCGGGCCGCGAGACGCCGCTGGCGGGCAGCGCGGTGTTCCCGGCGCTTGAGGGAACGCGGCCGGTTCTCGTGGAAATTCAGGCGCTGATCGTGCGGCTGCAATCGGGCGCTACCCCGCGCCGCGCGGTGGTCGGCTGGGACTCTGGGCGGCTCGCTATGCTGCTCGCCGTGCTTGAGAGCCGCTGCGGGCTCAATTTCTCCTCGGCCGAGGTCTATCTCAACATTGCGGGCGGCTACCGCCTCACCGACCCGGCCGCCGACCTTGCGGTGGCCGCCGCACTGGTCTCGGCGCTCGCCGACCGGGCGCTGCCCGACAAGGCCGCATGGTTCGGCGAAATCAGCCTTGCGGGCGGGATTCGTCCCGTCGCTCACGCCCCTTTGCGGCTGCGCGAAGCAGCAAAACTCGGCTTTGCACGTTGCTATGGCCCCGCCGGAGCGGCCAGCGGAGGCGCGGGCGCAGAGTATCGCGGACTCGCTGCCCTTGCAAACGTCGTTGACCAGGTGATGGGCAGCGCATAATTCTGGCCCCCATGGCAGCTCTCGACATCATCATCGCCCTTATCGTCATCGTCGCTGCGATCGGCGGCTTCATGCGCGGATTGGTACAGGAAGTGCTTAGCCTTGCCTCGTGGATCATGGCGGCGCTGGCGATCCATTTCATTCACCCCGCGTTATCCGAAGGCCTGCGTAATTTCTACCAGGCCGAACCGGCTGTCTCTTTGTTGGCCTTCGTGCTGCTGCTGCTTGTTCCTTATGCCGCGATCAAGATCATCGTCGGCAATGTCAGCGGCGCCTCGGACGGCGCGGTGCTGGGCCCGATCGACCGCGTGCTCGGCTTCGGCTTCGGCGCGGTAAAAGGCGCGCTGATTGCGATCTTCGCCTTCGCGGTGCTGGTCACCGGCTACGACGACAGCTGGGGCTTTAACGGCCGCCCGCAATGGATCACCGGCGCGCGCACCTATGCCGCGGCCGATGCGTTCTCGCGGCAGTTATTGCCCGAGATCGGCGTGCGCCGTGACCGACTTCGCAGCGAGGCGGAGGCACGTGCTGTCCGCGCCGCGCGCTTTCGCAAGTGACGCCCGAATGACACCCAAGTGACAGGCGCGCCCAAGGCGAAGCTTTATTCGCCCGCGCTGCTCGGCCTTGCGACAAGGCTTGCGCAGTTTCCGCTAACGGGCGACTTGCCTTTGCGCGCCGAGGCCCGCTCGCGAAGCTGCGGCAGCGTCATTGTGATCGGCCTTGCGCTGGGCGAGCATGGCGGCATCGCGCAGATTGGCATGACAGTCAGCGCCTGCGCGATCGGCCAGGCTTCTGCGGCGCTGCTGGCGCAGGGCGCACTCGGGGCCGAGCCGGCGCGGCTGCGCGGGACCGCCGACGCGCTGGCTGTGTGGCTGGCGGGGGACGGCGACCTTCCCGGCATATGGCCCGGCCTAGGTCCGCTCACCCCGGCGCGCGATCATCCCGGGCGCCACGGTGCGCTGCTATTGCCGTGGACGGCCGCGTGCGAGGCGCTTTCAAGCCACGAAGTCAGCCGCTAGGGACATGAGCCACAAGATCGCTCGCGGGCGGCAAAGGGGATGGTAGCAACATGGCAGAGGCGCAGGCGCTAGCGGCACGCGAGCCGAGCAATAAAGAAATCCGGCTGGTGATCGGCGCATCATCGGCTGGCACCATCTTCGAGTGGTACGATTTCTTCAT
The DNA here is from genome assembly GCA_038247515.1 of Sphingomonadales bacterium. Classification (GTDB taxonomy): domain Bacteria; phylum Pseudomonadota; class Alphaproteobacteria; order Sphingomonadales; family Sphingomonadaceae; genus Erythrobacter. Next base: position 4,547 of record JBBRUU010000004.1, read on the forward strand.
CTACGGCACGCTGGCCTATATCCTCAAGGATGCCTTCTACGCCACCGACAACGAAACACTCGGTCTGCTGCTCGTGTGGTCGACCTTCGCGGTGGGCTTTGCGTTCCGCCCGCTGGGCGCAGTGCTGTTCGGTTTTCTGGGCGATAGGCTGGGGCGCAAGTACACCTTCCTCGTGACCGTCACTTTGATGGGCATCGCCACCGCCGGCGTGGGCCTGATCCCGACCGTTGACACAATCGGCATCGCTGCGCCGATCATCGTCATCTTGCTGCGGGTCGTTCAGGGCCTCGCGCTGGGCGGCGAATACGGGGGCGCGGCGATCTATGTCGCCGAGCACGCGCCGCCGGAGAAACGCGGCTTCTACACCAGCTTCATTCAGGCCAGCGTGGCGGGCGGCTTCGTGCTCTCGATCATCGTCGTCATCACTTGCCGCGCGCTGATCCCCGCAGACGCCTTCGCCGCTTGGGGCTGGCGCGTGCCCTTCCTGCTTTCGATCGCGCTGCTCGCAATCTCGCTTTGGATGCGCCTCAAGCTCTCCGAAAGCCCGATCTTCGAGGCGATGAAGGCCGCTGGCGAAACCTCGGGCAACCCCTTCATCGAAAGCTTCACCTATCCCGGCAACCCCAAGCGCATCTTCGTCGCGCTGTTCGGAATTTCCGGCATCTTGACGACGATCTGGTACACCGGATTCTTCTCAACGATGAGCTTCCTGCGCGGGCCGATGCACGTGTCGGATCTCACGGTCGAGCTGGCGCTGCTGGTTTCGGGCCTGATCGTGATGAGCTTCTATGTGGCGGTGGGCAAGTGGTCCGACCGGGTCGGGCGCAAGCGGCCGATCATCATCGGCGCCGCGGCGACCCTGGTGCTGTTGTTCCCGCTGTTCTGGTTGATGGGAAGCTTTGCCAACCCCGCGCTCTCCGCCGCCGCCGAGCGCGCGCCGGTGGTGGTGAGCGGCACCGAATGCCGCACCGACCCTTTTGCGGAGCTGTTTCAGCGCGACCAGACCGCATGCGGAAAGGTGCTCGAAACGCTGACCGCCTCAGGCGTGGCCTACACATTGAAGCCCGCTGAGACCCTTAGTGTGACGGCAGGCGGTCAGCCCGTCGCGGTCGATCCGGCGTGGTTCAGGGACGGCGCGGCGCGGCGTGCGGGGCTACAAGCGGGACTGGGCGCTTACGGCTTCGACTTCAGCAAACAGGAACCTTCAATCGGCGGCGTGATTGGCATTGTCGGCGTGCTGCTGGCCCTCGGCATGCTATCTGCGCTGACCTACGGTTCGGTCGCCGCGCTGCTCTCCGAGATGTTCCCACCGCGCATCCGCTATTCCTCGATGTCGATCCCCTATCACATCGGGGCGGGCTATCTCGGCGGCTTCCTGCCGCTGATCGCCGGGGTGATCGTGGCGCGCACCGGGGATATTTATGCAGGGCTGTGGTACACTTGGGTCGTGGTTGCCTTCGGGCTCGTGGTGGCATGGTGGGGCATCCCGGACGGTCCGCCGCGAGACTTTGCGGATGATTGACCCCGCGCAACTTTCTCCCCCTGCCAGCCTCCGCTTGACCGTTGACAGGGATGCGTTGGCCTCGAACTGGCGGGCGCTCGATGACCTTTCTGGACATGGGCGGGCAGGGGCTGCGGTCAAGGCAGACGCCTATGGGCTGGGCGTCGATACCTGTGTCCCAGTCCTGCGAGATGCCGGATGCAGAACCTTTTTCGTCGCTCACTGGAGCGAGGTTGCGGGCGTCGCCGCCCATGTCCCCGCGCAGCAGATCGCCGTGCTCCATGGTCCAATGGACGAAGCCGACTGCGCCTACGCGCGCGCGGTTGGGGCAATCCCGGTCGTCAATTCGCTGCAGCAGGCGATGCTATGGACAGCCACCGGTGGTGGACGCTGCCACCTGATGGTCGATACGGGGATCAACCGGCTCGGGATCGCGCTTGCCGAGGTTGGGGATCCTGCCATCGCAGCGCTCCAAGTCGATATTCTGATGAGCCACCTCGCTAGTGCCGACGAGAAGACAGCAATGAACCGGATGCAAGCGGAGCTGCTGCAAGAGGCAGCCGATACAATTGCGCACCGGCGTCTTAGCCTGGCCAACAGCGCCGGCATCGCGCTAGGCAATGATTTTTCCTTCGATCTGACCCGGCCGGGCCTTGCGCTCTACGGCGGCGTGCCACGAGCCGAGTTGGCAGGGACCGTCCGCCCAATCGTGCAGATCGAGGCGCAGATCCTGCAATGCCGCAACATCGCTCCGGGCGAGGGCGTGGGATACAATGCAGCCTTCATATCCCCTACCCACATGCGGGTAGGCACGGTCTCGATCGGTTACGCCGATGGCTTCCTGCGCCACCGCGGCCTCGGAAACGCTTTGCGGCATGAAGGGCGGCCGCTCCCCATACTCGGCAAGGTGTCAATGGACATGGTGGTGGTGGACCTCGCCGAAGCGCCCGATCTGGTCGCCGGGGACTGGCTGACCGTCCCTTGGGACGTCAACGATGCTGCACAGCAAAAAGGCCTTTCTTCGTATGAAATGCTGACACTTATCGGCGGACGATTGCGCCGCGGATAGGCGCATCGACCAGCGCTTATTGCACCGCAGCTTGTGCAGGTGCTAAGGCTGCCGCATCGGGGCAAACAATAGGGTCGAAAATCACTATGGCAGGCAGGTCAAAAGCGGCAACCGGCGAAGCGGGCGATGCCATCATCATCAAGAAGTACGCCAACCGGAGGCTCTACAACACCGCCTCCTCAAGCTACATCACGCTAGAAGATCTTGCGCGCATGGTTCGCGAGAATGTCGAATTCCAGGTGCTCGACGCCAAATCCGGCGACGACATCACCCATGCGATCCTCACCCAGATCATCATGGATGAAGAGGCGAGTGGTGGCCAGCAGATGCTTCCTGTCAGCTTCCTTCGGCAGTTGATCGGGATGTATGGCAATTCGATGCAGGCAATGATGCCGTCGTATCTTGAAGCCAGCATGGCCAATTTCCGCGACAACCAGACAAAGATCCGAGAAGCCTTCGACAAGGGCCTGAGCGCCACGCCTTTCGCCGCGATCCATCAAACCAACATGGCGATGATGCGCGCTGCGGCCGACGTGTTTTTGCCGGGCATCGCGAAGGGCAAGGGCACGCCCGCCTCCAAGGCCGCCGATGCGGCGGCGGAGCCGCGCGACGAGATCGCCGTGCTGCGCGATCAGATGGCGGCGATGCAAAAGAAGCTGGACGACCTAAGCAAATAGCGGATAGCGCCCGGTGCCTGCGGTAACAGCCGCACCCGTTCAAGCAGGAAGCCAAGCCCCGTGTCCAACATCCGCCACGCGCTCACCGTCAAGCGCGACGACGACTTCGCCAAATGGTACCAGGAAGTCATCGGCGCCGCCGACCTCGCCGAGGAATCGGGCGTGCGCGGCTGCATGGTTATTAAGCCGTGGGGCTACGGCATCTGGGAGCGCATCCAGCGCCTGATGGACGACCGGATCAAGGCTGCAGGCGTGCAGAATTGCTACTTCCCGCTGTTTATCCCGCTATCGAACTTCACCCGCGAGGCTGAGCACGTCGAAGGCTTCGCCAAGGAGATGGCGGTCGTCACCCACCACCGCCTTATCTCCGACGGGAAAGGCGGGCTGATCCCCGATCCGGCTGCCAAGCTGGAAGAACCGCTGGTGGTGCGCCCGACGTCGGAAACGATCATTGGCGATGCGATGGCGCGCTGGGTGCAATCGTGGCGCGACCTTCCGCTGCTGACCAACCAGTGGGCCAACGTGGTGCGTTGGGAGATGCGCACGCGAATGTTCCTGCGCACCACCGAATTCCTATGGCAGGAAGGCCACACTGCGCACGAGACGCGCGAGGATGCACTCGCCGAAACGCACCGCGCGCTCGAGATGTACCGCGCCTGCGCAGAGGATGATCTGGCGCTGCCGGTGATCGCCGGCGTGAAGCCCGAAAACGAGCGCTTCCCCGGTGCGGTCGAGACATGGTCGATCGAAGCGATGATGCAGGACGGCAAGGCGCTCCAGGCTGGCACCTCGCACTATCTGGGCACCAATTTCGCCCACGCCGCTAGCATCCAGTATCAGGACCGCGAGGGTGCCCAGCAATATTGCCACACGACAAGCTGGGGCGTCTCGACGCGACTGATCGGCGGGGTGATCATGACCCACGGTGACGACGACGGGTTGAGAGTGCCCCCTGCCATCGCGCCGCAGCAGATCGTCATCGTCCCGATGCTGCGCGAAGCTCCCGAGGATGCTGAACTCGTCGCCTATTGCGAGAACGTGCGCGCAGCGTTGGCGGGCGAGACCGCGCTCGGTGAACGTATCCGCGTGCTGCTCGACACCAAGCCCGGCAAGGCCGCGGCCAAGCGCTGGGATTGGGTGCGCAAGGGCGCGCCCGTGATCATCGAGGTCGGTCCGCGCGACATGGCCGAGGGCAAGCTCGCGGTGCTTCGCCGTGACCAGCTCTGGAACACCGCCAACGGCAAGCCCGCCTTCACCTACCCAGCGCATAGCGAATTCGTGAGTGGGGCAGGGGCGCTGCTCGCTAACATACAGAGCGGCCTTTACGAGGAAGCCCGCGCGCGCCGCGATGCCAACATTACCTGTGGCCTCACCGATTGGGCGGCCGTAGCCGATCACTTCGACAAGGGCGGCAAGTATCCCGGCTGGGTCGAGGTCGAGTGGGCCAAGCCCACCGGCGCGGCGCTGGAAGCAGTCATCGAGAAGCTGAAGGCGGCGAAGCTCACCATCCGCAACGTGCTCCGCGGCGCTGAAGCGGCGAGCGGCACCTGCATCTTCACCGGCGAACCGGCGGTGGAGCGTATCCTGGTGGCGCGGTCTTACTAGTCTTGCGCTGCGATGGACGGGTGGGCAGACAGGGCGCATGATCAAACGTGCCCTGTTTCTCTCCGCGCTGATCGCGGCACCGCTCGCTGCGCAGACCCATCCCGCGGTGAAGGTTTCCGAACAACGCCTCAAAAGCGACGTCGAAAAGCTCGTCAGCTTCGGCACCCGCCACACCCTGTCCGTACAAAACGATCCCGAGCGCGGCATCGGCGCGGCGGTCGACTGGGGGCTCGCGGAATTCAAACGCATGGGCATCAAGTGCGGCGGCTGCCTTGAAGTGCTGCCCGTTGGCGAAACAGTCACCGGCCCTCGTGTTCCCACGCCTACTTTGGTGCGTAACGCGGTCGCAATCCAGCGCGGCACCGAACGCCCTAACGAAGTCGTGATTGTCCAAGGCCACATCGACAGCCGCGTCAGCGACGTGATGGATGCTACCTCCGATGCACCGGGCGCTAATGACGATGGCTCGGGCACCGCGCTCGTGTTGGAAGCCGCGCGGGTGCTCTCGGGCACGAAATACCCGACCACTATTATCTACGCGTTACTTTCGGGCGAGGAGCAGGGTCTTCACGGCGGACAGATCCTCGCCAAATGGGCCGAGGCCCAAGGCTTCACCGTGAAAGCGGTGCTCAACAATGATATCGTCGGCAATTCCTGCGGGTCGGACGGCTATTGCGAGCCCAAGGTGGTGCTTGTCTTCTCCGAAGGCCCGCGCGCCGACCTGACCGAGCGCCTGCGCGCCGCCGCAACCCGCTTCGGGGGCGAGAACGATACGCCCTCGCGCAACCTGTCGCGCTGGGTGGCAGGGCTTGCCGCCAAAAACGCTGACGGCCTGCAAGTCCGCCAGATCTGGCGCACCGACCGCATGGGCCGCGGCGGGGATCAGGTGCCGTTCCTCCAGAAAGGCTACCCCGCCATCCGCTTTTCCGTGGGGGTCGAAGATTACGACCACCAGCATCAAGACCTGCGCACCGTGAACGGCGTGTTCTACGGCGATACCATCGCGGAGATGGACTTCGCCTATCTTGCCGGGGTGACGCGGCTGAATGTGCGCGCGCTCGACGCACTCGCCCGAGCGCCGATGCCGCCCAAGGTCACGGTGGATGCGGCGGTGCGGGTGGATACGGAGGTGAAGTGGAGCGCCGTTCCGGGCGCATCATTCTACACGGTCGCCACCCGCCGCACCGATCAGCCGGGTTGGGGCGGTGATGTCACCGCTATCGACGGGGGAATTGCCGCCAACCAGACCGCTGCCGTGCAGGGCCGCACGTTCACCAACGTCGAGGCAGTGCGCGGCGATGACTGGCTGTTCGGCGTGGCGGCTTGCGCTTGGTCGCCCGAGGGCAGCTTCTGCTCACCCGTTTCGAGCGCCGTTCCGGGCGGGGCGTTCGAGCCGGTCGCGAAGGAATAGCTCCGTTCGCCTCGAGCGAAGTCGAGAGGCTTTGGCGCGAGGTGTCTCGACTGCGCTCGACACGAACGGGGTTGGGGAATAGGGCTTACCCATGTCCAAACCCCCCAAGCTTCCCCAAGGAATGCCGAGCGCCCAACAAGTGCTCGGCTTCATCCAGTCCTCCGACATTTCCGCGGGCAAGCGCGAGATTGCCAAGGCGTTCGGGCTGAAGGGGCAGGAGAAGATCAAGCTCAAGTCGCTGCTCAAGGACATGGCGGAAGAAGGCCTGATCGACGGTTCGAAGAGCGCGTTCCACCGCATGGGCGGGGTGCCCAAGGTGACGACGCTGAAGATCGTCGCGATTGACGAGGGTGAACTGATTGCCGAGCCAGACAATTGGGACCCCGAAGCCCCCGGCAAGCCGCCCCGCATCGTGGTTCGCGAGCCCAAGGCGCGCCCAAATGCCAGAGGCGCCAAACGGCCTCAGGCATTGAAGCGCGGCGACCGCATCCTTGCCCGCACCGAGGAGACCGATGCAGGCTGGATCGCACATGCGATGAAGAAACTGCCTGCGCGCACCGAAGGCCTGATGGGCGTGGTCGAGGTCGACAAGACCGGCAAGGCGTGGCTCGCCCCCATCGACAAGCGCGTGCGCCAATCCTCCCTGATCGCCGACCTAGGATCGGCCGAGGCAGGGCAGTTGGTGATTGCCGAACGCGTCGGCCGGTCCGAGCGGGCGGGCGTCAAGGTGGTCGAGGTGGTGGGCGACCCGCTCGCGCCGCGCTCCTTCAGCCTGATCGCGATTGCCAAGCACGGCATTCCGCACATCTTCCCCGAAGACGCGCTCGAGGAAGCGCCGCGCGCGGCAAAGCTCAAGCTGTCTCAGCAGGCGCGCGAGGACCTGCGCCATTTGCCGATTGTCGCGATCGATCCGGCCGATGCGCGCGACCACGACGACGCGATCTGGGCCGAGCCGGACGGGCAGGGCGGCTTCAATGCCGTGGTCGCCATCGCTGACGTCAGCTTCTACGTTCGCCCCGGCAGCGCGCTCGACCGCGAAGCGAGGAAGCGCGGTAACTCGGTCTATTTCCCCGACCGCGTGGTGCCAATGCTACCCGAGGTGCTGTCCGCCGACGTTTGCTCGCTCAAGGAGGGCGAGGACCGCGCGGCGATGGCTTGTCACCTGCACATCAGCGGCGAGGGCAAGGTGACCAGCTTCCGCTTTACCCGTGCGCTGGTACGGATCGCGCAAAACATCGCTTATGAGGACGCGCAGAAGGCGGTCGATACTGGGAATCCGCCCGAATTTCTCGCCAACCTCTGGGACGCGTGGCGCGCGCTGTCGGCAGCGCGGGATGCGCGCGATCCGCTCGGGCTCGAATTGCCCGAGCGCCGGGTAGTGCTGAACGAGATGGGTCAGATTGCCGAGATCGCGCTGCGCGAGCGTCTCGATGCGCACCGGGTGGTCGAGGATTTCATGATTGCGGCCAACGTTGCGGCCGCCAAGGCGCTTGAGGCCAAGACCGCGCCCGTGGTCTACCGCATCCATGAACCACCGAGCCGCGAGAAGCTGATCGCGCTGCGTGATTACCTTGCGACGATGGGCAAAAACCTGGCGCTGGGGCAGGTGGTCACCCCCGGCCTGTTCAACCGGATGCTCAAGGATGTCACCGACGAGGCGGAAAAGGCGCTGGTGATGGAGGCGGTGCTGCGCAGCCAGACGCAGGCCTATTATGGCCCCGCCAACGCCGGGCATTTCGGGCTCTCGCTGGGTTCATACGCGCATTTCACTTCACCAATCCGCCGCTATTCCGACCTTCTGGTCCACCGCGCGCTGGTCGATGCCTACAAGCTGGAACAACCCACCCCGCCGGGATCGCTTCCGGCGACCAGCGGGCTGTCTGACCGCGACCGTGCAAGCCTCGATCAGGTTTCCAGCGCGATCAGCCAGACCGAGCGCCGCGCGATGGAGGCTGAGCGCGACACCATCGACCGCTATGTCGCGGCATGGCTCTCGGTCCGGGTGGGCGAGGTGTTCGACACCCGCATCACCGGGGTGCAGTCCTTCGGCTTCTTCGCCACCATCGTTAGCCTCGGCGGCGACGGGCTTGTCCCCATCTCGACGCTGGGCGGCGAATATTTTCGATACGACGAGGCTGCCAAGGCACTGGTCGGCACCGACAGCGGCACCACCTATGCAAGCGGCGACCGTCTGAAGTTGCGACTCGCCGAGGCCAATGCGCTCACCGGATCGCTGAAATTCCTGCTGCCCGACCGGGACGCGAGTGTCATCGAACCGCGCGGGAGCCGCCCCGAAGATCGGCGGCGGGGCCCCGGCGGACCACCCAAAACTGCGGGAAAGTTCATGGTCGGCCAGCGCGGCCGGCCCGGCAATATCCGCCATCAAGGCCGCAAGAAGTAGCCTCTCAGGCCTGCTCTAGGCCTGATGGTCGCTCTTGGTCTCGTCGTAATCGGCAGGGACGATGTAGAGGGGGCAGCGCAGCGAGCCCGCTGCGGCCGAAAAGTGGGTCACCAGCGGGCCAGGCGCCGCGCCCTTGGCAGCGCCCAGTACCAGGGCGGCGACCTCGGCATGCTCCGCAAGGAACTCGCTGACGATCTTTTGCCCCTGACCGATCTTGACTGAAATCGTCGGCATGATCCCGCTCTCGGCGAGGAGATTGCCGGCCACACCATGTGCGAGCATCTCGGCCCGGTCGCGCGCTTCGGCCTCGATGGTCGCTTGCACGGAGCCGAAAGCCGAGAAGTTCTGCTGCGGCACAAGCGCGAGCAGATGCACCGCACCGCCCACCGCAGCGGCCCGGCGCGCGGCATAGCGCAAGGCGGCGGTCGCCTCTTCGCTCTCGTCGATGATGACCAGGAATGTGCGCATATCCGAGCCCCTTTGGAAGCGCCTACCGGGGCCGGGGTATCGATGCATTCGTATGGATTGGCAAGTCCCCCCCGCACTTGAGGTATTCTGGGCCTTGCCCGCCGCTAGGGAATTGGCCAGAGAACGACCAAGGATCGATTGCGGGAGTTACAAGGGATCATGGCTTTGGACATCAGGATGCCAGCTTTGTCGCCCACGATGGAAGAGGGCACGATTGCGCGGTGGCTCGTCAAGGTTGGCGACACCGTGCGATCGGGCGACGTGATGGCCGAGATCGAGACCGACAAGGCGACGATGGAATTCGAGGCTGTCGATGAAGGTGTGATTGCCGAAATCCTGATCGAAGCGGGCAGCGAAAACGTGAAAGTCGGCGCGGTGATTGCGCGGCTGACGATCGAAGGTGAGGACGCCGCCCCCCTGAGCACTCTGGCACCCGCTCCTGCAGCGGCCAAGGAATCGGCACCGGTTCCCACTGCGAGCGCGCCTGCCGCCGCTCCCGCCGCTGATGGCCCCGCCGCGACGCCCTCCGCGCGCAAGCTCGCCGAGCAGAACGGCATCGATTTGACAAAACTTGCAGGCAGCGGCCCCAAGGGCAAGATCACCAAGGAAGACGTCGAGTCCGCGATTGTAAAGGGCGGCGGTTCGCCTGCGCCCGTGCCTGCTGCGGCACCGAGCCCCGCGCCTGCACCGATTGCCGCAGCCTCGGGCGAGCGCGTTGTCGCCTCGCCGCTCGCCAAGCGGATCGCTGCCGACAAGGGCATCGACCTCGCTCGGGTGAAGGGCAGCGGCCCCAATGGCCGGATCGTGAAGGATGATGTCGAAGGCTTCACACCTAGCGCAGCGGCCGCGGTATCGGCTCCGGCGGTAAGTGCGGCGGCACCCGCGCTCGCGTCGAGCCCGGCACCAGCCCCCGCCATCGAAGGCGGCGCGCCCTTCGCCGAAGAGAAGCTCTCGGGCATCCGCAAGGTCATCGCCCGCCGACTGACCGAGAGCAAGCAGACGGTTCCGCACTTCTATCTGACCATCGACATCCGGCTCGATCCGCTGCTCGAACTGCGTGCGCAGCTCAACAAGTCGCTCGAACCGGACGGCGTGAAGCTATCGGTCAACGACCTGCTGATCAAGGCGCTCGCGCGCGCGCTTATCCGGGTGCCGCAGTGCAATGTCAGCTTCCACGGCGACACCCTGCGTCGGTACAGCCGCGCCGATATCTCAGTGGCGGTGGCCGCGCCCTCGGGCCTGATCACGCCGGTGATCACCAGTGCCGACACCAAGGGCCTCGCCGCGATCTCGACCGAGATGAAGGCGCTCGCGAGCAAGGCGCGCGATGGCAAGCTGATGCCGCATGAATATCAGGGCGGCACCGCCAGCCTCTCCAATCTGGGAATGTTCGGGATCAAGCAGTTCGACGCGGTGATCAATCCGCCGCAGGGCATGATCCTTGCGGTCGGGTCAGGGCAGCAGGCGCCCTATGTGGTCGATGGCGAGATCAAGGTGGCGACAGTGCTGCACGCCAGCGGCAGCTTCGACCACCGCGCCATCGACGGTGCCGACGGCGCGCAGCTGATGGAAGCGATCAAGCAGCTGTGCGAGAACCCGATGGGGCTGGTGGTGTAGCCATGGACCTCGGTGGGAGAGCTGCGCTTTCAGTGCCAGTGATTGCACTGTTTGTCGCCATAATGTCTGCGCTGATTGCGGTCGTTACAGAGCCGGATAATGCGCTGATCGAAGGCTGGTCTCTCGCTTGGGTGACTTTTGACTACACCCTCATAGTGGCAATTTCGGTCGGTGTAGCTTTGTCTTTTCCCACTGTCATCTTCGGCGACCGCCTGCCACACCCGCGTTGGGCATGGTTGGTCGGGCTGGGCATCGTCCTGAGCGCTACGCTCGGATTACTCATGCTTGTTTTCGCCGGCAATTCGGCCTTCGACATTGTCATGCTTTTCGGAGCCCTCGGCGCAGTGAGTGCCGGGCTATGGTGGCTGTTAGTGGAGCGCTATCGCGAAGTTGAGTTCACCTATGACTGACCGCTCGCCTCAAATCCGCGTCACCGCCATGCCCGCCGATACCAACCCCTATGGCGGAGTGTTCGGCGGGTGGCTGATGGCGCAGATGGCGCTCGCCTCGGGCAGCCTCGCGAGCCGCGTGGGGCAAGGCAAGGCGGTGGTGGTCTCCGCGACCGACTTCGCCTTTCCCGGTGCGATGGCGGTGGGTGACGAACTATCGGTCTATTGCGACGTGCTGGCCACCGGCACCACCTCGCTTACGATCGCCGCCGAGGCTATTGCACGGGAACGCAATGGTGAGGCGACCACCAAGGTAGCTCAAGGCACATTCAAATTCGTTTTGATCGGCGATGACAACCGCCCGCGCGCGATCGCCGCCGATGAAATGCTTCTCCTCCCCAAGGACAATGACAATGGCCAATGACTATGATGTGGTTGTGCTCGGTTCCGGCCCCGGTGGCTATGTCGCGGCAATCCGCTGTGCGCAGCTGGGGCTCAAGACCGCGATCGTCGAGCGCGAGAACCTAGGCGGTATCTGCCTCAACTGGGGCTGCATCCCGACCAAGGCGATGCTGCGTTCGGCGGAGATTTTCCACTATATGAAGCACGCGGGCGACTACGGCCTCGTCGCCACGGGGATTGAGGCGGACCTTGCTGCCATCGTCAAGCGCAGCCGCGGGGTGGCCAAGCAGCTCAATCAGGGCATCGGCCACCTGATGAAGAAGAACAAGATCACCGTGCACATGGGCACCGGCACGTTGACCGGCGCGTCCAGCCTCACGGTAAAGGGCGAGAAGGGCGAGGAGCAGCTTACCTCCAAGCACGTCATCATCGCGACCGGCGCGCGTGCCCGCGACCTGCCCTTCGCCCCCGCTGACGGCAAGCGCGTGTGGACCTACCGCCATGCCATGACCCCGACCGAACTCCCGGCCAAGCTGCTGGTAATCGGTTCGGGTGCGATCGGGATCGAGTTTGCCAGCTTCTACAATGATCTCGGCAGCGAAGTTACCGTCGTAGAAATGCTCGACCGCATCGTGCCTGTGGAAGACGCCGACGTCTCGACCTTCCTCGAAAAGTCGCTCCGTAAGCAGGGTATCAACATCATGGCCGGCGCCGGGGTCGAGGCGCTCGCGGTGTCGGATAGCGGCATTGCCGCCACCATCAAGGTCAAAGCCGGCAACTCTGCACCAAGCGATTTCACGCACGTGATCGTCGCCATCGGTATCATCCCCAACACCGAAAATATCGGGCTCGAAGGCCTTGCCGAAATGGAGCGCGGCTTCGTCCAGATCGACCCATACGGTCGCACCAGAACGCCCGGTCTGTGGGCGATCGGCGACTGCACGCCTGGGCCTTGGCTGGCGCACAAGGCAAGTCACGAAGGCGTCACCGCTGCCGAGGCGATCGCGGCCGAACTCGGCAACACCGAGGTCCATCCCCATCCGCTCAACCGTCTCGCCATTCCCGGCTGCACCTATTGCCACCCGCAGGTCGCCAGCGTCGGCATGACCGAGGCCAAGGCCAAGGAGGCGGGCTACGAGGTCCGCGTCGGCAACTTCCCCTTCATCGGCAACGGCAAGGCGATCGCGCTCGGCGAGGCGGAAGGATTCATCAAGACAGTGTTCGACGCCAAAACCGGCGAGCTCCTCGGCGCGCACATGATCGGCGCGGAAGTGACCGAGCTGATTCAGGGTTACACCGTGGGCAAGGTGCTGGAGACCACCGAGGCCGAACTGATGCAGACGATCTTCCCGCACCCGACACTCAGCGAGATGATGCACGAGAGCGTGCTCGACGCTTACGGACGAGCGATCCACTTCTAGGCAGTGAGCGCCCTCGCGTGCTATTCTCGCGGAGCATCGGGGAGAGAAGGCGATGGACGATCTCGAGATAAATTTCCCGCAACCGTGCAGCGAGCGGTAGAAGGACATGGCCCCGCGCGGGTGCAATTGCCACTGCGCGTCCTGCGACAGGATCATTCACGACCTGGCGGCGCTGACCTTCGATGAGGCGGCGGGCTTGCTCGCGAGCGACGAGGATGTCTACGTGCGCGCCAAGGTCGGCCGCGACGGGGTCATTGCCCTGCAGCCGGGCGGACCGAGTGCAGGTCGCCGAATGATTGCAGCCGCGGGGGCGTCATTCGCTCTAGCGACGGCAGCGTGCCAGACGGTGCCGGAGAAGACGGCATCGCGCTACTCCATCTCCGGACAACTGGATCCCTACCTCGCGCGCACGATCGAACTGCGCTCGGAAGAGCGCAAGAAACAGCGCCGGACCCTGGAGCAATCCGGCCAATATGCGTTCAACAATCTCCCTTCCGGAACCTATTTCCTTGCGTACAATGAAGATTGCGGCATCCGGGTGAGGTTGAAAACGATCACCATTGTCGACCGGTCCGTGATCGTCACCGTCCACACGGTGCCGGATGATCAGGAAGGCTGCCCGGTCATCGTCGGCGTCATGCGCCCAGCGGGCCGCCCCGAGCGAGCTTAGCGGCCCACTCTTTCGGCCAGCTTGTTCAGCCCGTCGATGCGCCGGATCCGGTAGCCATTGTCGCTGAAAATCCGGTCGATCTGTGCGTGCTGGTCCGCGACTTCGTAAAGGACCGCGTCGGTGATCTGGAGGGTGCGGCGTGCGCCTTGAAGCGCAAGCAGCTCTGCCCCCTCAAGATCCATCTTCATGACATGGACCCGCTCCAACCCCTTGGTCACATCATCGAGCGTGGTTGTCGTAACCGCAATCGAACGCTCGCCGCCGTCAAGGTTGCGGATGATCGAAGCCTGACCGAAATGGCTCGCATCGGGCATCCCGATGTCGAGCACCTTGCCCGCCTCGTCGGACAGCGCCATCTCGATCAGCTCCACATTGCGGAGATCATTGATGGCGATGGTCTGACGAAGCGAGTTGGCCGTCTCGGGCATCATCTCGACGGCAATCACGCTCCCCTCTGGTCCAACGGCCCGCGAGAAATTCGCCGTGAAAATGCCGATATTAGCCCCGGCATCGATAGCCGTGCCGCCGGGTGGCAGGTGGCCAAGAAGCGGGGCGATCAGGCTTTGGTGGGTACGTTGACGGATATGCCCGAGGTCATCGGTATGGGGTCTGATTGCGAACCGGAAGCCCTCACTGACCGAAAGCGTGGCATTCGCAACAAGCTGCGGCTCGCGCCACTGGCCGGGCGCATCGGCGAGGCCCGCCAGGCTTGCCCGGAAGGACCGGACGAGCACCGCCTGATCGGCCGGGCTAATCCCGCGGCAGTCTCTGAACAGGCCGCCCCACAAGCCGAGCCGGTGAATTGCAGTGCGCAGCGACTTCTGGACAAGATCGACTGGCGCCGGAAGGATAGTTTGGATCTGCTTTCGAAGTGTCACGCAACCGCTCCGCGCTTCCAACCAAGGATCTTGGCGGACAGGGTGGGATTCGAACCCACGGTAGGCTTGCACCTACGGCGGTTTTCAAGACCGCTGCCTTAAACCACTCGGCCACCTGTCCTTGAAATGCCCCTAGCCAGAGTTGGCTCGCGAGTCATCCCCAGTTCGGTTGTTGGGAATTCAGCCAAGGTGTGACATCGCTTGTATCATGATTCCCCGCTTCCTTCCCGCTGCCGCGCTGGCGCTCGCCGGTTTCGCGACCCTCGGCGTTTCTCCGGCCGAGGCGCCCGCGACCGCGCAGACCGTGAGCGCGGGCAGCCTCACCTTCGACGCCTATCTCGAGCAGCTCAAGGCCCGTGCCAGCGCGGAAGGGGTGCGCGACGCGACGATCGAGCGCATGACCGCTGGGCTCACGCCCAATGCACGGGTCATCGCGCTTGACAACAACCAGCCCGGCAGCGGCACCGCGCGCGGCTTTCCGCCGATGTCGGGCTACATCGCCACCCATGTCGATGCGGCGCGGATCGGGGGAGGGCGCGCGGTCTACAGCCAGACCCGTGACCTCCTGGCGCAGATCGAGGCGCGATATGGCGTCCCCGGATCGATCATCGTCGCGATCTTCGGTCACGAGACCAGCTATGGCCGGGTCAAGGGCGATTTCGATCTTTCACGCAGCCTTGCCACTCTCGCGTGGGAAGGGCGCCGCCGCGATTTGTTTGCCGATGAATTTGTCGCGCTGATGAAGATCGCCGACAAGGGTTTTGATCGCTCGCAGCTGGTTGGAAGCTATGCCGGGGCCTTCGGCAATCCGCAGTTTCTTCCCAGTGTCTACCTCCGCCTCGCCACTGACGGTGATGGGAACGGGCGGGCCGACATTTTCAACAATCGGCCTGACACCTTCGCCTCGATCGCCAACTATTTCCGTGATGCCGGATGGCGGGCGGGACAGCCTTGGGGCGTGCGCGCAGCGGTGCCTTCCGGCTTTGACGTTTCCGCCTATCGCACTCGGCTCGTCTCTCCGGTCTGTCCGCGAGTCCATGAACGCCTCAGCCGCTGGATGACCGTGGCCGAGTGGCGCGCCGCGGGTGTGGTGGTGCCGCAACAGCCTTTGGGCGATGACGTCATGGCATCGCTCTTCCAGCCCGACGGCCAGGGCACCCCGGCCTGGCTGTTGACCGGTAACTTCCGCGCGATCCTCGAATACAACTGCTCGAGCTATTATGCCCTGAGCGTGGGATTATTGGCCGACGAAATCGTGAACTGACGCGTCCCCGCGCCTCGCCAAGCGTCGAGCAGACGGATATAGCAAGCGTCGTGATGTCCGCCGAGAACCCGCGCCGCGTGCTGCGCCTGATTGCCCTTGCCGCTTTCCTTGTCGCGCTGCCGGCGCGCGCGATGATGCCCGACCCGGGCGCCTTAGCCCCAGCGATCCCCACCGGCGCCGAGGCCCCGGTTGCGCTGCTGGTCGATCTGGGCAGCGGACAGGTGCTCCACGCGCGTAATCCCGACCGGCGCTTCATGCCCGCCTCGGTCACCAAGGTGATGACGCTGTATCTCGCCTTCGATCTAATGAAGGCAGGCGATCTCGATCCCCGGCAAGTCTTCGTTATGCGGCCCGAGGTCGCACGCAATTGGCGGCGCAAGGGCTCGACCATGTTCCTCTCCGCGGGCGATCAGGTGCGTGTCGAGGACTTGCTGCTCGGCATCGCTAACGTTTCGGCCAATGACGGGGCAGCGGTGCTGGGCGACGGGCAGGCGGGATCGGTCGCGGCGTGGACCGCCCAGATGAACCGCACGGCCTGGGGCCTCGGCATGAACGGGAGCCACTTCAACTCGCCCAACGGCTTTCCCGACGAAGGCAAGACCTTCACCACCGCGACCGACCTCGTGACGCTGGCGCGGGCGCTGATCACCCGGCACCCGGACGAGTTCGGCTATTACATCGGGCGCATGGGATTTTTTTATAATGGGATCGTGCAGGTCAATCACGACCCCATGATCGGGCGGGTGCCGGGAGCGGACGGGATCAAAACCGGCTTCACCAACGAATCCGGCTTCTCCTACCTCGGCACCGCGCGCCGCAATGGACAGCGGCTGGTCCTGGTGCTCGCCGGCGTGGAAAACGGCAGGCTGCGCGCGAGGCTCGCTAAGTCCTATGTAGAGTGGGGCTTCTCCGCCTTTGACCGGCGGCAGCTCTTTGCGCCGGGTGCGGTCGTAGGCGTGGCGCGGGTGCAGGACGGCGATGCGCAGCTTATCACTCTCAAGGCGGCGGGCCCGGTGGCCATCAACATGCCGCGCGGAAGCTCTGCAGCGCTTACCGCAACGATCCGCTACGAAGGCCCGCTGCGCGCACCAATCGCTGCGGGGCAGGAGGTCGCGATGCTCGAGGTGACCGCGCCCGGCGTCTCGCCCGCGCGTATCCCGCTCTACGCCGCCGAGGCGATAAAGGCCGCGGGGCCGCTTGACCGCATCGTCAACGCCGTCGCGGGACTGTTCTCGTGAGCGCCGTCCCGGGGCGCTTCATCGCCTTCGAGGGCGGCGAGGGAGCTGGCAAGTCGACGCAGGCACGGCTGCTAGCTGAGGCCCTGCGGGCGCGCGGCTTGACGGTGGTCGTCACCCGTGAGCCGGGAGGCACGTCGGGGGCCGAGGCGATCCGCGCGCTGCTGCTCCATCCGCCGGGCGAGGCAGGGTGGCCCCCGCAAGCCGAAGCACTGCTGTTCGCCGCAGCCCGCACTGACCATGTCGCACACCTGATCCGTCCCGCGCTCGTCCGCGGCGATTGGGTGGTGTGCGACCGCTTTGTCGATTCAAGCCGCGCCTATCAGGGCGGTGCAGGGGAGCTAGGTGACACCGCGGTCAACGCGCTCCACGCCTTCGGCAGCGATGGACTGCGCCCCGACCGGGTGATCCTTCTCGAGGGTGACGAAGCCGCGCTGGCGGACCGTCTAGCCTCTCGCGGCGAAACTGTCGACGCCATCGAGGGGCGCTCCGCCGAATATCACCGCGCCGTTGCCGCCGCCTTCCGTTCGTTCGCCGAGGCCGACCCGCAAGGCTTTGCCCGGATCGAGGCCCTGGGTGCCCCGGACGAAGTCCACGCCCGCATCCTCGCCTCTTTGGAAGACATCATCCCATGACCCGCTGGCCCAACCACGCGGAAGCCTGGCGCGCTTGGCGCGATGCGCTTGGCGGTGAGCGGATGCATCATGGCTGGCTGCTCGCGGGCAAGGCCGGGCTCGGCAAGCGCGACTTCGCCCTGGCTGCTGCGCGCGAGCTGGTCGCGGAAGAGGGCGTCCCGCAGCCGCAGGGCGAGCACCCCGACATCGTTCATGTTACCTACAGTGCCAAAGACGAAAAGGAAGAACGCAAGCAGATGGCGGGCAATCCCTTCGAACTCTCGAGGGTAATCCGCGAGCGAGATATCGGAGCTATGCAGGCGCGCTTGAGGACCCGACCAACCTTGGGGGCGCGCCGTGCGATTATCATCGAGCCATCCGACGACATGAATTCCCACGCGGCAAACAAGCTCCTCAAGAGCCTCGAGGAGCCGCCTGTGGGCACCTTCTTCCTACTCGTCACCCACCGCCCGGCGCGCCTGCTGCCGACGATCCGCTCGCGCTGCCGTACCCTGCGATTCCCGGTCCTCACCGACAGCCAGGTGGCCGCCCTGCTTGAGGAGGCAGGCATTGCGCAGGATCTTCAGGCCATCGCCGCTGCCGAGGGCTCCTTGGGCGCGGCCCTGCGTTTCGTCGAGCAGAACCTTGCCCCCATCGCGCGCGTCATCTCGGGGCTACTCGCAGGCGGCGACAGCGGCATCACCGGGCGCGGCGAGCTTGCCCGCCTTATCGGCCCACGCGCCGAGCGCGAGCGTGTGCAGGCGGTGCTCGAACTCGCCCAGTCGCTAGCGGCCCGCGCCGCGCGCACCACCGACGATCCCCAGCGCTGCGCCCGGTTGGTCGAAACCCATGCCGCGCTCGTCGCGCTTGCCGCCGAAGCGCCAACTGCCAATTTCGATTCCGGCATGCTTCCCTTCGAGATCGGAACCTTGCTTGTCGCGGCCGCCCCCGCTAGCGCAGCGGCCCATGGCTGACACTACCCCATTCTACATCACCACCGCGATCAGCTATCCCAATGGTCGTCCGCATATCGGCCACGCCTACGAGGCGATCGCGGCCGACGTGATCGCGCGGTTCCAGCGCCTTCAGGGTCGCCGCGTGCGCTTCCAGACCGGCACCGACGAACACGGGCTTAAGATGGCGCGCAAAGCCGAGGAGCAGGGCCGCTCGCCGTCCGATCTCGCCGACGAAATGTCGGGCTATTTCCGCGTCATGTGCGACGCCCTGAATGTCTCCTATGATCGGTTCATCCGCACAAGCGAGCCTGATCACCACCGCGCCAGCCAGGCGATCTGGCAGGCGATGGAGGCCGCAGGCGACCTCTACCTCGACCGTTACGAGGGTTGGTACTCGGTTCGCGACGAGGCTTACTACGACGAGAGCGAACTCGTGGAAGGCGAGGGGGGTGACAAGCTTTCCCCGCAAGGTACCCCGGTTGAATGGACAATCGAGGAAAGCTGGTTCTTCCGGCTTTCAACGTATCAGGATCAACTGCTTGAATTGCTGAAGACACCGGGCTTCCTCGAACCGGCGAGCCGCCGGAATGAAATGATCGCCTTTGTCGAGCAGGGCTTGCGTGACCTTTCGGTTAGCCGCACCTCCTTCGACTGGGGCGTGAAGGTTCCGGGCAGCGATGGCCACGTGATGTATGTTTGGGTCGACGCCCTAACGAACTACCTCACGGGTCTCGGCTACCCCGACGAAATGGGGAAATTCTGGCCCGCCAGCCTGCACCTGATCGGCAAGGACATCGTGCGCTTCCACACGATTTATTGGCCCGCCTTCCTGATGAGCGCCAATCTGCCGCTGCCGAAGAAGGTTTTTGGCCACGGCTTCCTGCTCAACCGCGGACAGAAAGAATCGAAGTCGCTTGGCAACGTCACCGATCCGCTTGAGCTGGCGGAACGCTTTGGCGTCGATGCATTGCGCTATTTCCTGATGCGCGAAGTCGCTTTCGGACAGGATGGCAGCTATTCGCCGGAAGCCATTGTATTGCGTGCCAATGCTGAGCTAGCGAACAGCTTCGGCAATCTCGCACAAAGGACGCTGTCGATGATCGCGAAGAACATGGAAGGGCGCTTGGAGCTGTTTGATACGGGGGAAGCAGACGACAATCTGCAAGCCACCGTGGCCAACGCCTGCCGAACTGAACTCCCGCGCGATTTCAATGATTTGTCATTTTCGACTGGGATTGAGGCGTGGCTGCGCGCGGTCTACGCCTGTAATCAATATGTGGACGAGCAGGCGCCCTGGGGCCTGAAAAAGACCGATCCTGAACGGATGAAGGCTGTGCTCCAAACGCTATTTATGGCCCTGCGCGATCTGGCCATCGCGATCCAGCCTGTCGTGCCGGAAAAGGCCGCCGCGCTCCTGGACCAATTGGGCATTCCGACGGATGAACGTTCTTACGCGGCCCTCTATGATGACGAATGGTTTGATCGCCTCGTTGGTAGCGGCTTCACCGTAGCCCTTCCCACCCCGCTGTTCCCCCGCCTCGAACTCCCCGCCGAGGAGGCCTGAGCGCAGCGATGCTGGTCGATAGCCACTGCCACCTCGAATACAAAGGGCTCGTTGAGGACCGCGAGGGCGTCCTTGCACGGGCGCGGGCGGCCGGGGTGGGGGCCTTCCTCAACATCTCGACTCGCCAGAGCGAGTGGGCGCAGGTGGTCGCCACGGCGGCGCGTGAGCCTGATGTCTTCGCAAGCGTCGGCATCCACCCACACGAGGCGGACGCGCATCAGGACTTAGGCCGTGCCGCCTTGCTCGAGGCGACGCGCCATCCGCGGGTGATTGCCATCGGCGAAACCGGGCTCGATTACTATTATGACAAGTCGGACAGAGAGGCGCAGAAGTCACTGTTCCGCATGCATATCGACGTTGCGCGTGAAACGCAGCTACCGCTCATAATTCATACCCGCGATGCCGAGGAGGACACCCACGCGATCCTCGCCAAGGAAATGGGCAAGGGGCCCTACCCAGCGCTGATCCACTGCTTCACTGCCTCGGCTGATTTCGCCGAGAAAGTGCTGGCACTCGGACTTATGATCTCGCTCTCGGGAATCGTCACTTTCAAGAATGCCAGAGACTTACAGGAGATTGCGAAGATCATCCCAGAGAATCGCCTGCTGGTCGAAACCGACAGCCCGTTCCTCGCCCCGGTGCCGCATCGCGGGCGGGTGTGCGAGCCGGCTTATGTGGCCGATACCGCCGCCTTCGTCGCGGGCCTGCGCGGAACGGATGTGGAGCGATTGACGGACGTGACCACGGCCAATTTTTTCAACCTTTTCAGTAAGGCCAAACCGTGAAGCTGGTAATGCTCGGCTCGGGCACCTCGACCGGGGTGCCGCGAGTGGGCGGACCGGACGGCTCGGGCGACTGGGGTGACTGCGACCCGGACGAGCCGCGCAACCGCCGCACGC
This sequence comes from Sphingomonadales bacterium, assembly GCA_038247515.1. Lineage (GTDB taxonomy): Bacteria > Pseudomonadota > Alphaproteobacteria > Sphingomonadales > Sphingomonadaceae > Erythrobacter. Next base: position 25,588 of record JBBRUU010000004.1, read on the forward strand.
GTGTCTCGATTATAGTCGAGAGTGACGAAGGCCAGCGTCTGCTGGTGGATACCTCGTCGGATTGCCGCGCGCAGCTGCTGGCGAACCGCGTCGGCCATATCGACGCAGTCTTCTGGACACATGATCACGCCGATCATTGCCACGGCATCGATGACTTGCGCGTCCTGCGCTACGGGCGCGGCGGGCCGATCCCCGGGTTCGCCGAGACTGAGACGGTGCGGCGGCTGCGCCAGCGGTTTGGCTACGTCTTTGCAGGGCAAGAGGGTTATCCCACGATCTGCACGCTCGAAACCCTTGATCGTCTGCGGATGATTGCCGGCTTCGGTGTCGACTGGTGCCAAATGGCTCATGGGCCCGGCGAAACCACCGCCTACCGCTTTGAAACGGATGGGAAGAGTATCGGCTATGCCACGGATTTCAGTGCAATTTCAGACGAAATGATCGACTTGTTCTTCAAAGTCGACATCCTCGTGAGCGACTGCCTCCGCCGTGATCCGCATCCGACGCATTCGCATCTGGCTATGGCGATCGAGCTCGGGGAGCAATGCCGCGCGGAACGAATGGTGTTGAGCCACCTCGACAAGAGCATGGATTATCGGACGCTGTGCGCCGAGGTGCCGGACTTCGTCACCGTGGGCTATGACGGACTGGAAATGACCGCATGAACCCCGATCTGGTGCTGCCGATCATCACGAGCCTGGAGTGGCTAGTCTTGTGCGGAGTTTTGCTGGCATCATTCCAATTGGGACGGAACAAGTTGGTCAGGATGGCGCTCGGGTGAATCGCAATCTTTGCGGGGCTGTTCCTGATCGTGGAATGGTTCATGTTGGCAAGGGGCACGGCCTCGGCGCTGATTAATATTTTTACATAATCTATATTATCCATCTTAAGGATCGGGATGAGCGATACACAATTAAAGCCCCCCATCGACCGGCTCCTCGCCATCATGGCCCGGCTGCGCGATACGGAGCGCGGCTGCGAATGGGATCTCGCGCAGGATTTTGCCAGCATCGCGCCCTACACGATCGAAGAAGCCTACGAGGTCGCCGATGCAATCGCCCGGTACGATATGGTGGAACTGCGCGACGAACTTGGCGATCTCCTTTTTCAGGTCGTTTTCCACGCCCGCTTGGCCGAGGAAGCCGGGCACTTCGCCTTTGTCGACGTCGCCGCTGCGATCTCCAACAAGATGGAAGCGCGCCACCCGCACATCTTCGCTGCCGCCGGCGGAACAATGAGCGAGACTCGATGGGAGGACCTCAAGGCGCAAGAACGCGGCGCCAAGGGCGTAGCAAGCGCCTTGGACGGGGTCGCCATGGCGCTACCGGCCTTGATGCGCGCCGAGAAACTCCAGAAGCGCGCCGCCCGAACCGGGTTCGACTGGCCCGATCCGTCCGGCTCCGAAGCAAAGATTGCCGAAGAGATCGAAGAGCTCAAGACCGCCACAACACAAGAAGACAAGGTTGAGGAAGCCGGCGACCTCATCTTCGCAGTGGTCAACTACGTCCGCGCCCATGGCATCAGCGCGGAGGAAGCTCTGCGCGCCGCCAATGCCAAATTCGAGCGGCGTTTCCGGGCGATGGAGGACTTGGCCGGATCTGACTTCCCTGACCTGTCGCTTGAAGCACAAGAAGAGCTCTGGCGGCAGGTAAAGAAAGGCGCCTAAGCCTCAGGACAGGCTTGCGAACTGGCCCAACTCTTTGGGATTGAGCCGAACTGTCACCCGCCTCAACTGGCCCCCTTCTCCATCACCGGCGTCGGCGTCGGCGAGCACATCTCCATGCGCGTGGAGCCAAGCAATCCGGCGCCCGTCACTGGCTGGCAGGATGAAACTGACCTCGCGTGCACCGCCAGTGAGCAACCGGGCGAGCTCTGCTGCGAGGAGGTCCACCCCTTCCCCCGTCACCGCCGAGAGGATCACGGCGCTCTGCCCCTCCCGCGCTTCGCGCAATTCCTCAAGACTTTCAGCGTCCAGAAGGTCGCACTTGTTCCAGATTTCGAGTATGGGAATGGTGCTTGTGCCAGTCTCTGCATCAACGACTTCCAGTTCGGCGAGCACCTCGAGTACCTGCTTTTTCTGCGCAGCATGCGAGGGGTTGGCCATGTCACGCACGTGGCAGATCACGTCGGCCGCAGTCACCTCCTCGAGCGTCGCGCGGAAGGCGGCGACAAGTTGGGTCGGAAGGTCGGAGATGAAGCCCACCGTGTCGGAGAGAATCGCCTTCTCCACGCCTGGAAGTCCGATCGCGCGCATGGTCGGGTCGAGTGTCGCGAAGAGCAGATCTTCCGCCATCACCTCGGCGCCGGTCAGCCGGTTGAACAGCGTGGACTTGCCCGCATTGGTATAGCCGACCAGCGCCACCACCGGCCAAGGCGCGCGGCCGCGGCGGTCGCGGTGGAGCTGGCGTGTCTTCCTTACCTGTTCGAGCTCACGGCGCAGTCGGCCCATGCGCTGGCGGATCATCCGGCGGTCGGCCTCGATCTGGGTCTCGCCGGGCCCGCCGAGGAAGCCGAAGCCCCCGCGCTGGCGTTCAAGGTGGGTCCAACTGCGCACGAGGCGGCTCTGCTGGTAATCGAGGTGGGCGAGTTCGACCTGCAAGCGCCCTTCGGCGGTCGCCGCGCGTTCGCCAAAGATCTCGAGGATCAGGCCGGTGCGGTCGATGACTTTGCGCTTGAGCTTGTCTTCAAGGTTGCGTTGCTGGATCGGCGTGAGAGTCCCGTCGACGATCACAAGTTCCGCCCCGTGCTGCTCGCACCAGGTGGCAATGTTCTCGACTTGACCCGAGCCGAACAGCGTATTGGGCTGCATCTGGCGCACCGGAAGGATTGCCGAATGCGCGATCACCACACCGATCGCTAGCGCGAGCCCCTCGGCCTCGGCGAGGCGCTCGGCGGCGTCGAGATCGTAGCGCAGCCTGCGGATGTCGGGGCACAGGACCAACGCCCGCGCACCGCGGGTCACGTCGTCCTGAAGATCACTGTCAAAGCTCAGACGTCTATCCCGTCGAGGTCGCCGTCATCGTCGTCATCGACGCTGAGGTCGACCGGCGAAGCGGGCTGTATGGTGGAGACGGCATGCTTGTAGGCGAGCTGCACTGCGCCGTCACGCTCTAGCAGCATGCAGAACAGATCATAGGCGGCGATCCGCCCCTGAAGCATCACGCCGTTGACGAGGAACATCGTCACCTGCACCTCTGCCTCGGCAACGCGGCTAAGAAAGACGTCCTGCAGCAGCTTCTGCTTGCGCCCGCCGGACTGGTTGACGAACTGCGCCGGATCGAGCGATTGGCCGGGCATGATCGTGCTGATCGCGTGCTTGTAGACAAGCTGCGACTGGCCGTCGCGGCGCAGCAAGATCGAGAAATTGTCGAACCACGTAACGATGCCCTGCAGCTTCACGCCTTTCACCAGGAACATGGTGATGGGGATCTTGTTCTTGCGCAGCAGATTGAGGAAACCGTCCTGAAGATTGCCCGGACGAATGGCCGAGCTGCCCGACTTGCTGTCGGTATCACCGCTGCGCGCTTCACTGGGTGCTGCGCCGCGCGTGACGGGACGGGGAGAGAGCGTGCGCCCGTTGGACATCGTCGTGGCTCCTTCTTCTTGGCGGCCGGTTTTTGCGGTCCGCAGGTATCAGGCCGCTGCACCAAACGGGGGGGCGGCTTTGCAATGCAGCATAATGGCGACGGGATAGCCACGGCACAAGGCTTGATTTGACGCAAATTTTCGGTTCGTCCGAAGTGCGTCAATCCTCGTCGTCGCGGCGGTCTGCCATGCCGAGGAGCTTGAGCTTGCGGTGCAAAGCCGAGCGCTCCATACCGATGAAACTCGCTGTCTTGGAGATGTTGCCTGAGAAGCGGCGAATCTGGATCGAGAGGTATTCACGCTCGAAACTCACCCGCGCCTCGCGCAGCGGCACGCCCATAATCGCCGAGAGGCTGTCGCTGGCGAGGCCGATCTGCCCACCGATGATTTCGGGCGGCAGCATGTCGGGTTCGACCGTGCCGAGCCGCTCGCGCGGGGTCATGATAATGGTGCGCTCGACCACGTTCCTCAGCTGGCGGACGTTGCCCGGCCAGTCATAGGCTTGCAGCGCAGCCATCGACTCGCTCGAGATGTCCGGCGGGGCGAGGCCCTGGTCATTAGAATAGCGGGTGAAGAAATGCTCCGCGAGCGCCGGGATATCCTCGCGCCGCTGCGAGAGTGCCGGCAGCACCACGGGCACGACGTTGAGGCGATAGAACAAGTCTTCACGGAATCGCTTTTCCGCCATCTCGACGGTCAGGTCGCGGGTGGTGGAGGAGACAACCCGCACATCGACCCCGATCTGCCGCGTGCCGCCGACACGCACGAAGCTCTGGTCGGTCAGCACCCGAAGGATGCGCGCCTGGGTCGAGAGCGGCATGTCGGCAATCTCGTCGAGGTAGAGCGTGCCGCCGTCCGCCATTTCGAGCAGGCCGGGCCGCACTTGCTTGCCATTGGCCTCCTCGCCGAACAGCTCCTGCTCGAAGCGTTCGGGGGTGATGCGGGCCGAGTTGACTAGCACGAAGGCTCCGTTCGCACGCGCGCTCCAGGCGTGAAGCAGGCGCGCGGCGACCTCCTTGCCCGCCCCTGCCGGACCCGAGATCAGCACGCGGCTGCCCGTGCTCGCCACGCGCTTCAATGTCGCGCGCACGGCATTCATCGCAGGCGAATTGCCGGTGAATTCGGCGCTTCCCCAGCTGCCTTCGCGCAGACGCGAGTTCTCGCGCCGCAGCCGATCGGTCTCGGTTGCGCGTTCGACCAGCAGCAACAGGCGCTCAGCCTCGAAGGGCTTCTCGATGAAGTCCATCGCCCCGCGCCCGACCGCGGCAACCGCGGTGTCGATATTGCCATGGCCCGAGAAGATGATCACCGGCAGATTCGGCTCACGCGCCTTGATCGCATCGAGTAGTTCGAGCCCGTCCATCTGGCTCCCGTGGAGCCACACGTCGAGCAACACGAGGCTCGGCCTGCGCTCGTCGATCGCGGCAAGCGCCTCGGTGCTGTCGGCAGCGGTACGGCAGGCATAGCCCTCGTCGCCGAGCACTCCGGCCACCAGTTCGCGAATGTCGCGTTCATCGTCGACAATCAGGATTTCGAGCGCCATCGGGCGGGTCCTTCGGATGGAGAGGCAGGGTCGGGTGAAAGCACGATCATGCGCCGGCGCCTTCGATGGGAACAGGGTTGCGCGCGAAGCGCAAGGTAACGCGGGTGCCGCCGCTCGGCGCGCTAGCGAAGCTCATATTGCCGCCGTGCTCGTCGACGATCTTGTTGACGATCGCCAGACCAAGGCCGGTGCCCTTCTCACGGGTGGTGACATAGGGCTCGGTGAGACGCTCTGGGTTCGCGGGAAGGCCGACGCCGTTGTCCTCGATGGTGACGATGATCGCTTCGCCGGCATCGCGCACGGTGACGGCAATCTCGCCCGCATAAGCACCCTTGGCCTCGGCAGAGCGCGCCTCGACCGCTTCGACGGCATTCTTGAGCACGTTGGTCATGGCTTGGCCGAACTGGTGGCGGTCGCACCGCACTTCGCGGTCCGTCAGTTCCGACGAGGCCACGCCGAAGGCAATTCCCGAACGCGCGACTTCCTGAAGGAACACCGCCTGCCGGACCAGATCGAGCGCGTCTTCGTCGCGGAACACAGGCTTGGGCAGGCGCGCGAATGACGAGAACTCGTCGACCATCTTTCTCAAGCCGCCGACCTGCCTGATGATGGTGCTGGTGAGCTCGTCGAACAGTTCGCGATCCTCTTCGCCGACCTGCGTGCGATAACGGCGCTTTAGGCGCTCGGTCGCAAGCTGGATCGGGGTAAGCGGGTTCTTGATCTCGTGCGCGATGCGGCGCGCAACGTCAGACCACGCCGCCTGGCGCTGATCGAGCAGCTGGCGGGTGATATCCTCGAAGGTGATCACGTGACCGTCGCCGGTCCCCGGCGCGACTTTGACCGCGAGGGTCAGAAGCTCGGTGCCCTTGGCATGGGTGACAACGGCGCGCTCCTTGCCTTCGGCGATGACCCGCGCAATCTCGGGTGAGAGCTTGTCCAACGACTGACCGAGGAGGCTAGCCGCGCCCTCGCCCCCACTCTCTCCGGCGCCTTCATGCGCAAGCAGCGCCTGAGCCGAGGAGTTCATCAGGGTCACTCGCGATCCGGCATCGACCGACACGACCCCGGCGGTCACCGATTCGAGTACCGCCTCGGTGAAAGCGCGGCGATCATCGATCTGGCGGTTGGCGTTGACCAGCGCCTGGGTCTGCTTGTCAAGCTGCGCTGTCATGCGGTTGAAGGCCCGGTTGAGCAGGCCGATCTCGTCCGCCCCGGTACGCCCCTCAAGCCGCAGTGCGAAATTGCCCTGCCCCACCTTGCGCGCTGCCGCGACGAGGTCGGTGAGCGGCTCGACCTGTCGGTCGGCGAAGCGCAACCCGAACCAGATCGCAAGACTAACGAGCAGCAGGCTCACCGCCACCAGCGCGATGTTGAAGCGCAGCTGCAAGGTGCGCGCACTGCCGGTCAGGCGGTCATATGCGGTGACAATCGACTGCGCGCGCGACCATGAGTTGAACATCGTCTCCTCGGTGGTGCGCGCGTTGTAAAGATAGACCCCGGACTGCGCATCGATCGGCACCAGCGCCTCGATTCGCTCGGGACTGCCGACTACCACCGCAAGTTCGCCGCTATCGAGCCGGGGGAGCGCCTCACGGCTGAAGGCGAGTGGGCTGTTGTCCTTGGTCAGATTGAGCGCAGCCGCGGTGCGGAACGAGCCATCGGGCATGCGCTGGAGCACCGCGCTTTCGGAAATCTCTCGGGCCTGCGCCTGATAAGCGTAGAAGTCGGGGAAATCGGGATCGGTGATTGGCACCCGCGCAAGGATGTCGCGCATGTCGGTGGCCATGGTGATAGTGTTCTGTTCGACCCCGCGCTGGTTAGCGTCGTAGTAGTTTTTTGCCAGTGCGTTGGCATTCTCCATCAGACCGCGCGATTCGTCCGAGAACCAGAAGTCGACACCGGTCTGGAACAGGAAAGCGGCAAAGCCCGCGACCAGCAGCGTCGGCATTGCGGCAACCATCGAGAAGAAAAACACGAGCCGCACGTGGAGACGCGCGGTGCTCCCCGCGGCGCGACGAAGCGCAAGGCGGCGGCCGATCAGAACGAGCAGCATCATCGCTGGCACAAGCGTTGCCATGAGCAGCGCCGAGACCTGCATCGTCGGCAGTAGATCGTCGGGCGCGCCCGAGCGACCGTAGGCCGACCACGTGGCCAACACCGCCGCGACCAGCGCGACAACAGCGAGGCTTTCGAGCCACAGGAAGATGTTCGCCCGCCGCGCCGCGATCATGAAGCGTCGCCACCAGCGTGGCGGCTGGCGTGCAATAAGTGTGAACGCGCGGGGTGGGGATTGCTCCATCGTTGCCGCTTTACAACAATGGTGTGGCAGATTTGCAAGGGCAAACTGAAGAAGCTGCCCGGGCCTTGCGATATCAGGTGGCAGAGAAGCGGTCAGGCTCAAGCCCGAGCTCGCCGATCCGCTTGCGAAGAGTGTTGCGATTGATCCCGAGCAGCTGCGCCGCGCGCAGCTGGTTGCCACCAGTTCGGCCGAGCGCATATTCGATCAGCGGCTTCTCGAAAGCTGCCAAGGCGCGGTGGTAGAGCGCGCCGGGCGGCGGGCTTTCGGCGGTAAGCCAGCTCGCCAGCGCGGCACTGAAGCCCCCCTGCCCATCGCCCGCAAACATTGCCACGGGCGTAACTTCTGGGCCGATGATGTCATTCACCGCCTCAGCGTCGATACGCTCCTCACGTGCCATCAGGGTGAGGCGATAAACGACGTTGCGCAATTCGCGCACGTTGCCGCGCCAGTTGCGCTGTTCCAGCCTTACGATCGCTTCGGCAGTAAGAAGCCGGCGCGGCAAGCCGTCCTCGGCGGCGAGCACGAGGAAGTGTTGCACCAGTGCGGAAATGTCCTCGCGCCGCTCGCGCAGGGGCGGCAGCACGATCGGCACGACATTAAGGCGGTAGAACAAGTCCTCACGGAAGGTGCCTGCGGCGATCATCGGACCAAGGTCGCGGTTGGTGGCGGCGATAATGCGGACATTGACCGCGATCTCCTGCCGTCCGCCCACCCGCCGGATCCGCCCCGATTGCAACGCGCGCAACAGCCGAGTCTGCGCTTCAGCCGGCATGTCGCCGATCTCGTCGAGGAAAAGCGTACCGCCGTTGGCTTGCTCGAACTTGCCGATCGCCTGCGCGATGGCACCGGTAAAGGCGCCCTTCTCGTGGCCGAACAACTCGCTTTCGACGAGGTCGGCGGGTATCGCGGCGGTGTTGACTGCGACGAACGGCCCGGTGCGGCGATTGCCAAGTTCGTGGATCGCTTCGGCAACCAACTCCTTGCCGGTGCCGCTTTCTCCGGTGACAAGTACGGTGAGATCGTTGCGCAGCACGCGTGTGATCATCCGGTAGACGCCCTGCATCGCCTGGCTGCGCCCGACAAGCGGCATCTTCCCACCCTCGTTACCGGGCAACGGTGCGCCGCTGTCGTCATCCGAAGGAACACGTGCGCCCGCCGCTTGCCTGACGGCAAGGACCAGCTCGTCGAGATCGAAGGGTTTGGGGAAATATTCGAAGGCGTCGCTCTCGCTGGCGCGCACTGCCGTATCAAGCGTGTTCTGTGCCGAGAGCACGATCACCGGCATGTCCGGCGCACGCTCGCGCACGGCGGAGAGGCTTGCGAGCCCGTCGCCGTCCTCGAGGATGACGTCGGTGAGCATCACGGCGAAGCGGCGGCTGGCAAGCTGGCGGTCGCGCGCGGCGATGCTGGTGCAATGGGCGATTGCGAAGCCTTCGTCCTCGAGCGCGGCGACGATCACCGTCGCGATGGCGGCATCATCCTCGACGAGCAGGATCGGATCGGGAGCGGGCGTAGAGGGCATGGATCAGCTCGCGTCCTGCGCCTGCGGCAAGTGCAGGCGGAAATGGGTGAGCCCGCTGCGCGCATCGCGCTCGTGGCTGACGTTGCCGTTCATGTCCCGCACCAGCTTGCGCACTAGTGACAGGCCGAGGCCTTGCCCTGAGGGCTTCGACGATACGAAGGGTTCGAAGACGTGATCGCGCAGGGCCGGCTCGATGCCACGGCCATTGTCGCTCACTGTGATCTCGATCGGCAGCGGCACTGCGCGCCCGTTGCGGATCGCGCTGAAGGCGAGGCCACTGACGAAGCGGGTCTGGACGATGATGAGGCCCGGGCTTCCTTGATCGACCGCCGCGTCGCGGGCATTGGAAACGAGGTTGATCAGTACCTGTTCGAGCGCATCGCGATTGGCCAGCACGGGGGGAAGCGAGGGATCGAACTCCTCGCGGATTTCGATACCGCTCGCCTCAGCGCTGGCGGCGCGCATGGTAGCAACCGCAGCGCGGATCGCCTCGTGGGGGTTGCAGGCATCGACCGGACCGGTGCGGGTGCTCCCCAATTGCTGCATCCGGTCGATCAGGCGGGCGATTCGATCGACCTCGTCGGTGATCATCCGCGCAAGCTTCTTGTCCGCATGAGGAAGCTTGCGCGACGCGAGTTGCGCCGCGCCGCGGATCGCGGCCAGCGGGTTCTTGATCTCGTGCGCCAGCACCGCCGGTGCGCCGAGCATCGCCTCGCCCCCCCGCGGATTGCCAGCCTCGTCATGGCCGATCTGCGAGAGCGTCAACACCCGCCAGCCCGGATAGCCGCCGAGCGGCGAGACGGTGAGATTGACGCGTGCCTCGTGCTGCCCGACTTGAATCGCCAGATCGCGCGCCACCAGCGCCTCGTCGCGCGCTATCAGGCGCGCTTCGACGCGCGGATCGAGAGGACCGATGCGGTCGCTCAGCCGCGTGCCCAGGAGACGGCTGGCACTGGTGCCTAACAGGTCCTCGGCGGCGTGGTTAACCTCGGCGATGCGCCCTTCGGGATCGATCAGCACCAGTGCGAAAATCAACCCTGCCAATTGCGCACGGGCATCGGGGCGGTTTTCGCCCTGTGCCATCGGGATGCTCGCCACGCGTCAGGCCGCCTGCTGCATAAGGAAGGGGGTGTAGAAGCGTTCGAGCTCGCCCAGCACCTGGTCGGCATCGTCGATAAAGTTGGCCTGATTGCGGAACTCGGCCGAACCGTGCAGGCCCTTGGTGTACCAACCCAGATGCTTGCGGGCCATCTTCACGCCCGTGTCGCGCCCGTAGTGATCGAGCATCCGGCGGTAGTGTTCGACGACGAGGGCATATTGCTCGTCAATGCCCGGCGTGGCCCGCGCCTCACCGGTGCGCCACCAGTGCATCACTTGTCCGAGCAGCCACGGCTTGCCGTAAGCCCCGCGCCCGATCATCAACCCGTCCGCCCCCGATTGTTCGAGCGCCTTGGTGGCGTCCTCGATCGTGCAGATATCGCCGTTGACGATGACGGGAATGCTGACCGCTTCCTTGACTTTCCGGACGAAGGCCCAGTCGGCGCTGCCCTTGTACATCTGGTTGCGGGTGCGGCCGTGGACGGTGATCATCGTCACACCGAGGTCTTCAGCCATGCGCGCAAGTTCAGGCGCGTTGAGGCTGTCGTGATCCCAGCCCATGCGCATCTTGACTGTCACGGGGACTTTCACCGCCCTGACGGTCGCCTCCATCAGCCGGACCGCCAACGGCACTTCGCGCATCAGCGCGGAACCAGCGAGCTGTCCGACGACCTTCCTAACCGGGCAGCCGAAATTAATGTCGATGATCGCCGCGCCGTTGCCTTCCTGAAGCTTGGCGGCCTCGGCCATGCTCGCCGGATCGCAGCCGACCAGCTGCATCGAGACGGGTTCCTCGATCCGGTCCCACGCGGTCTTCTGGAGAGACTGGCGCGTTTCGCGGATCGCCGCCTCGGTCGCCACCATTTCGGTGACGTTGAGCCCCGAGCCATAGCGCCGCACAAGCGTGCGGAACGGCATGTCGGTCACTCCGGTCATCGGCGCGAGTATCACCGGCTCGGCAATCGTTACGGGGCCGATGGCGATCGGCTTCAGGGCCGGTGGAGGGGGAAGCATGGTCATGACGCGGGAGGTTGCCTAAAATTTGAGCAAGCGCTTAGTGGATTGCCGAAAGGTCGTCCAGACCCTAAGCCAACGTTTCGATGGCCAGCCCCCCACCTCTCACTCAATTCGCCGCCATCGTGGTCGCCGCAGGCAAGGGCCTGCGAGTTGGCGGGGACACGCCTAAGCAGTTCCGGATTTGGCGCGGCAAGCCGCTAATCCGGCATTCGATCGATGCGCTCCACGCTGCCGGGGCCGAACCGCTGGTGGTGGTGATCGCACAGGATGCGCGGGCTTATGTCGAGGCGGCACTCGCCGGTATTGAAGGCCTGCAACTCGTCACAGGCGGCGCGACCCGGCAAAACTCGGTGCGCGCGGGGCTCGAGGCGTTGGCTGACGCCGCTCCGACTAGCGTTCTGATCCACGACGCTGCCCGCCCCGACCTGCCTTATGCCGTTATCGCCCGGCTGGTTGCGGCACTGGACAACGCACCGGGCGCGATCCCTGTGCTGCCCGTCGTCGACAGCATCGCGGTCGCCGACGATGCAGGCCGCATGGCAGGCAAGGCGGAACGCGAGACCTTGCGCCGCGTGCAGACCCCGCAAGCCTTCCGCCTTGACGATATCCTCGCCGCGCACCGCTTATGGGCCGACGCGACAGATGCGGGCGACGATGCCCAGGTGCTGATGGCCAGCGGCGGTTCAGTCGCATTCGTCGACGGGGACGAGCGCTTGAAAAAGATCACCTTTGCAGAGGATTTCGCTGACTTGGCCGCCGAACCCGCCTTCCGCATCGGACAAGGCTTTGACGTGCACAGGCTCGAAGCCGGCGAAGAGCTGTGGCTGGGCGGCGTCCTGATACCTCATGACAAGGGCCTAGCAGGTCATTCCGATGCCGACGTGGCGCTGCACGCGATCACCGACGCGGTGCTGGGTGCAGTCGGGCAAGGCGATATCGGCACGCATTTTCCCCCAAGCGATGCGCAGTGGCGAGGCGCGCGCTCCGGGCAATTCCTCGCACACGCGGTTGGCCTTGCTCGCGCGGCCGGCTATGGAATCGCCAATGTCGACCTTACCCTGATCTGCGAAGCGCCCAAGATCGGGCCGCACCGACCCGCGATGCGCGCCGAAGTTGCGCGGCTAATGGGGATCGGCGAAGATGCGGTGAGCATCAAGGCCACCACCACCGAGAAGCTCGGCTTCACCGGCCGAGGCGAAGGTATCGCTGCTCAGGCCATCGTTCTTGTGACACTAACCTCCTGAGGAACCACACGACATGCCCAACCGGATGATCGCCTCCCTCCTTGCCCTTGCCGCGCTCGCTTCCGCGCAGACAGCGCAAGCGCAGGAGCAGGAGCAGGGCTGCGTCGAACCCGCCGACCTTTCCGACGCGGTGGTCTATGCCATGCCGATCGCCTTCGACGCAGCGCGCACCGCCTGCGCCAACCGCCTCACCCGCGGCAGCTTCATGGCGACCGAGGGAGATAACTACATCGCCCAGTTCCGCAGCCAACAGGACAAGGCCTGGCCGGGCGCCTTCCGGATGATCAAGACCTTTATGGCCGATGAGAACAAGGGCGGTGCCGACGCGAGCAGCGCGGATATCGGTACGATGATCGCCAGCATGCCCGAAGGCGCGCTGCGTCCCTTCCTCGACGCGCTGATCGGACAGATGATCGCCGAGGAGATCAAGCCCGACAGCTGCGCCAAGATCGAGCGCGGGCTTGAACTGATCAGCCCCCTGCCGACCAACAATGTTGGCGCGCTGGTCGCCTTCATCATCGAGGTTTCGGATATTAAGAACCCGCCGGTCTGCGCCTCGCCGCAGCCTGCACCGAAACGATAACCCGGACATGCCGCTTTCGCTTCTGCCCGATGACATCGCCGCGTTGGCCGCGCGCGTCGTGTCCGAGAACATCGCGCTGGGGCGAACGGTGACGCTTGCGGAGAGCTGCACCGGCGGCCTCGTCGCCGGCGCGCTGACCGAGATCGCAGGGTCCTCGGCGGTGCTTGACCGCGGCTACGTGACCTATTCGAACGAAGCCAAGATGGAGATGCTCGGCGTCTCGCGCGACATCATCGAGACCTTCGGCGCGGTGTCGATCGCCTGCGCCTGGGCGATGGCCAAGGGCGCACTCGACCGCTCGAAGGCGGATATCGCGGTCGCGATCAGCGGCGTGGCGGGGCCCGGCGGTGGCACGCCGAACAAGCCGGTCGGCACGGTCGTATTTGCCCGGGTGGTCCGCAATTCGGTTGGCGAGCCGGAGGGTGAGCTGAGGTTTTTCGAAGGCGGTGAAGGCCCGGACGGCCGCGCCGAGATCCGCCGTCAGGCGACGCTCTGCGCGCTCGAACTGCTGCTTCCGTAAAGCGCGGCAGCGCGGGTCTCGAAGGCCTCGACCATTTTGCGGAAGGCTCTATCGAAATACTGCCCCGCGATCCTCTCGAACAGGCGGTTCTTGAAGGCAAAGTCAACGAGGAAGTCGATCTCGCAGGTGTGCTCGTCAACCACGCGAAAGGTCCAGACATTGTCGAGGTCCGACAAAGGCCCGTCGACATAATGCACTGCAATCTCTCGTGGCCGGGTTTTGGTCACGCGCGATGTAAAGCTTTCGCGAATCGCCTTGAAGCCCACCACCATGTCGGCGACCATCTCGGTTTCGCTGTTCGAACGGACACGGGTGGCGATTACCCACGGAAGAAACTCGCCGTAACGGTCCACGTCCGCGACCAGATCGAACATCTGCGCAGCGCTATAGGGGAGGCGGCGGGTTTCGCGGATGCCCGGCATCAGGCGCCTGCCTTCTGAGCCCTCGCCTGCTCGCGCGCCAGCTTCTCCTCGCGTGCAGCGCGCATGACGGCGAAATCCTCGCCGGCATGATAGCTCGAACGAGTGAGCGGGCTTGAGGCGACTTGCAGAAAGCCCTTTGCACGGGCGATCGCACCATAGGCGCCGAAGGCCTTCGGCGTCACGAACTCCTCGACCGCGGCGTGCTTCGGCGTCGGCTGGAGGTATTGCCCCATGGTGATGAAATCGACTTCCGCACAGCGCATGTCGTCCATCACCTGATGCACCTCGAGCCGCTCCTCGCCGAGCCCGAGCATGATGCCCGACTTGGTAAAGATCAGCGGATTATGCGCCTTCACTTCCTCGAGCAACCGCAGCGATGCGTAGTAGCGCGCGCCCGGGCGGATCGTGGGATAGAGCCGCGGTACGGTCTCGAGATTGTGGTTGTAGACGTCCGGCCCCGCCTCGCAGATCATCTCCACCGCACGGCGCATCTTGCCTCGGAAATCTGGGGTGAGGATCTCGATCGTGGTCTTGGGCGTGGTGCGGCGCAGCGCTTCGATCACCTTGACGAATTGCGAGGCCCCACCGTCAGCCAGATCGTCGCGGTCGACGCTGGTGATGACGATGTGCTGCAGCCCCATCTTGGCCGCGGCGATCGCGGTGTTCTCGGGCTCGAAGGGATCGATGGCGCGCGGCATCCCCGTCTTGACGTTGCAGAAGGCACAGGCCCGCGTGCAGACATCGCCGAGGATCATCACCGTCGCGTGCTTCTTGGTCCAGCATTCGCCGATATTCGGGCAGGCGGCTTCCTCGCACACGGTGTGGAGGTTGAGCTCGCGCATCAGCTTGCGGGTTTCGTTGTAGCCTTCGCTGACTGGGGCGCGCACGCGGATCCAGTCGGGCTTGCGCTGGCGGGCGGGCCGTTCCGGGGCTGGCTGGGGCTGCGGCGTGCTGGCGAGGTCGTTCATAAAGGGCACTTAGGCATACAGCGCCGCTCCCGCAAGCGCGCTGCCCATTGCAATTCCCTCACCGCCCCTCACAAAAAAGAGCGCCGGACCCGAAGATCCGGCGCTCGCTTGTGCTTGTCGTCATTTGAGGGTTCAGCTGCCGGTCGCGGCACCGCCCGTCGCGACGGGCGCCTTCTGGCCAGCATAGGCCGCCCACAGCTGCGCCACGAGGGCGCGCGGGCCTTCGACCTTGCCGAGCGTTTCGCGAGCGGCATCGCTTTGTCCAAGACCGATCTGGGCGATGCCCAGGCGGGTCTGGAGAAGGTTGCGATCGGCGCCCGGCATCCCAAGGGCCTTCTTGTAGAAGCCCGCAGCCTTGGCATAATCGCCGCGGCTCAGGAATGCCTCGCCCGCAGCCAGCACGGTGCGTAACTGCGACGCGGGGGCGTTGGCATCGCGCTCGAGAACGGGGAGCGCGGTGCGGTCCTCGTTGATCAGGCTGTTGGCGAGTTTGGCCTGTTCCTCGACCCAGCTATCGCTCCCCTTGGGGATCGCGCCCTTGGCGTTGGCCTCGTCGATCACAGCCTTCACTTCGGCCGGCAGGCGGCGGGTGTCGGCGGATTCGATGTAGGTGACGTAGTCGTTCTTCTCCTTGAGCGCCCCGACCCGCTTGCCCAGCCTCAGCAGATCGAGCATCACCGGCGCGTCGAAATCATTGAGGTTGCGCGTGATATTGATGGCATCGCGCCAGTTGTCCGTCGTCGGAAAATCCGCCACCCAATTGCGCGAGAATTCATAGACCTGCGGGACGATCTGATTGTCGTAGGCGAGCTTCACGCCGCGCTGATAGATCCGCTGGTCGACAGGCGCGCCTTCGGCCTTGCGCGCGGTAATCACATCGCTGAGCACCTTGAGCCCATCAACGGTACGGCCCTCGCTTATGTACAAGTCAGCCAGGTTGATGTGCAGGTCGGTAGGCGTGACACCCTGCGCTGTATACTTGAGGTCGATCGCCGTCTGGAGATAAGCGCGAGCCTTCTCATACTGCTTCAACTGGGCCGCGAGCTGCGAGGCAACGACGTTGAACCTACCGGCTTCTTCGGTGGGAAGCTTGCCGCTGGAAATCATCAGATCGGCGCCCTGCAACTGCAAAGCCGGGTCCTTCCCGATGATACCCGAGTTATACATCATTGCACCGGTCGCACTCTTCTCGTCGGGCGTATTCGCCAGCGGTATGAGCGCGAGGATCTGCGGCTTGAGCGCGGCGACATCCGGCGTCGGAGCCTTGAGCGCAGTCTCGATCGGCTGATACGCCTTCACAAACGCTTCGGTATAGGCAGCCTTGGGAGCTTCCTGCTCGTCCTTTTTTTTCTTCTGAGCATAGGCCGCGCCGGTGAAACCGGGCACCGCAAGCAAGGCGGTGCCGCTGGCCAGAGCCACAGCGAACCCAATCTGGCGGGCGAGGCCGGCAGAACGACGGAACGAAGACAAATTGTTCAAAACATCCTCCACAAGTATCACAGCCCTCGCCCCCTAGATCGGATAAGGCGGTTGCTGCCCGAATTCCGCCCGAGCCTTTGAACGGCTCCAACGCGATTTGCAATTGCTCGCTAGGTTCGCCGTGCTGAACAGGCTTTGAATGCCCGACTTGCCATCGCCGGCCCGCGGGCGAAGCGACGAGGCGGGGAAATGTGGAAAAAAACGCGGCGTTCCTGTTGTGTTCCGGCGACATGGTGGCGAAACCTCCGGCATGTGCCTAAATGGAAAGGACACGCCGTCCCTGCTAAGGCGCGGCTCGCCGAAGCGGCATAAGAACACCAACAGAAACGGCCCAGACCTTGAGCGACGACAGCGACATAATCGATCCTCCCGCCGCAAGCCCGATGGGCGGCTTCGAACGCATCGACATCGTCGACGAGATGAAATCGAGCTATCTCGACTACGCGATGAGCGTGATCGTCAGCCGCGCGTTGCCCGACGTGCGTGACGGTTTAAAGCCGGTGCACCGCCGCATCCTGTTCGCCAGCCAGGAAGGCGGCTTCGTCGCCGGGCGGCCCTACCGCAAGAGCGCCAAGATCGTCGGCGACGTGATGGGCAACTATCACCCGCACGGCGATTCCGCGATCTACGACGCGCTCGCGCGGATGACGCAGCCGTGGTCGATGCGCGTGCCTCTGATCGACGGTCAGGGAAACTTCGGTTCGATGGACCCCGATCCGCCGGCCTCAATGCGCTATACCGAGGCACGCCTCGCGCGGGTCGCCAACAGCCTGCTCGACGATCTCGACAAGGACACAGTTGACTTCACCGAGAACTACGACGGTAGCCGCAAGGAACCGACGGTGCTGCCGGCGCGCTTCCCCAATCTGCTGGTCAATGGTGCCGGCGGGATCGCGGTCGGCATGGCGACCAACGTGCCGCCGCACAACCTGGGCGAAGTGATCGACGCCTGCTTTGCCTACATGGAAAACCCGTCGATCACCTCGGAAGATCTGATCCAGTACATCCCCGGCCCCGATTTCCCGACCGCCCCGTTAATCCTCGGCACGCACGGTGCGCGGCAGGCCTACACCACCGGGCGCGGGTCGATCCTGATGCGCTGCCGGCACGAGATCGAATCCACCCGCGGCGCTAAGAGCGAAGGCCGCGAGAGCATCGTTTTCACCTCAATCCCTTACCAGGTCGGCAAGAATTCGCTGGTCGAGAAGATCGCCGAAGCCGCCAAGGAAAAGCGGATCGAAGGCATCTCGGACATCCGCGACGAGAGCTCGCGCGAGGGCGTGCGCGTCGTGGTCGACCTGAAGCGCGATGCAACCGCCGATGTGGTGCTTAACCAGATCTGGCGTCATACCCCGGCGCAGTCCTCCTTCCCGGCGAACATGCTGGCGATTCGCGGCGGGCGTCCGGAAACGATGCACCTGCGCGACTTCATCCAGGCCTTCATCACTTTCCGCGAAGAGGTAATCACCCGCCGCACCAAGTTCGAACTCGCGAAGGCGCGCGAGCGGGCGCACATTTTGCTCGGCCTCGTGGTCGCGGTGTCGAACCTCGACGAGATCGTGGCGATGATCCGCAGCGCGCCCAATCCCGCAGAAGCGCGTGCGCGCCTGATGGCCAAGGAATGGCCAATCGGCGACATCGCGCAATACATCCAGCTGGTCGAAGCAATCGAGCCCAGCTCCGATCAGGAAAGCGGCACCTATCGCCTGTCCGAACGGCAGGTAAAGGCGATCCTCGAATTACGCCTCCACCGCTTGACCGCGCTGGGCCGTGACGAGATCGGCGGCGAATTGAAGGGGCTGGCGACCGCGATCGAGGGATATCTCTCGATCCTTGCCGACCGCGAGAAGCTGTATGGTGTGATGCGCGAGGAGCTCGTGGAAATCCGCGCCACCTATGCCACCCCGCGCCTCTCCGAGATCGCGCCAGCGTGGGACGGGCTTGAGGACGAAGACTTGATCGAGCGTGAGGAGATGGTCGTTACCGTGACCCACGGCGGCTACATCAAGCGTACCGCGCTCGGCACCTTCCGTGAGCAAGGGCGCGGCGGCAAGGGCCGTTCGGGCATGGCGACCAAGGACGAGGACGCCGTCGTGGAACTATTCGTCACCTCGACCCACAACCCGGTGCTGTTCTTCACCAACACCGGCCGCGTGTACCGAATGAAGGTGTGGAAGCTGCCCGAAGGCGGTCCGCAGACAAAGGGCCGCCCGATGGTCAACCTCCTGCCGCTCGGCGACGAAGAGCGCGTCACCAACGTCCTCCCTCTGCCTGAAGACGAGGCCTCGTGGGAAACCCTCAACATTGTCTTCGCCACCGAGCAGGGCATGGTGCGCCGCAATTCGATGGATGCCTTCACCAATATTCCGACCGCCGGCAAGTACGCGATGGGCTTCGTGGAAGGCTCGGGCGATCGGCTGATCGGGGTGCAACTGCTCACAGAGGACCAGCAGATCTTCCTTGCAAGCGACAGCGGCAAAGCGATCCGCTTCGCCGCCACCGACGCGCGCGAGACCAAGAGCCGCACCGGGATCGGCGTGCGCGGTATGAGCCTCAAGAAGGGAGGCAAGGTGGTCAGCATGGCGGTTCTCGATCCGCTCACCGCCGATATGGAAACGCGCGAAGCCTATCTGCGCGCGGCGGCGTGGAAGAACAACGAGGCGACCTCCACCCTGCCTGCGGATCAGGTGGCCGCGATGGCCGAGGGTGAAGAGTTCATCCTCACCATCACCGCTAACGGGTATGGCAAGATCTCCTCGGCCTATGAATACCGCACCACCTCGCGCGGGGGTCAGGGGATTACCAATATCGGCACGCCCGAAAGCAATCCGGAACGGAACGGCCCGGTTGTGGCGAGCTTCCCGGTAAAGCACGGCTCGCAGCTGATGCTGGTGACCGATCAGGCGAAGCTGATCCGCCTCGGCATCACCTTGCGCCACCTCATCGAAGGCGGGTTCGAGGTGCTGAAGGGCTTTTCGATCTCCGGGCGCGGCTCGTCGGGCATCCGCATCTTTGACGTCGCCAAGGGCGAGCACATCGTCGGCGCGGCGCTGATCGACGACGCCGGCGAGCCCGAGAACGCCGCACAGGAAGCGGTTGTTTCTGAGCTGAATGACGCGGGCGAGCCGCCGGTCACCTGACCGGTTGCCCCCTTTAATCCATGAAGACAGGCGAGCCGCCGGTCACCTGACCGGCTGCTCGCCCCGCAGGCATTGCACGATGCCGGTCGCGATCATCACCTGCCCCGCGTAGTAGAGCGGCCAGATCAACAGGTCGGGCAGCGGCTCAAGGGCAAGCGTGCCCATGCGCGAAAAGATCAGCCAGTCGCTCAACACAAACAGCACCGCCCCCGTGCCGACGCGGTAGCGCGGATAGTGGCTCATCCACGCGGCCGAGGCCATTGCGCCGAGAAACGCGGCGTATACGGCAATCTCATGCAGTCCGCTCAGGAGATAGCTCACCAGCGGGGTGCCGATCAGCAGCGACAGCCCCATCAGCTTCTGGGTGTGCGAGGGGCGCTTGTGGCGGTTCCTGAGATACAGCACCACCGCGACCATATGCGCAGCGGCAAAGCACGCACCGCCGATCAGGAAATCGAGCTCGATCGCAACGTCGCCCGCCGCTGCCAATACCAGCACGCCGACCAGCAGGGACCCGTCGCCCCGGTGCCTGCCGTGCGGCACGCGCTGGGCCACATAAAGCGCCAGCAGTCCGACGCTCGCACCCTTGAGCGCAAGGCCCCACACCCCCTCGCCCATCGGATTATCGCGCAGGAAATAGAAGGCGATTGCCGCAGCGATGCTCGCCAGCAGCCACGGCCTTAATTCGATCAATCCGCGCTTTGCCATCTGTCCTTCCCGTGGCCGGGCCCCTTTGCGGGCTTGCAGGCGGGCTAACACGCAATTATCTGCCTCGCCATGACCGGATTAACGACTACGCACGATGTGCACATCATTGGCGGGGGGCTCGCACGGAGCCAGGGCGCCGGGCAGCGCGCGCACCGCGGGGGGCCCGTGCGACAGTGTTGGATGCGCGGGTGCCGGGGGTTGTCGCCCCCCCACCCAACCCA
>JBBRUU010000005.1:0-41987 GCA_038247515.1 Sphingomonadales bacterium
ATGGTCGCGCGGCGTGTCACGCTTGCCGTGGTGCCGACCGCAGCGGCGCTGAGCGGCCTGACAGTGCTGTTCGGATCGGATCTGCTGATCGTCATTTCAGGGCCGGGTTTCGAGGCCGGTGGCCCGATCCTGGTGCCGCTGGTGATTGCCGCATCGTTGGAACTGGCCAGCGTCGTCTACGAACCGGTGCTCCACTCGGTGAGCAAGGCGCATCACCTCCTTCTCGCCCGCTTGGGAGCCATCGCGCTCTTGGCCGTCTCGATCCTCGCGACCGCTACCAGCCCGCTCGAGATCGGCTGGCTGGTGGCTTACGTGCAGGTGGTCGAATATCTCATCCTGAGCTGGCTGGTCTGGCGGGTGCTGCGCGAACTTGTGCGCACCGCGGACCGGCAATAATCATGCGACGGGGGAATTCCACCCGATCAGGATGATCCCCGGGCTGGATCGTGTTGATGGCTCAAGGCCATTGCCCGGCGCAGCTGCAGCCATGCCACCAGCCGCCCGGATCGCAGATAGCGCAGGGCGAGATCAGCGAATGGGATCGGCGATGACTGCTCCATCATACCCCTGAATTCGGCAAGCAGCTCGGGGCTTCCGGTGCTTCGGGTCGAGGAGCCTGCCCGCATGATGCGAGAGGCTGTCTTGACGAATTCCATCGCGATGAAATGACTGACCGCAAACCGGGTGCGCTCGAAGGGCTCGGTTTCGCTTTCGAGCGTTTCGACAAAGCCCTCCAGCGCCCTCGCCAGATCGAGGTGCGAGGGCAGGTCAAACAGCTCGCGGCTGTTCTTCACGCCTGCGAGGATGCTTCCCGACCATACGCGGTAATCGATCAGCGGCCGATCGAGATGGACATAGCTCAACGCCTTGAGCGCGAGGCGCGGAACGATCGCCGCATCTTCGAAGATTCTTCCCTCGGGAAACCGCAGACCGCCATCCCAAAGCTCGCGCCGCGCGATCCTTACCCAGACATACATCTTGCGCGACGCACAGATCCCGCCGACGATAACGTCGCGGTCGGTGAGCACGCGGTCACAAGGTCCCACAAAGGCCGATCTGCGCCAGCCGCGCTTGCGGTAGTTGCAGCCGATCAGGTCAGGCGCATCGCGGTGAACCACCTCGGCGATTGCCGCAATCGCTCCGGCCTCCATCCGGTCATCGGAATCGACGAACCAGAGATATTCCCCCTGCGCTGCATCGAGCAGCGAATTGCGCGTCACGGAAATGCCGCGGTTCTGCGCGTGCCTGATGATCCGCACCTGCCCGGGATAGCGGGCAACGTAGCGCTGCGCGATGGCGAGCCCTGCGTCCGGCGAGCAGTCGTCACAGATCACGATCTCGACCCCGGCATCAGCCTGACCAATGATCGAAGCGAGGCATTGATCGAGGTAAGCCTCAACCTTGAACATCGGGACGAGTACGCTCAGCCAGAAGCGCTCCGGTCGCGCCGCGATGGTCATCGCGAGCCTGCGGATCGATTGCCCTCGGGGCCGAGATATTCGGCAATGGCATCCGCCCCGCGCTGCCCCGCCGGGCGCGGGTTGCCAAGGTCGGCGGTGTAGGCGAGCAGGCGCTGCTGCTCAGCGCGATATTGCGCCGCGATGTCCTGCCATAGCGGGATTTGTCCGAACAAGCTTTGCGCGCTGGTGAGCACCGGACCGTTCTGCCACATCTCGTAGGCTAGGCTGCTCTCGCCCGCGTCCTTGCTGTGAACGTCGAGGAAGAACACCGCGCGCGGGCGGAAGATGAACTCGTAAACCTGGCTCGACATGTCGCCGATATAGGCATCGGCGCTGAGCGTGTAGCTCATGTCGAACAGGCGCTCGCTGTCCACATCGATGCGGATATTGGGGCAGGAGCGCCATGCCGGGTCAATATCGGGCCGCCGCCGCGCGCGCTTGTACTCAGGCGAGATGTGCAGCGCCTTGTAAAAAAGCATCACGTGGGGCGCGAAGATCAGGTTGTATTCGGGGTGCGCGGCGAACCAGTCGAGGATCTGCGGGCCATGATCGTACCAGCTCGACAGCACCGGATCGAAATGCGGGTTGTAGAGGAACACCGGGTTGTCATTGTCGAAGAACTGCTCCGGCGTGCGGCCGTTCAGGCTATCGAATTTGGCATAACCGATGATGCGGCAGTGACTGGCCGGTGCGATATTGTTGGCGACCATCTGATCGACTAGCTTCTGGCCCGAGACCAGCATCAGATCGAAATCGCGCAAGGCCGGGTGATAGGCGACATTGCGGTCGCCCGAACCGTGCGGGACATAGGCGAAGGCGGGCCCACGCGCGCGCCAGCGGCGCTTCAACGATAGGCAGGTGCGCTCGGTCGAGACGATAAGGTCAAAAGCCCGCAACGTCCGTGCACCTGCCCACAGACGCGCAAGCCTGCGGACCGGGAACAACCGGTTGAGCGGGCCGAGCAGCGCGTCGCCCAAGGCTGGCAAGCCAAGGTCGAGCCATTCAAGCGCGGCGATCTGCACAGGGCTCAGGTGCTTGACGATCTCACTGCGGATCGCCGGACTGCCGTAGGCGATGACCGTGCGAATATCGGGGTGGTGCTCCGCCAGCGCGGCGGCGATGCCGATATTGTGCGCGACCTGGTGGCCGGCATCGTGATTGTACAGAAAGCAAACTTGCATCGCGGGCCGCCATTTAGGATCAAACCTCGGGTCCCGCAAGCGTTGGGGCAACCGCCAGCGCCAGCGCCCGGCCCGAGAGCCACGCTCCCTCGACACGTGGGCTGTGCAGCCAGTCACCCGCGATCCCGAGCCCGAGCGCCGGATCGAAGCGCGCACCCTGGCCCTTCGGCGCCTGCGGCAGCGCATAGAGCCAGCGGTGCGCATCAATGTGCGTGGGGACGGCGGGGGCGATGCCGGCGGCGGCAAAAAAGTCGGCGAGCAGGATCGGCGCGACCTCGTCCTTGGGCAGGTTGATCAGCTCGAGGCTGCGTGCGGGGCTGGCGTGGATCACCCAGGCCTCGCTCCCGCTGCGCCCGGGCTTGGCCGAATTGCGCGCGGCCCAGCTGACGGGTGCTGTGTCAGAGCGGAAGGTGTCAGGGGCGTAAGCGAGCGGTTCGGCGAAGCTCGCCATCACCGCCCAGCACGGCGCGGAGGCGACGCTGGCGGCCAGTGCGGCGCAATCGGGCGCGACATCAGCGAGCAGAACCGCAGCCTGCTCGGCAGGCACAGCGACGAGGAGAATCGCGGTGGTGAAGCTCTGCTCGCCCGCATCGACGCGCCATAGGGTGCCTTTGCGGGAGAGCCGTTCGGCGCGCACGCCCCAGCGGACGTCGAGGTCTTCCGCCATCGCCTTTACGCAAGCATTCATACCCGGTGTGCCGACCCACGCTTCCTCGCCTGCAGCAAGCCAGCGCGCGGCGACGCCAGCCTGCTCCCATGCGGTGACCGTCCCGCGGAACGCCGGGTCGCGCGCGGTGAAGTATTGCGCGCCGTGGTCGAAACGCACTGTCTCGCCCGCAATCTCGACTCGCCGCGCCGCCATCCGCCCACCGGGGCCGCGGCCCTTGTCGAGCACCGTGACGCGCTGCCCGTTGAATGCCAAGGCGCCGGCAGCAGAAAGCCCCGCCATACCGCCGCCGATGATGATAATGTCAGTATCTCCGTCCATCCCGCGCCAACGCATGGGACGGCCGGTTGTTTCACGGGGCAGAGCGCGGGCGCGCGGCCTCGGCCAGGACCAGCGAGAACTGCTTGGCCGCATCGGTCCAGCGCGCGCGCGGCTCCCACCCGCCAGCGGCGAGGAGGACCTGGCTGGAGCGCTTGGTGAACTTTTGGCTATTTTCGGTATGGATACTTTCGCCCGCCCGCATCGCGAAGCGCGTGCCGCTAACCGCAAAGGCGATGTCTTCGCTCGCTACCAGATGCATCTCGATCCGCGCGAAGACGTCATTCCAGCGCGCCTCGTGACGAAGCTTTGCCACCGGGATGTCGCCTTCGAGCTCGCGGTTGATGCGGGTCGCAAGGTTGAGATTGAACCGCGCGGTCACCCCGGCGGCATCGTCGTAAGCGGCGAGCAACACATCCTCGTCCTTGACCAGGTCGATGCCGATCAGCAGCAGCGCGCCATCACCCAGCGTCGCGCGCATGGAGCGCAACAGGTCAGTGGCGGTGCGGGCGATCATGTTACCGATCGTGGAGCCGGGGAAGAAGCCGAGCTTGGGGAACTCCGCCACGTCGGCGGGCAGTTCGACCAACCGCATGAAATCAGCCTCGACCGGCCAGACGGGCAGGCCCGGAAATTTCTCGGCCAGCACCGCCGCCGAGGCCCGCAGAAAATCGCCCGCGATATCCAGCGGGACATAGGCGGAGGGCTGAATTGCCGAGAGCAGCAGCGGAGTTTTGACCGATGAGCCCGAGCCGAACTCCACCACCGCGCGGCCCGGACCGATCAGCCCGGCAATTTCCGCCGAGCGGGTGCTCAGGATCTCGGTTTCGGCGCGGGTCGGATAATACTCGGCAAGCTGCGTGATGTCCTCGAACAGGGCCGAGCCCGCATCGTCGTAGAACCAGCGCGCAGGGATCGCCTTCTGCGGCTCGGCCAGTCCTGCCAGCACGTCCGCGCGGAACGCCGTATCGACACCGCTTGCGTCGCGCTCGACCAGCTTCAAACCCGTTTGCGCCGTCATTTCAAAGGTCCTTGGCCAGCCGCAGCCCGGTGAATTGCCAGCGCTGATGAGGATAGAAGAAATTGCGATAGGAGGGGCGCGAATGGCCGCGCACAGTCGCGCAGGACGCGCCGCGCAGCACCACCTGCCCGCTCATGAACTTGCCGTTGTATTCGCCCACCGCGCCTGTCGCCGGGCGGAACCCGGGGTACGGAAGATAGGCCGAGCGGGTGAACTGCCAGCAGTCTCCAAACAGGCCGGGCGATCCCATCGGCAGCACCGGCCCTGCACAAGTGAGCTGGTTGCCGCATGCGGGATGATGCGCGGGTGCCGAGGCAGCCACGTCCTGCCCGCGCGCGATCGCCTCCCATTCAAACTCGGTCGGCAGCCGCGCGCCTGCCCAGCTGGCATAGGCATCGGCTTCGTAGAACGAGATGTGCGTCACGGGCGCTTGGGGATCGCGTGCCTGGCAGCCTTGGTGGGTGAAATGCTCAGCGTCGCGCCAATAGAGCGGCGCGTCGATCTTCTCGCGTTGCACCCACGCCCAGCCGTCAGAGAGCCACAACCGCGCGTCGGCATAACCGCCAGCGGCGATGAAGGCGTCCCATTCGCCATTGGTCACCAGCCTGTCGGCAAGCGCGAATGGTTCGAGCAGCACGCGGTGGCGCGGTCCCTCGTTGTCGAAAGCGAAGCCTTCTGACTGGTGGCCGACCAGCG
Source organism: Sphingomonadales bacterium (assembly GCA_038247515.1). GTDB lineage: Bacteria > Pseudomonadota > Alphaproteobacteria > Sphingomonadales > Sphingomonadaceae > Erythrobacter. The sequence goes on from JBBRUU010000005.1 coordinate 5,344, forward strand.
CAATCCCGCCGGGATGCGTGTGCCAGCCGAGCGGTGCGGCGGGCACGATTGCGGTGAGTGCGGCGCTCGGCCACATCGCCGCTCCAAGGGGGTTCTGGCAAAGAGCGTGCTTGATGTCGGTGAGCAGCAGTTCGATGTGCTGCTCCTCATGCGCCAGGCCCAGCGCAATCAGGCCTGCCAGCGCCGGATTGCCAAGGAGCGGCTCCATTGCCGCCGTGACGGCGCCGCGCCATTCGAGCACCTCGGGCAAGCTGGGGCGCGAGAGCATCCCCCGCGCAGCGCGGGAAATGCGCGCTCCCTCGGCCTCGTAATAGGAGTTGAACAGGAACGGCCAGTCCTCGCGGTGAAGCCTGTATCCGGGCGCGTGTGCGCGCAGCAGGAAGGTTTCCCAGAACCACGTGGTGTGCGCAAGATGCCACTTGGCAGGGCTCGCATCGTCCATCGACTGGAGCGACGCATCGGCATCGCTGAGCGGGGCGACCAACGCCTCAGTCAATGCGCGGACATTGCGGAAACGCAGAGCCAGCCCCTCGGGGTCGGCTGGAGCAGCAATGCCCGTCATTCGCTCACTTTGATACACGCAGGCCCTCTCCTTGCGTCGTTGCCGGACATTCGGACCATGTCCGCCTACCGTTACGCAGGAAAGACGCTGGTAGCCGCGTGGCTATCGTAAAATCATTACACCCATCAAGTTTCCGGCAACAAAGCCCGGCAACCCTCAGGCCGCGTGGGCGCTGACTTCCGCTTCGCGCGTGCCGGCCGCGTCGTTGAGCATCTCGGCGACAAGGAAGGCGAGCTCCAGCGACTGTTCGGCGTTGAGGCGCGGGTCGCAATGCGTATGGTAGCGGTCACCCAAGCGCTCTTCAGTGATCGCCACGGCTCCGCCGACGCATTCGGTTACGTCCTGCCCGGTCATCTCGATATGGATGCCGCCGGGGTGCGAGCCTTCTGCACGGTGGACCGCAAAGAAGCCCTTCACTTCCCTCGTGATACGGTCGAAGGGGCGGGTCTTGAAGCCGGTGTCGGACTTCACGACATTACCGTGCATCGGGTCGCAGCTCCACACCACCGGATGCCCTTCGCGCTGCACAGCGCGAATCAGCTTGGGAAGGCCATCTTCGACCTTGTCGTGGCCGAAGCGGCTGATGAGCGTGATGCGCCCCGCCTCGCGGCCCGGGTTGAGGTCGTCGAGCAAGCGAAGCAGCGCATCAGGCTCGAGGCTGGGCCCACACTTCATGCCGAGCGGATTGCCGATCCCGCGCGCGAATTCGATATGCGCCGATCCCAGGAAGCGGGTGCGATCGCCGATCCAAAGCATGTGGGCCGAGGTCGCATACCAGTCGCCGGTCAGCGAATCTCGCCGGGTCATGGCTTCCTCGTAGGGCAGCAGCAGGGCCTCGTGGCTGGTGTAGAAGCTCGTGCCCTTCAACTGCGGCACAGTGCCGGGATCGATCCCGCAGGCCTCCATGAAGTCCAAGGCCTCGCCGATCCGGTCGGCCATCTCGCTGAACTTCTCGGTCCACGGCGTGCGACCCATGAAGTCGAGCGTCCACTGGTGGACTTGCCGCAGGTTGGCATAACCCCCGTTGGCGAAGGCGCGCAGCAGGTTGAGGGTCGAGGCCGCCTGCGAATAGGCGCGCACCATACGGGCCGGATCGTTGCGGCGGCTGACGGGGTCGAACTCAATGCCGTTGATATTGTCGCCGAGATAGCTCGGCAGGGTCATGTCGCCGATCGTCTCGGTCGGCGAGGAGCGCGGCTTGGCGAACTGGCCCGCCATGCGCCCCACCTTTACCACCGGACGCTTGCTGGCGAAGGTCATGACGACCGCCATCTGTAGAAGCACGCGGAAGGTGTCGCGGATGTTGTTGGCGTGGAACTCGGCGAAGCTCTCGGCGCAGTCGCCGCCTTGCAGCAGGAAGCCGTGGCCGTTGGCTACTGCGGCGAGATCGGCCTTCAATGCGCGCGCCTCGCCCGCGAAGACCAGCGGGGGATAGGACGAGAGAGTCTTCTCCGCATCGGCCAGCTCCGCTGCATCCTCGTAATGCGGCAGGTGACGCGCTTCGTGGGCCTTCCAGCTATCGGGAGTCCAGGTTTCGGGCACGGTTTCAAGCTCTTTTCTGGTCATGGCGCGCTAGCGCAGGCGCGGGAGCGGCGGCTACAGGACGCGCGTTTCAATTGTAAAGCGCCAAAGCCGCTGAGGACAACATTATTTCCCGGCCACTGTCAGCAGCGGCGCCGATCAGCGCCCCGCGACCACAGGCTTCGCACCCTTCACACCCGCCCCGCCCGCTGGCGCCTCGGCCAACGCCTGCCCCTCGGGGATGATCGCGAGACGGAAAGGGCCGGCCTTGGCGAGGTAGCGCTCAGCGAGGGCCTGCATCGCCTGCGGGGTGGTCTGCGAATAATCCGACAGGATCGAGCGCAGCAGCGCCACCCGTTCAGGGTCCTGCGTCGCGCCTTCGAGGTTGTAGAGCCAGAACTGGTTGCCGGTCGACGCGCGGCGGATCAACTGGCTCAAGGGTTCGGTCACACGCGCAAGTTCATCGGCGGTGGGCGGATTGGCGGCGAGGTCCTTGGCGATCCTGTCAGCTTCGGCGAAGAACACCGGCACGAATGCGGGCTCCAACTGGGCGAGCGCGGTGATGCGCCCGCCGCTGGCGATATCGGCCGGCCAGTTCGAGAAGACCTGCGGCGAATAGCTCGCCCCGGCGCGTTCGCGCAGGGCGTCGAGCAGGCGGTTGTTGAACAGCTGGGTGAGGATCTCGAGCTGACGGCTTTCGCGCAAGTCCGCAGTCCCGCCGCCGCTCGGCCAGGCGACCACGGCGGCGGCCTGGTTGGCATCGCCGCGATGGGTGACGACCGACGGCGTGTCCGAGGGCGCGGCAAACTCTGGCACGCGCGCGGCGACTTCGGGCGAAATCGGCTCGCGCGGCGGGAGCGCGCCAAAGGTGAGGCGCAGCTGCTCGATCACCTTGGCCTTGTCGAATTCGCCGAACACCAGCACCTCGATCGGGCCCTGCTTCAGCAGCGGCTCCCACACCTTTCGGAAGCCTTCGGGCGTCGCCGCCTTGAGCGCCGCCGGATCGGGCGTGGCGAAGCGCGGATCGCGCCCGGTCGCGAGATACTCGAGATCGCGGCCAAGCACGCCGCCGGGGCTGGTCGCATAGGTATTATAGGCAAGCTCGGCAGCGGCCTTGGTACGGATCACCGGATCCTTGTCCCAGCGCGGCATTCCCAGCTTTGCAGCAAAGAGGTAGAGCTGGTCGTTCACATCCTCCGAGCGGGTCTGCGCGGTAAACGTAAAGACCGCATCATCGATCGCAAAGTCAAAGCCGAGCTTGCGGCCCGTCGCCAACCGGTCGATCTCGTTCTGGCCAAGCGCGCCCAGACCCGAGCCGACCAGCGCCTGCTCGCCGAGCGAAGCATAGACGGAACTGTCCTTGTCGAAGGCACGCCAGCCGGCGCCGAAGCGCACCTTTACGGTGACACGGCCCGGTTCGGCATCGTTGGCCCAGATCAGCGCCTTGACGCCATTGCCCAATTCGACCTGCTCGATCTCAAGCGCGCCCGCAGGACCTTGCGACGTGATGGTGCCGGGCGCGCCCACGGGGGGCAGGTCGGCAAAGGCGATGGTCTGCGCTGCAAGCCGCGCGGTCGCGTCAACCTTCGCCTCGCTGGCGAGCGCCGTCCGGAGCCGAGCGACGTCGGCCTCGCCCGTGGTCGGCGTCACATAGACCCCGCGCGTCACGGTGCCCTCAAAAAGACCTTGCGTGCGCTTGAGCACTACTTCGGGGGTGAGGCGCGGCTTCATGCCCCGGAACACGCCCAGTACCACATCAGGTGCGGCTACGGTCTCGCGGATATCGACGGCGTTGACGAGATTGTCGGCGAGGGTCGAGCCCGCCTGCACACTTTCCTGCTCGACCTGATTGGCGAAGACCACGTCGAATTGCGCGACCTCGCGGTCGATCTCTTCCTGCGTCGGCGGATTGACCAACGCGTCGGCGATCACGCTGCGCACATCAGCGAGCGCGGCTTGCCAGTCGGCGCTAAGAGGGGCGAAGGTGACGAAGGTCGCATCAGTCGAGCGCGAAACGTCGTCCTGCTGGACCTGCGCATAAAGGAAGCTACCGCCCCCGCGCGCGCGGCTTTCCAGCCGGCGGTTGATGATCGCCTGCGCCACGGCATCGGTCAGCAGGCCCTCGTTATAGACGATGGTGTCCGTGACCTGTCGCCACGGACGCATCACCGCATAGGTAAGGCTGCGCGGCAAATCGGGCTCGACCCCGATGGCGAGCTCGCCGATCGGAGTGGCGGGGCCCGCCGTAACCGCAGTGGCCTTAGGCGGCAGGGGATCGCCGAAATTGGGCGCGGTGCCGGGCTTGCCGGTGCCCTTCCAGTCGCCGAACCATTGCTCTACAAGGCCCGCCAGCACCATCGGATCGGCATCGCCCGCGACCACGATCACGGTGTTTTCGGGCCGGTAATAGCGATCGTAAAAGGCCTTCACCGCCTTGCCGGTTGCCGCCTTCAAGGTCGCGTCGGTGCCGATCGGGTTGCGAACCGCGAGCCGCTGGCCGGCGAAGAAGGTCTTCCGCGTGAGATCGGCCATGCGCCGCCCCGCCCCGCCGTTCTCGCGCTTCTCGGCGAGCACGATCGGGCGCTCGGCAGCGACATTGGCGTCGTTCAGCACCGGCTCGCGGATCATGCCCGAGAGCAGCTTGACGCTTTCAGAGAGCTTCGCTTGATCGATGTTCGGGATGTCCAGCTTGAAGGCGGTGTGGGTCGGCGAAGTCTCGGCGTTTGCATCGCTGCCGAACGTCGCGCCGAGGCGCTGCCAAGCGGAAATGGCCTCGGCCTGCCCCAGATATTTGCTCTCGCGGAACAGCAGGTGTTCGAGCAGGTGCGCAAAGCCCTGCTCGCTGTCGTTCTCGTAAAGCGAGCCCGCGTCGATCCGCACCCGGATCGAAAGCTGGCGCGGCGGGACGCCGTTGCGGCGCACGGCATAGCGCACCCCATTCTTCATCTGACCAAACAGCCACTGGTCATCAGGCGGGATGTCCGAGCCGCGATAGAGCCAGGTCTGGTCCTTGGCTTGGAGGAACTTGGGCGCGGGAACGGACGGCAGGGCCGGAGTCGGTGCAGGGGCGGGAGCCTGCGTGCTGGTGCGCGGAGCATTGCGCTGCGCCTGCTCTGCCACGAGCGGCTGGAAAGCCACGAGAGGGGCAAGGAAAAGGGCTAAAGCGCGGCCCGCGCGGGAGAATGACGTCATGATCGGCATATAGGGGAGCGAATTGTGAAGCGATAGTGAATGCGTGAGCTGCCTGTCGCTCAGACACACCTTGCCGCCCGCCCCCGGCGCCCCTAGACTACATACCATGTTCATCGAAACCGAGACCACTCCTAACCCCGCCGCGCTCAAATTCCTTCCCGGCCAGTCCGTGATGGTGACGGGCAGCCGCGAGTTCTCCACCCCAGAAGCCGCCGAAGCGAGCCCGCTCGCCCAGGCGATCTTCGACACAGGCGAGGTGGTGAACGTGTTCTTCGGCCAGGACTTCGTGTCGGTCACCGCCGCACCCGGCGCCGACTGGAGCGCGCTGAAGCCGCAGGTGATCGCGATCCTGCTCGATCACTTTGTATCCGAGGCCCCGCTCTTTGCAGGCGGCACAGGCAATGGCATCGCCGTCCCCCTGCCCGAGGATGATCTGGTGGTGGAGGAACGCCCCGAAGATGCCGAAGTGATTGCTACAATCAACGAACTGCTGGAGACGCGTGTGCGGCCGGCAGTAGCGGGTGACGGCGGTGACATCGCCTACCGCGGCTTCCGCGACGGAGTGGTCTATCTCACCTTGCAAGGCTCCTGCGCGGGCTGCCCCTCGAGCACTGCGACGCTCAAACACGGCATCGAGGGTATGCTCAAGCACTACGTCCCCGAGGTGAGCGAAGTGCGCGCCGCATGACCACTCAGTTCCACGACCAAATGCTGTCACAAGAGGCGCTTGCCCAACTGTTCAATGAAGCGCGCAGCTACAATGGGTGGCTTGACCGCGCGGTGACCAACGAACAGCTCCACGCGATCTGGGACCTCGTGAAGATGGCGCCGACGTCCGCGAACATGCAACCTGTGCGCATCGTCTGGGTGAAGTCGCCGGACGCCAAGGCGACGCTCGCCGACTGCGTGATGGAGGGCAATCGCGTTAAGGTGCTTGCCGCCCCCGTCACCGCAGTGATCGGCTATGACATCGACTTCCACGAAGAACTGCCCTGGCTCTTCCCCCACACCGACGCCAAGAGCTGGTTCGAGGGCAACGAGGCCGGACGCAAGGAGGGTGCTTTCCGCAATTCCTCGCTGCAAGGCGCCTACCTGATGCTCGCCGCGCGCGCCCTCGGGCTAGATTGCGGGCCGATGTCCGGCTTCAATCCCGCTGCCGTCAATGCCACGTTCTTTGCCGATGAACCGCGCCACCGGGTCAATTTCATCTGTTCGGTCGGCTACGGCGATCCCGCCAGCATCTTCGATCGCAGCCCGCGGCCCGACTTCGACCGCTTCAACCGCATCGCTTGATCCCGATAATCTCCCGCTTGCGCCTGGTCGCGCCCTGAGGCAGGGCGCGAGGGAATGCGGACGCTCGTGATAGAAACCGCCTCCGAGGCGTGCAGCATCGCCCTTTTCGAGGGCGGCGAGATTATCACGCACGACCACCGCGTGATCGGACGCGGCCATGCCGAGGCACTGGTCCCGATGATCGGCGCGCTGCCCGAGAAGGGCCGCGCCGCTCGAATTCTCGTCAGCCTAGGCCCCGGCAGCTTCACCGGCGTGCGCATCGGCCTCGCAACTGCGCGCGCGCTTGGCTTTGCCTGGCGCGCTGAGGTGCTAGGTTATCCGACCCTCGCGCTGGTCGCCGCCGAGGGTCAGGCCGCTCATCCGCAAACGCCGGTGACGGTGTGCATGAACGGCGGACACGGCGAGTGGTTTGTCGCCGATTTCAGCGCAGACGGCCTGCCGCTCGCCGATGCCGCTTCGCTCACGCCTGATGCCGCGCGCACGCACCCTCGCTGCAGCTTCCTCGCCGGCAACCGCGCAGCAGCACTGGCCGCGCTCGATCCGGCGCTGCCCGCCAAGGTGATCGACTGCGTGCCCGATGCGCGCAGCGTGCTGCTGCTTCCTGCGGCGCTGCTCACGGGCAACCTCGTCCCAATCTATGGCCGCGGGCCGGACGCAACCCCGATGGCGGAGTGGGTCAAGGCATGACCTCCCCTGCCCCGGATCCAGCGCTCATCGACGGGATCATGGTGGTCATGGAGGCTGCCTTCGAACCGGCCTATGGCGAGGCCTGGAACCGCAGGCAGGTCAGCGACGCGCTGACGCTCGCCAACACCCATGTGCTGGTGATCGACGCGATGGGCGCGCCGATCCGCGCGAGCGCAGCGAGCGCCGGAGAGCCCGCAGGCTTCGTCCTCACCCGCCACGTGCTCGACGAGGAGGAGATGCTGCTCATCGCCGTCGCGCCGCACACGCGGCTGCGCGGGGTGGGCGCGATGCTGATCGAACACCTTTTCGCCGCCGCCCGCACCCGCGGCACGGAGCGCATCTTTCTCGAAATGCGGCGCGGCAACCCTGCCATTCATTTCTACCGCAAGTTCGGGTTCGAACCGATCGGCGAGCGGCGTAACTATTACCGCATGGCGAATGGCGAGCGGGTCGATGCAATTACTTTTGCGTGTTCAATCTAGTAAGTCACGATTTATCGCAAATTGGCGAATACGCAAAGCAACCCGGTTGCCAAGATTGCAATAGTCCGCCATGGCCCAAAAACGGGGCGCAAGTTGAACGACGTCCGCGAGGTATTTATGCAAGATCTGGAAATCGATGTGAAAGAAACGCTTATCACGCTGACCAGCGATATCGTCGCTGCACATGTCAGCAATAATGATGTCGCCGTGGGTGACCTGCCTTCGCTCATCACCAACGTCTACAACGCGCTCGCCAACCTCGGCGAAAAGCCGGTCGTGGAAGAAGTCAAGCCGCAGCCCGCCGTAACGGTGCGCAATTCGGTTAAGCCCGATTACATCGTGTGCCTTGAAGACGGCAAGAAGCTTAAGATGCTGAAGCGCTACATTCGCACCAATTTCAACCTGTCGCCCGAAGAGTATCGCGCGCGCTGGGGCCTGCCGGCCGACTATCCGATGGTCGCGCCCAACTATGCCGAAAAGCGCCGCGATCTCGCCAAGAAGATCGGCCTCGGCCGCAAGCCCGGCACGGTCATGACGCCCAAGCCGCGCCGCGCCAAGAAGCCCGCGTAAGCACAGGGAGCATGCCGCCCCTGTTGAGAGGGCGGACGGCCCGCTTGAGCAAGCAGCCTCGTCCCTGTAGGGATGGGGCTGTTCTGCTTTTGGGCGGTCGCAATCCTTCAGGCAGCACCCGTGCGTGGCAATGGAGCCTTCCGTGACCCAGAAAATTGATCTCGAACAATTGTGTGCCGAAAAGGGCCTGCGCATCACCGAACAGCGCCGCGTGATCGCCAAGGTCCTGTCGGAGAGCGAAGACCATCCGGATGTGGAACTGCTCCACAGCCGCGCGGCCGCGGTTGATCCGCGCATCTCGATCGCCACGGTCTACCGAACCGTCCGCCTTTTCGAGGAAGCGGGCATTCTCGACCGCCACGATTTCGGCGATGGGCGCTCGCGCTACGAGCCGGTGCCCGAGGCGCATCACGATCACCTGATCGATGTCGAGACCGGCAAAGTCGTCGAATTCGTCGATCCGGAAGTCGAAGCCCTGCAGCGCCAGATCGCCGAACGGTTGGGCTATCGCCTGGTCGATCACCGCATGGAACTCTACGGCGTGCGCCTGTCGCGCAATGACTGACTGGGAAATCCGAGAGGCCGCGGCGCGGGGCGAGAGCACGCCTGTCAGCCTCGCGGGTTGGCTGCGGCTGTCGATGCGCGCTGCCGGTTTGATCGGCCTGCTGTTGGTGTTCGTGCCGCTCCACTATCTGTACCGGGTGATCTCCTATGGTTCGCCCTTCCCGATGCTGTTCCTGCGCTATGCCGCGCGGGTGTGCGGCGCGCTGGTCGAGGTGACTGGCACCCATCTGAAGCGCGACGTGTTCTTCGTCGCCAACCACATCTCGTGGGTGGACATTCTTGCGCTGGCGGGAGCGAGCGGGACGGCCTTCGTCGCCAAGGCTGAACTCGCCGAGGCACCGGTGGTCGGCTGGCTCGCGAGCCTCAACCGCACGGTCTTCGTAAAGCGCGAGCACCGGATGGGCGTGGCCGAACAAATCAATGCCCTGAAGGAAGCGCTCGTCGACAATTGGTCGGTGACGGTCTTCCCGGAAGGGACCACCACCGACGGGCAATCCCTTCTCCCCTTTAAGACCTCGATGCTCTCGGTGCTTGAACCGCCCCCGCAGGGCGTGCTCGTCCAACCGGTTATCATCGACTACGGCGCGGTTGCGGAATGGATCGGCTGGATCGGCGTCGAAGGCGGGCTCAACAACGCCAAGCGCGTTCTGTCACGCAGCGGCAGCTTCAAGCTGCGACTGCATTTCCTTGAGCCTTTCTCACCGGAGGACTTCCGCGGCCGCAAGGCGATCGGTCAGGAATCACGCCGCCGCATCGAGGAGGCGCTGGTCGATATCCTCGGCAAACCGCTACGCCCCTTCGCGCACACGGTCCCTCCGGTGCAGTATGAGGCGAAGGTCGAGACGGCGAACTAAAGCCCCGCGCGGACCAGCCAGTCGTGGAAGATCCGCACCGGACGGCTTTCCAGCGCAACCGGCTTACACACGAACCAATAGCTGTAGGGACTCTCCACCGGCGCACCGGGGAGGTTGATCAGGCGGTTGTCGCTGGCGCGGCGCAGGTGATCGTCGTGCATTATCGCGATGCCGAGGCCTTGCGCCGCAGCTTCCAGCATCAGCGCACCCGAGTCGTAGTGATCGATGGCAGCCGGGTTCATCGCATCAAGTCCATTGGCCTTTTTCCAGGCCATGAAGCTCTCGGGCAGCTCGTTGTGGATCAGGAAGGTCTGCTTGGTCATGACCTCGGGGGTGATGTTCGGCCCGATGTTGCGCGCGGTGTCCTTGGAGCAGATGGCATGGACGAGATTGTGGTCGAGCCGCACCGCGTGAAGCCCGCTCGCCGGTCCGCGCGAGAGGATGATCGCGGCGTCAAGCGTGTCGCCGACCCGGTCTTCCAAGTGCGGCGCGGTGTCGATGTCGATGTGCAGCAGGGGGTGGCGCTTGCGCAGCTCGCCCAGCCGCGGGAACAGCCGCTGGCTGCCGAACATCGGCAGCACGCCCAAACGCAGACGCAGCAGCGCGATATTGTCGGACTGGCTCTCCACCGCGCGGGCGAGCGCCTCCATGTGCGGGTTCACCGCCTCGTAGAAAGCCTGGCCCTCATCGGTGAGCTGCATCGACTGGCGCGCGCGGGTGAACAACTTCTTGCCGACGAATTCTTCGAGGTTGCTGATCCGGCGCGACAGAGCCGAGGGGCTGAGCCCAATCTCCTCCGCCGCCGCCCGGGCCGAACCCAGACGAACCGTGCGCATAAAGGCTTCAAGCGCGCGCAGAGGGGGCAGACGACGTGAAGGCATGAACTCTCTCCTTGGTGGAAGAGATACGCGCCAGTTGCCAATCGGATGCAAAAAATCGAAGGAAAAAGACGGGGAAAGACGAAAAGTTGCGCTTACTGCACTTCCCTCTCGACGACCGGGGGGTGTAACCGCAACCGGGTGACGTGGGTTTCATCGCCCGCTGTCACCTCAATCCGCCAGCCGCTCGGATGTTCCAGTACCGTGCCGACCGGCGGCACGGCCTCGGCCAGGACGAAGGTGAGCCCACCCAGCGTGTCGACCGATTCCGCAACTTCGGCGAGGCGCGAATCGATCAGCTTGGCGATGTCGTCGAGCTCGGCGCGGGCGTCACAGTCCCACATCCCCTCACCGATCGGAGTGATCAGGTCCTCCGGGGTCTCGTCGTGCTCGTCCTCAATCTCGCCGACGATCTCCTCGACAAGGTCCTCGATGGTGATGAGACCGTCGGTTCCCGAGAACTCGTCGAGCACAATCGCAAGGTGAACTCGCTGCGTGCGCATGTCGGCGAGCACGTCCAATGCGCCGCGCGCCTGCGGCACGTAGAGCGGTTGGCGCATCAGCGTCGTCCAGTCGTTGGGCGGCTCTGCGGCGTTGGCGAGGAACGGGAATACGTCCTTGATGTGGATCATCCCGATTACGTGATCGAGCGTGTCGCGGAAGACCGGCATGCGCGAATGGCCGTGCTCTGAGAAGGCAGCGACCATGGCCTCCCAGCTGATCGTAGCTTCGACCGCGATGATCTTGCCGCGCGGTACCGCGACGTCGTCGGCATCGTGTTCGGAAAAGTGCAGGAGGTTGCGCAGCATCTGCCGCTCGACCCGCGACAGGTCTCCGCCGCTGCTGCCGCTGGCGTCGGAACCCGAGGCGCCGTTCTCGTCCTCGTGATCGTCGATCGCTTCCTCGAGCTGTTCGCGCAAGGAGCGCACGGCTTCGAGCCCGAGGATCTTGCGCAAGGCAGGCCACAGCCCGCTACTACTGTCCGCGTCTCCGGTTTGAGATGCGGGCGAAAGGGAATCGGCCATAGCCTTAGAAACTGCTCCCGTTGGTGTCAGTAGCCATATGGGTCAGCGATGCCCAGTTTGGCAAGTATCGCGGTTTCCAGCCGTTCCATCGCAGCGGCCTGTTCGTCGTTTGTTACGTGGTCGTGACCAGCTAGGTGGAGGAGGCCGTGGACGATGAGGTGAACCGCGTGGGCCTCAAGGGTGACGCCCTTTTCGTCAGCCTCGCGCGCGCAGGTCTGGTAGGCGAGCGCAATGTCGCCAAGCATGGCGGGCGCGCCGTCCGGCGCAAGGTCTTCCAGTTCCTCGCGCTCAAGCATCGGGAAGCTCAGCACGTTGGTGGGCTTGTCGCGCTCGCGCCATTCGCGGTTGAGGGTGTGGACTTCGGCGTCCGAGGTAAACAGCAGGCTGATTGCGAGGCGCGGGTTTGCGAGCAGTGGTTCGCCCTCGCTTGCCGCCTGCGCCGCACGCTCGGCCAACGCCTCCCACGCGCCCGCAGGCCAATCGTCGATGTCGATATCAAGCTGCATCGCACGGCCCATAGCGCGGATAGGCCGGCGGAGAAACGCTGGCGCGACCGAAGCCGAGGGAATGCTGTTATCGGGGAACCACAGCCTGTCTGCCGATGGGCCGAAAACGGGTGGGAAGCAGACGTTGCCAGTTGCGTGCTGAGGTTCTGAGCAAACGTGCTATCGAGAGCCGGGAGGACTGTGATGGAACATCTCGACACCGGTAGATTAAACCGCCGTGGATTCCTACAAGTCGCAGGGGCGGGCATTGCCTGCACGCTCGCTGGCCCGGTCGCTGGCCCGGTCGCGGGTGGCAATCCACGCCTCGCGGTTACAACCGTCGATGAGTTGATGCTGCAAGTCGTCATCGACGCTGCCACATTCGGCCCATTCCTAACCGATCAGATGCTCCCGGGCCTTCGTGTCAAGCGAACAGGCGGAGGAAGCGGGGCACGTATGTCGCGCAACACCCTTATGGCGGAGTTCGGACTGTCCATTCTCGCGCGGTCACGGCGCGGCAGCGATATCCGGCAGGTGTTGGTGGACTTCGGCTACAGCCCCGAAGTGCTCGCCAACAACATGGCGCTGCTGGGGATCCAGCCGGCGAGCATTGATGCTTCCGTGCTGAGCCACGGCCACCTCGACCATTACGGTGGGTTTACAGGCCTCTTTGGAAGCGACGGTCAGCAGGTTCGAAAGCTGCCCCTTTTCGTCGGAGGAGAGGAGGCGTTCTGTGAAAGGGTGGCGATGATCGGAAGTCCCCCGCCAATCATGGGAACACTCGACCGGGTGGAACTTGCACAGGCTGGCTTCATGACGCAAATCGCATCCGAGCCGGTAGCGATAGCAGACCACGCCTTCACCACAGGATTGATTCCGCTGCAAAGCTCCGAGCGAGCGGCCATTCCCACTCGAATGCGTCCTGGCGTCGGCTGCGACGCGGCGGGGCTTTCGGCGGAAAAGCGGGCTGTGGCCGAACTCGCCGACGATGGTGAGCATGAAATTGCGACCTGCTACATCGTCAAAGACCTTGGGCTGGTCGTTATCGCATCTTGCAGCCACCGCGGAGTTCTTAATTCGGTCCGCCAAGCGCAGGCAGTTTCAGGGGTCGAAAAGGTCCACGCAGTCGTCGGAGGGTTTCACCTTGTGAGACCGAGGACCGAGGACGAGGCACGCAGCACCGTGGCCGAGTTTTTGGAGATCAATCCCACATACATCGTTCCGATGCATTGCACCGGTGAGGTATTCATCGCCGAAGCGCTCCGGCGGATGCCGGAAAAAGTGGTGCGGCCATACGTAGGCAACCAACTTATCTTTGGCACAGTTTAGTCTGCGTGGAAGCAGCCTGAACGTCCGCACTGGGATCGAAACCCAGACGGCGGCTTTTGGAGAGAAACGTGCCGAACCAACTATCCCGACGCGACCTCGCTTAAGCTCCCTCGCCCCCTAGGCCTCCTCACCATTCCCCTCATACGCCTCAACAATCCGCCCCACGATCGGGTGGCGCACAACGTCCGCGACCGTAAAGCGGACCGTGCCGAAGCCTTCGACGCCTTCGAGTTTTTCGACCGCATCGTTCAGCCCACTCATCCGGGGGCCGCCGGGCAGGTCGGTTTGCTTGGGATCGCCGCACACCACCATCCGGCTGTTCTGGCCGAACCGGGTGAGGAACATCTTCATCTGCATCGGCGTGGTATTCTGCGCTTCATCGAGGATGATGAAGCTGTCAGCCAGCGTCCGCCCGCGCATGAAGGCGATCGGCGCGATCTCGATCTCGCCGTTGGCCAACCGCCGCTCGACCTGTTCGGGCGGCATGCAGTCGTTCAGCGCATCGTAGAGCGGGCGCAGGTACGGATCGACCTTCTCCTTCATGTCGCCGGGGAGGAAGCCCAGCTTCTCCCCCGCTTCCACCGCCGGGCGCGACAGGATCAGGCGTTGGACAGAGCCGGTGATGAGCTGCGCCACCGCCTGCGCCACAGCGATATAGGTCTTGCCCGTCCCCGCCGGGCCGAGCGCGAAAATGATGTCGTCCCTGGCCAGGCTGCGCATATATTCGATCTGCGTCGCCGAGCGCGGCACGATCGTCTTCTTGCGCGTGCGGATCATGATCGGCGGCGCGCCCTCGTCGCCCGAGATGATGCCTTCAAGCGTCGGTTCGGCGGACATGGCGATCATCGACTCGATTGCACCGGCATCGAGCGCCTCGCCGCGCGCCAGCCGGTCATACATGGTCATGAGCGTCTCGCGGGCGCGGCCAACGTCGTCCTCCAGCCCCTCGATCACCACTTGATGCCCGCGGGCGTGGATGAAGACCCCCAGCCGGTTCTCGACCTGCACCAGATTCGCGTCGAACTGTCCGAACAGCGGACCCAGCAACGCCTGATTCTCGAAGGTCAGATCGATGCGAGCACGCCGCTGGGCCGGAATGCCGCGCGGATCAGGCGAGAGTGCCGGGTGCCCGGCACGTGAGGGTCGTCGGCCCATAGGTTCCTTTCATGCTTCCTTACGAACATGGATCATTCGCCCGCGATAGCAAGGCCAATGATGTCATTGGTCGGATGGCATCGACCAGTCGTGCGGTCGGGTTATCGACATGAAAATTCCGCTGAATTAGAAGAACCTGTCGCAGCCTAAGAAAGACCCGAAAATGTCTCCCCTGACCACTAGATTGACCGCTGCCGCGTTTGCGCTCGCCGTGAGCCAGCCGCTGTTCGCGCAGGCGGCTCCTGAGACGCATACGGAATCGGACATCATCGTCACCGCCGATCGCGCGAAGGACGAGGAAGCGGTGCAGGGCCTCGCGCGCCAGGTCACCGGCCGACTTCCCTTCGACCGCCCGATCGCGCGGTTCCAACAGCCGATGTGCCTAGCGATTGCCGGGGTGAAGGACGCGTTCGTCGACGGCTTCGCCGCGCGCATCGTCGGCAACGCCAAGCTGGCGCGCGTTCCCATCGCGACCGGCGATTGCAAGACCAACGCGCTGGTCATCTTCACCAGCAACACCCGCAAGGATCTCGAGCAGGCGCGCAAGAAGAACCGCTGGATCTTCGGCAATCTTGGAGTGGCTGCGCTGAAGAAGATGCTTGAGTCCCGCGATCCCGCCTATGCCTGGCGCGCCACGCAGGTGCTGGGAACCAACGGCATGCCGGTCCAATACGACGACCGCGAAATCCCCCAGAACCGCACCATCGAGATGAGCGGACGGCTCAAGCAGCCGATCATGATCGGCGTAACCGGCGCGATCGTGATCATCGACCGCGACGCCGCCGACGGGAAGACCGCGCAGCAGCTCGCCGATTACGCGACGCTGCGGCTGCTCGCGCCGACAGCTGAGATTCGCGAGCTGACGCCGGGCGCTCCTGCGACGATGATGACGCTGTTCCTCGACGCGGCCAACGCGCCTGCCGAGCTCACCGACTTCGATGTCGCCTTCTTGCATGGAGTCTATGCGATCGCCGGCAACGTGCCCGCCAGCAATGTCTACGGCGAAGTCGTCAACAGCCTCATGAAAGCTCGCTAGGCTGGCAGGGTCTCGCGAACGAGGCCTTTCAGCGAGACCGGCCCTGCCACGGCGAGGAGAACCTCGACCATATCGCCGATCGCCGCGGGAGCCCCCTCGTCTTTGGCAAACCACACCGATTGCAACCACGGCGACTTGCCGAGCCTTTGGCCGGGATCTCGCCCGGTGCGCTCGACCAGCACTGTGCAGGTCTTGCCGACGCTCGCCTGGTTGAAGGCATATTGCTGTTCGGCAAGGCGGGTCTGGAGGCGCTGGAGGCGCTCGGCCATCACCTCGGGCGCGATCTGGCCGTCCATGATGGCGGCGGGGGTGCCGGGGCGCGGGGAGTACTTGAAGCTGAAACAGGCGGCGTAGCGGACTTCGTCGACGACCCTCAAAGTCTCTTCGAACTCGGCTTCGGTCTCGCCGGGGAAGCCGACAATGAAGTCGCCCGCGAGCGCGATGTCGGGCCGCGCCGCGCGGAAGTTTGCGATGATTTTCAGATAGCTGTCTGCCGTATGTTGGCGGTTCATCGCCTTCAAGACCCGGTCGCTGCCGCTCTGCACGGGGAGGTGCAGGTAGGGCATCAGCTTGCCCACTTCGCCATGCGCGGCGATCAGCGCCCGGCCCTCGTCGGTGTCCATGTCGCCCGGGTGGCTGGTGGTGTAGCGGATGCGCTCCAGCCCATCGATCCGGGCGAGCGCGTGGATCAGGCCCGCCAGGCCCGTGCGGCGTCCCTTGGTGTCCTCGCCAGCCCATGCGTTGACGTTCTGGCCGAGCAGCATGATTTCCTTCGCGCCTGCCTCGACCAGTCGCTCCGCTTCGGCGATCAGGTCCCTCAAAGGCCGCGAGATTTCCGCGCCTCGGGTATAGGGCACCACGCAATAGGTGCAGAACTTGTCGCACCCTTCCTGCACGGTAAGGAAGGCGGTCGGGCCGCGTTTGCGGCGGGCCGGGAGTGCATCAAACTTGGCGTTGGCGGGCATCTCGGTGTCGGTCGCGCGCTCGCCTTTTGCTGCTTTATCAAGCATTTCGGGCAAGCGGTGATAGGCCTGCGGGCCGACCACGATGCTCACCGCAGGGGCGCGCTTCATGATCTCCTCGCCCTCGGCTTGGGCGACGCAGCCAGCCACCGCGATCAGCGGTTGCCTTCCGCCTTGGGCCTCCGCCTGCTTGCCTGCCAGCACCAGCCGGCCGATGTCGGAATAGACCTTTTCCGCAGCCTTTTCACGGATATGGCAGGTGTTGAGGATGACGAGATCGGCCTCTTCCCCCTCAGGCGCGGGGGTAATGCCGCGCTCGCCCAGCAGCTCGGCCATGCGTTCGCCGTCATAGACGTTCATCTGGCAGCCGAAGCTCTTGACCCGATAGGTCCGGGGAGGCGCAGAGGGTTTCATGAGGCCCGCCCTCTAGCGCCGATGGCAACCGGGTTCAATCGCCGCGGATCACCCCTAAACGCCGATGTTCCACGTGAAACATCGTTTTGGCCGCAATCTAGAGGGGGTCTAGAGGGGGTCTGGAGGGGGTCAAAGGGGGGTCGAAGGGGGGTCTAAACCGACCTGTAGCCCGTCTGGAGCAATCCAACGCAGCCCTCCTTGCGCCTATTTCTGCTTCTTCTCGTCCCGCACACCGATATGCACGCAAGGCACCGGCGAGCGTGTCTGCTTGCCGGGGTGCTGCTTGTCCTGCGGCCCGCACTCCACTGCCGGCTTCTTCACCCCATTGGCCTTCACCACGCTAAGCGCATCCTCGCTCGCATAGGCCGCGATCCACGTGATGCAGTCGGCCAGCGGGCGGACCTTGTGCTTGGCCAAGGCGTTCTTTTGCGGCCCGCAATTCAACGTAAACACGTCTGATGCCGGCGCAACGTCATAGCGCTCAAACCGCCGCAGCACCTCGCCGCGCTCGTTGAAGACGGTGCGCTGCACGTCGTTCACGTCCACATCGTCCAGCCGGAAGGGCGAGGTGTTGAACATGTAGGCCTGAACGCTGCGATACTTGACCGAAACCTCGGTCGCCAGCGCCCCGCCAAGCGAGTGGCCGGTGACGACCCACGGAATATCGCTGCCGGTGCGCGCCCGCTCGGCATCGAAGTAGCGGATCGCCAATTCGATCTGGTCGGCGCGCAGCGATCCGTAGAAGATATCGCTCAATCCGCCCAGATCGGTCCCGCGAAAGGCCATGATCCGCGCGATCGGTTTGCGAGCGCGGCTGCCCGCGCTGCCCGGCGCATATTGCGCGAAGATCTCGTAACTGAAGCCCTTCGCGGCGTCTTCCTCGGCAATCGGCAGGCGGGGGAGCAGTTCGAGCTGCGGGCCGAGGTCGGCAAACAGATCGGTGTCACCGACGTAGGCATTGGTCGCGGCAACCGCGAACGGCCACGCCTCCACCGCGCCATCGCGCAGGAATGCGCACCACCCGCCGGGCTGCGAGCGGCACGGCGAGCGCGACTGCGAGATATCGGGATAGGTGGTGACGCAGCCTGCGAGCAGCAGCGCGCACAAGCCGGCCGCAAGCGAGCGGAGCGTCACCCCCTTAAGCTCCCTGGCTCACTCAGGCCACCGTCGCCTTGACGATCTTGCCGGGCGCGCGCGGCGGTTCGCCCTTGGGCAGCGCGTGGACGTGTTCCATGCCGCTGGTGACCTGGCCCCACGCGGTGTACTGCTTGTCGAGGAAGCGCGCGTCATCAAGGCAGATGAAGAACTGCGAATTGGCGCTGTTGGGGCTTTGCGAACGGGCCATCGAGCACACGCCTTCGACGTGGGCTTCCGCGTTGAATTCAGCCGCAAGGTCGGGCTTGTCGCTGCCGCCCATGCCGGTGCCGGTCGGATCGCCGCCCTGCGCCATGAAGCCGCTGATCACGCGGTGGAACACCACGCCGTCGTAGAAGCCTTCGCTCGCCAGTTCGGCGATGCGCGCGACGTGGCCCGGCGCCAGATCGGAGCGAAGCTTGATAACGACGTCCTTGGGCTCGCCGTCTCCGGTGTCGAGCGTGAAGGTGAGGGTTTCGGCCATTATGAATCTCCTGCGGGAATTTGCCCCAGCTTTTAGCAGGCAAAAATCGCCTGTCACCCTCCCCTGCTTGCTTTTCGACCTTCGCCGCCTAAACGCCAAAGCATGGCCGGCGACCGCATCCCCCAAGACGATCTCATGATCGCCGATCTGGCACCAGGTTCGGTTGCCACCGAGGTGCGCCCGGACGACCGCGTCGATGATGAACGGCACGATCAGGAAAACCGGTTGAAGCCTTCGTTTGTCAGCGCGGTTCACATTGCGCTGGCAGCCCGCGACAAGGGCGCGGTTTACGATCTGGTCGAGCCGCTCCATGCCGCCGACATCGCCGACCTGATCGAGCTGCTCGAACCGCGCGAGCGCGCGCAGCTCGCCTCCACGATCAGCGATCTGATGACGGGCGAGGTGGTCGCCGAACTTAACGATTACGTCCGTGAAGATCTGATGGACACGCTGTCTGCGCAGGCCGTCGCCGTCATCGCCGAACAGCTCGACACCGACGATGCGGTGCAGCTGATCGAGGATCTGGACGAAGCCGATCAGCGCGCCGTGATGGCCGAGCTGGAGCCGGAAACCCGCGAGGCGGTATCCAGCGCGCTCGCCTACCCCGAAGAGACCGCCGGGCGGTTGATGAGCCGGCGCTTTGTGGCGGTGCCCGAGCATCTCAGCATCGGAGACCTCATCGAATACCTTCGCGAGGACGGCGGTCTCGACCACGATTTCTTCGAGGTGTTCGTGATCGACGAGCGCCATCATCCGGTCGGCACCTGCGCGCTTTCGTGGGTACTGACGACGCCGCGCAACGTGCGCCTCACCGATGTGATGAAGCGCGACCAGACCCTGATCCCTGTAACGATGGATCAGGAAGAAGCGGCGCTGATGTTCCAGAAATACGCGCTGATTTCGGCCGCGGTGGTGGATGACAGCGGGCGTCTGGTGGGTCAGATGACCGTCGACGACATCGTCCACATTATCTCCCAAGAGGCCGCCGAAGACGCGCTATTGATGTCGGGCGCGGGCGACGGTGACATCAACGAGCCGCTGCGCGAGGCCTATTCCAGCCGTGTGCGCTGGCTGATCGCCAACCTGGGCACAGCGGTGGTGGCCTCGTCGATCATCGCCTTTTTCGGCGCGGCGATCGAGCAGCTTGTGGCGCTGGCGATCCTCATGCCGATCGTCGCCAGCATCGGCGGCAATGCCGGCACGCAGACGATGGCGGTGGCGGTGCGCGCGATTGCGACCAACCAGCTCACCCGGTCGAACACTAGGCGCATCTTGTGGCGCGAGTTTCGCGTCGCGCTGCTTAATGGCGGCACCATTGCGCTGCTGATCGGGTTTGCGGCGGGCTTCCTGTTCTCGCCGCTGATGGGCGTGGTGATCGCGCTGGCGATGATCATCAACATCGCGATTGCCGGGGTTGCAGGTGTAGCGGTGCCGGTGATTTTCGAGCGGCTGGATCAGGACCCGGCGGTCGCCTCCAGCGTGTTTGTGACGATGATTACGGACTCGATGGGCTTCTTTGCCTTCTTAGGTTTGGCAGTGGCGATGGGGCTTGCCACGCTTTAACTCTTTAGCCCGAAAGACAATCGGGGAGAGAGCGAATGGCTGGACGGGTTTCGGGCAAAGTGGTGCTGCTGACCGGCGGCGCGATGGGTCTGGGCAAGGCGGCGGCCAAGGCCTTGATGGCCGAGGGCGCGACCGTCATCATCACCGACATCGACGAGGCTGCGGGCCGCGCGACGTCAGCAGAGCTGGGCTGCGGCTACATTGCGCAGGACGTTACCGACTGGGCGCGCTGGCAGGAGGTGATCGCTAAGGTCGAGGCGGAGCATGGCCGGCTCGACGTGCTGGTCAACAACGCCGCGATCACCGTGTTCGGATCGATCGCGGACATCTCGGTGGAAGATTTCAAGCGCTGCTACGCCGTCGATGTCGATTCGATCTTCATGGGCTGCAAGGCGGCGATCCCGTTGATGGCCAAGAGCGCCAAAGATTCGGGCGGCGGGTCGATCGTCAACTTCTCGTCGGCCGCGGGCAACAAGGTCTCGCCCGATCTGGTCGCCTATAACAGTGCCAAGGCAGCGGTGGTGGTGCTGACCAAGAGCATCGCCCTGTACTGCGCGCGCGAGCAGAACGGCGTACGGGTCAATTCGGTGCAGCCCGGCACGATCCTCACCCCTAACGTGGAGAGCGTCATTGCCGGCACGCCCGACCCCGATGCGACCCGCGCGGCGTTCTCGGTCGCCCAGCCGATCGGCCGGATGGGCGAGGCCAGCGATATCGCGCACCTCGTGGTCTATCTCGCCAGCGACGAGAGCAGATTTGCCACCGGCGCGCCGTTTATTGTGGACGGGGGCCTCAGCATTGCTTGATCGAACGGGCGATCGGCCCACATTGGAGCCATGCCGCTCAATCTGACCAAGATCGCCTTCGGGGCCAAGAGCTACGAGCATCTCGAAGGCTGGTACGCCAATAGCGGGGGGGGCCGCAGCGCGATCGCGCTCACCACCCGCAACCGGCCGACGCGGCACGAGGAATGCGTCGGCGGATCGCTCTACTGGATCATCAATCACGCGATCGTCGCGCGCTCGGCGATCCTCGGCTTTGAAAAGACCGAAGACGGGCGCTGGGACATCGTGCTCGAACCTGTGCTGATCCGCGTCCACCAGCAGGCGAAACGCGCGCACCAAGGCTGGCGCTACCTCACCGAAGAAAAGGCGCCCAAAGACGTGCCCGAGGGCGAGGACATCGGCGATGCGCTGCCGGGCAAGCTCGCCATGAAGCTGGAGCGGCTGGGGCTGGTCTGAAAGGGTGTCTGAAAGGACGTTCCGAAACGGCAGCGGGGCGACGCGGCACCAACCCGCCCGCCCCGCCCCGCTATTCCTTCACGTGATCAGAAGCTGACCGCGCGTGCGTTGGCGGCGTTATGGCCGCCGTGGCGACCGAGCACTTCGCGGATGCGGGCCTCGTCGATGCCGGTGTCCTCGACAGTCACCACCACGCCGCCATCCTTGATGCGGTCGTTGTAGTAGCCAGCGTCCTCTTCACTGACGCCGTGCTTGGTGAGGGTTTCGTTGAGCGTCCCCCCGATCGCGCCGATCGCCGCGCCGATACCCATCGCTCCCGGGATCGCCGTGGCCGTAATCGCACCTGCCGCAACGAGCGGCCCGACGCCGGGAATGGCGAGCGCTGCAACGCCCAGCCCTGCACCGAGCGCCCCGCCGCCAAGGATGCCGCGCAGCACATTGGTGTGATCCTCGTCGGTCACTTCGCCGTCACCCATACGCGCGGTGGTGGTGCCCTTGTGGTGGGCAATGACCGACATGTCGTGGTCGCCGATGCCGAGCGCCCGAAGATCGGTGACGGCGCTCTCGGCTTCAGCGTGGCTGTCGAAAATCGAAGATACCTTGGACATGTGTGTTCTCCTGCTGAGATGGCGCGTCCGGCTTGCGGCGCCGGATCGCGTCACGCATCCTCGCAGGCAAAGGTATGGGCGGCGCTGATATGGGTGGCTGTCGGGGAGGGGTATGGCGCGGTTTTGGGGCGGTTGGACGCCTGTCCCCGATGCTCCATCGTCACCCCAGCGCAAGCTGAGGCCTAGGGCCTAAAGCGATGCGCGTGCCGCCCTGGGTCCCAGCTTCCGCTGGATGACGAGACTGGATGACGAGACTGGATGACGAGACTGGATGACGAGACTGGATGACGAGACTGGATGACGAGACTGGATGACGAGACTGGGGTTATGAGGCCGCCCGGCTCTTTTCCGCCACGCGGCGCAGGGCGGTCACATAAACCTCGGGAGCCTGCGCGCCGGGGATCAGGAACTTGCTATTCACGATCATCGCCGGCACGCCCGAGATATTCATGTCCCACGCCTGTGCCTCTTGGGCCAGCACGCGGGCTTCGAGATCGGCATCGTCCAGCGCCGCCTTAGCGGCTGCGCGGTGGAGGCCGACGCAAGCCGCTATGTCGAGCAGCAGATCGCGGTCCGACAGGTTCTTGCGCTGATTGAAATGCGCCCGGAACAGCGCGAGTTTCAGCGCGGTCTGCACCTTTGGCCCCGCCTGTTCGAGCGCGAAGGTCAGCAGCTTGTGGCAATCGCGGGTGTTCCATATCATCGCAGGCGGAGCGTCGCCCCCCTCGTCATTGGCGCCTTCCCACGACAGCGATACACCCGCACCTTCCGCAATCGCCTTCATCTGACCGCGCAGGCCCGCGCCTTCCTCGGCGGACCGGCGGTATTTGCGCTGGAGATGCGCCTCCTGCGCCTCGCCCTCGTGAGCCATGTCGGGGTTCAGCTCGAACGGCCGCCAGCGGATTTCTGCCGCGATCTCGCCTTCCAGCTCCTTAAGCGCCTTGGTCAGTTGGCCGTAGCCGATCAGGCACCACGGACACATGACATCGGAGTAGATGTCGATGGTCAGCGCCTGAGGGACTTGGGGGGCCGTCACTTGTCGAGCCACCAGCACACAAGATGGTGCGCGATGGCAAAGGGGCGCGGGAAGTAGAGCAGGTCGGTCCCCGCCTCGCCCGCCGCGCGCGCTTCTTCGAGTTCGGCGCGCGTGAACCAGCGCGCGTCTTCCAATTCGGTGGTGTCGATAGTGATTGCCGGATCGTCGCACACGCTCGTGCAGCCGATCATCAGCTGGCTCGGGAAGGGCCAGGGCTGGCTGGCGATATAGCGCACATCGCGCACCCGCACGCCCGCTTCCTCGTGGATCTCGCGGGCGACCGCTTCCTCGATAGTCTCGCCCGGCTCGACAAAGCCCGCGAGCGCGGAGTACATCTTGGGCGGAAAGCGCGGCTGGCGGCCGAGCAGCAGGCGGTCGCCAAATTCTTCCGAGGTGTGCTCCACCAGCATAATCGTCACTGGATCGGTGCGCGGGAAGTGGTCCGCGCCGCACGCATCGCAGTGCCGCTGCCAGCCGCCCTTGACGAGTTTCGTTGCGCCCCCGCAGCGCGCGCAGAAGCGGTGGCGCGCGTGCCAGTCGGCAAGGCTGCGCGCGCAGCCGTAGATCGCCAGATCGGGCGGCGAGAGCTGGGTCATCAGCTGCCACGCCCTCGGGATGGCATAGGCGGGGCCTTCCGCTCCCTCGCCCGGCACAGGCACGAAATGCGCCTTGCCGTCCATCATCCCGAGGAACACCAGCTCGGCGTTCTGGCCGACATCGGCAAGGCTGCCCCACACAAGGCCGCCCTGATCGTCCACCCCCGGCAGCAGCCCATCGAGCAGCAGCACCCTGGCGCGCCAATTCATCAGGCCCGCCAGCGCTGTGTCATCGACACGAATGTGATCGGCGCGGTCGAGCGGTGATCCGGCGAAGGCCATCACCGTTTGAGGCGCAACAGGCGCGTGCATCACGCGGCCTTCTTGCCCATCTTGGCACGCATCGCGGCAAGGTCGGCATCGAGCGCGGCGACGAATTCGTCGCGGATCGGAAAGGCCTCGGGCGGCATGTACTGGGTCCACAGGCCGGTGCGCAGCTTGAGCTCGAAGTCGACCGCGCCAAGCGTGCCTGCCGCCCCGCCCCAGCCGAAGGTCGTTGCCGTGGCGCGGCCGCCAGCGCCGTGGCCCTGGCCATCCACATAGGTGCCCTTGGTGTCGACGGTCGCAGGCAGCAGGTTCGAGGTGCCGACCCGCACCGCTTCCTCGCTCATCACGAACTTGCCGTCGATCGTACCGTAGCCGAGCAACATCCTGAGGAAGCGATCGTAATCCTTGGGGCTCGAGACCAGTCCGCCGCCGCCGCTCGGGACTTCGGGGGCGTCGAGGTAGACCGAGTTTGCGGCCGGATCGATCGGGAAGGCGTTACCGCCGATAATGCCGTAATTGTCGGTGAGGCGCCCCGCCTCGCTGGCGGGGACCTGCATCCAGGTGCTGGTCATGCCGCAGGGCTCGAAGATGCGCTGCTTGAGGAAAGCCTCGAACTCCATGCCGCTCACCACCTCGATGACCCGGCCAAGCAGGTCGAGCGAAGCCGAATAGCTCCACACGGTGGCGGGCTGATACATCAGCGGCAGCTCAGCCAGGCGGTCGGCCCAGACCGCAAGGCCCGGCGCAGGGGTGACCGGCGGGAAGCCCGGAATCGGCATCCGGCTGACCCGCCCGCCAACCAGTCCTGCATCATTATAGGCCTTCAGCAGCGGCCCCTTGCTGACAATCTGGTAGCCGAGGCCTGCGGTGTGGGTGAGCAGCTGACGGATGGTGATCGGCTGGTTGGCCGGCACGGTCTCGTCGAGCGAGCCTGCAGGGTTGATCAGCACCCGCATGTTGCGGAACGCAGGTAGGATCTCGTGGACCGGCTGGTCGAGGCCGAGCTTGTTCTCGTCGATCAGGATCATCGTCGCCATGCCGGTGATCGGCTTGGTCATCGAATAGATGCGGTAGAGCGAGTTTTCGTCCACCGGGGTGGGCTTGCCAAGCGCCAGCGTGCCGCCGCCGACGGTGTGGGCCATGTCCTTCTGCCCCCAGCCGAAGGTCATCAGCAGGTTGGCGACCTTGCGCTGCGAGACATACTTGTCCGCCAACGCCGCGACATTCCCCCAGCTCTCGCTCACGTCATGCGCGAAGGCCGCCCGGCCGAACGGCAAGCTGGTGAGCACCGCGCCGCCTGCGAAAAGCGCGCTGCTGCGGAACAGGGAACGGCGCGAAAGCTCAAGCGAGGCTTGGGTGTCGAAAAGCGGTGCAAAAGGCATGGGGCAGAATCTCCGAAACGAGGTCGGGCGCTTGTCTGCGGCAGGCTGCCCTTCTGGTCAATCGGGAGGCTCAATCATGGGGTGCAAGGCATCTTGAAACGCCGCGGTGTATTATCTATCTAGCACACATGCTCAACCTGCTCGCCTATCTCGTCGGCCTTGTCAGCCTCGTCATCGTCATCCCCGCGCAGATCCCGCTGCTGGGGTGGGCCAACTGGTTCGCCCTGCCGTTGATCGTGATCGGCATCATCCTCGGCGCGCTGTCTTCGAAGAACGGAGGGCGCAACTTCTGCCTGATCGTGCTGCTGATCGCGGCTGTGCGGCTGACGCTGGGCGGCGGCGTCCTTTAAGCAAGCGCCAGCCGGGCCGCCTTGGCAAACAGGGTCGCAAGCCCCGCCTCGCCGATCCGCTCCACCGGCCACCACGCGCCCTCAGTGCCGGGCTGGGCATCCGTTTCGATCGCGCGCACCTCCAGCGTGAGATGGGCATGGGTGAAGCCGTGCCGCACCGCGCCGCAGCGTTGCCATGCGCCTTCGAGCGGCGGCTCGCCCGACCCGTCGGCGCGCGCGGTCCAGCCGTCGTCCGGCAGCGCGCGCATCCCGCCGAGCATCCCTGTCCCCGGCCGCGTGACGAGCCAGACTTCCGCACCATTTCCCAAAGCATTGGCGCGCGTGATCCAGAAGGCCGTCCCGCGCCGCTCGGGCACCGGCTTCTTGGCGGGCTTGACCGGCAGGCGCTCGGGCTCGCCCTGCTTGCGGCCCGCGCAGGCCCCGGCCAGCGGGCACAGCAGGCAGCGAGGGCTCCGAGTGGTGCAGATGTGCGAGCCCAGATCCATCAGGCCTTGCGCAAAGTCGCCTGAACGGGCCCCTGGCGTAATAGTGTCGGCGGCAGCGCGGATCGCTTTCCTCGCTTGCGGAAGCGGCTCTGCAATCGCGAACAGGCGGGCGACCACCCGCTCGACATTGGCATCGACCACCACCGCGCGCTGGCCAAAGGCAATCGCGGCGACCGCAGCGGCGGTGTATTCGCCGAGGCCGGGGAGCTTCCGTAGCTCCGCCTCGGTCTCGGGAAAGCCGCCCAGTTCGGCTACAGCGCGCGCGCATTTCACAAGGTTGCGGGCGCGAGAATAATAGCCCAGCCCCGCCCACGCCGCCATAACGTCATCGTCGCGCGCGGCGGCGAGCGCTCCCACGCTCGGCCAGATGGACGTGAATTTGGCGAAATACGGCTTCACCGCCGCCACGGTGGTCTGCTGGAGCATCACCTCGGACAGCCAGACGCGGTAGGGCCAATCCGGATCGTCCGGCAACGCGGTTCCGGGCGGCGCGCGCCACGGCAGATCGCGTGCGTGCGTGTCATACCATGCGAGCAGAGAAGCGGAGATGCTGGCGGTCACGCGCGGCCTATGGCATGGCAGCCGCGATCATGGGAAGCGACAAGAAACCACCGCAAAAGGGCACCGCCAAACCCTATACCCGCCCGCGCGGCAAGGGCGCCCGCGCGATCGGCGATCTCATGCCCGAGATTGGCCGAACCGCGTTCCGCCGCTTTGGCTTTGTACAAAGCTCGGTCGTCACCCGCTGGCCCGAAATCGTCGGCCCGCGCCACGCCCGCATATGCAGCCCCGAGGCGATCCGCTTCCCCCCCGGCGAGAAGGCGGAAGGCATCCTCCAGCTTGTCGTGGTACCCGCCCATGCCCCGCTGATCGAGCAGGTGATCCCCGAGATCATCGAGCGGGTGAACCGCTTCTTCGGCTACCGCGCGGTGGCCCGGGTGAAGCTGCGGCAAGGCGCAGTCACACCGCCTGTGGACAACCGGCCCGCCAAGCCGCCGCCGTCATTGAAGCCGATCCCGCTGGAACTCGGCGACAGCTTGCGCGATATCGGCGATCCGGAACTGCGCACCGTGCTCGAATCCCTCGCGCGCAGCCTCACCAACAACGAAACCCCGGCGCAATCGGAAGACGACACGTGATGACAAAGCCCCTCCTGCTCGCCGCCGCCACCTTGATGCTGGGCGCCGGCGCCGCCACCGCGCAGCAGGCTCCCAAGCCGCAGCAAGCGCAGCAATCCGGGCAGGATCTCTCCCGCCCCGGCAGCAGCTTTGTGCCGCAGGAAAACCCCGGCACCTGGCAGAGCACCGTCACCCGCACGGATCGCGGCCACGTGATCGGCAATCCCGCGGCCAAGGCAAAGCTGATCGAGTTCATAAGCTACACCTGCTCGCACTGCGCAGACTTCGCCGCGCGGGGCGAGGCGCCGCTTGAGATCGTCCTGCTCGCGCCGGGCAAGATGACCCTCGAGGTGCGCCCGCGGCTACGCAACGGGCTCGACGTTACCGCGACCCTGCTTGCCCAGTGCGGCGATCCGTCCGGGTTCAAGGCCCGGCACCAGGCGTTGATGATCAATCAGGCGATCTGGCTCGGCAAGGCCCGCAACGCGCCCGCCACCCAGCAGGCGATCTGGGAGCGCGCCGACAAGGCCGGGCGGATGAACGCCGCCAGCGCGCTCGGCCTTACCGCGATGCTCGCCGAACGCGGGCAGTCCAAGGCCGAGCTCGATGCCTGCGTGTCGAACGATGCTGCGGCAAAGAAGCTGATTGCCGCCGAGGACGCCGACACCGCCGAGTTCGGCATCAACAGCACGCCGAGTTTCGCGCTTGACGGCAAGCTGCTGGCTGACGTGCACAATTGGGCGACGCTCTACCCCGTACTCTCCGCCAGGTTCGCGCCCCCGGCCACGGCCCCGGCCCCGGCCAGCTGACGGCGAATTGTTCACAGCCTGTAACGACGCGCTTGCTGCAAGGGCGCATGAGCACCTATCTTGTTTGCCTAATCTTCTGAGGATTGCCACCCCGATGACCATGACCCGCCTGTTCTTGCTCCCCCTGATCGCACTCGCGCCGCTGATGCTGGTCGCCTGCTCAGACGACGCCGCACCCGATGGCAGCGCGGCCAAGGGCGAAGCGCTACCGACAATGGCCGCGCCGGCCGGCACCAACTGGGCTGACACCGTCACCATCACCCCCGAGGGCGGCTACGTGGTCGGCAACCCCGACGCGCCCTTGAAACTTGTCGAATATGCCTCGCACACCTGCGGCCACTGCGCGGACTTCTCGAAGGCCGGAAAGCCCGTGCTCAAGGACAAGTATGTCCCCACCGGCGTCGTCAGCTTCGAACAGCGCGAGGTGTTTCTCAATCCCTTCGACCTGGTGATCGCCGGTCTTGCCCAGTGCGGCACCAAGGAACAGTTCCAGCCGCTCTCGGATCAGGTGTGGGGCAACCTTGAAAGTGTCTTTGCCGGGCTTCAAGGCAATCAGCAGGCGGTGGAGGCAGCGGGCGCCCTGCCGACCAACCAGCGCTTTGCCGCGATCGCGCAGGCAACCGGGCTGCTCGACTTCTTCGCCGCGCGCGGGGTGAGCGCGGATCAGGGCGTGACCTGCCTGACCGACGCTGCCAAGATGGAAGCACTGGTCAAGTCCACCGAGGCCAACTCGGCCAAGGACCAGATCCAGGGCACGCCGACCTTCTTCCTCAACGGCCGCCGCCTCGAAGGCACGACCTGGGAGATGGTCGAGCCGCAGCTCCAGCGCGCCGGCGCGCGCTGAGGCTGACGGGCGGGGGCGCGACCTAAAGTCCGATGCAGATCCACCGGCTCAAGCTCTGCGGGTTCAAGAGCTTCGTCGAGCCGGCCGAATTGCGCATCGAGCCGGGTCTGACCGGCGTTGTCGGCCCCAACGGCTGCGGCAAATCCAATCTGCTCGAAGCGATCCGCTGGGTCATGGGGGAAACCTCGGCCAAGTCGATGCGATCGGGCGGGATGGAGGATGTGATCTTCGCGGGTACATCCACCCGCCCCCCGCGCGACTTTGCCGAAGTGGTGCTCCACGCCGAGGATGACGGCGCCGAGGAGCTGGTCGTCACCCGTCGGATCGAGCGCGGCGCGGGCAGCGCCTACCGGGTCAACGGTCGCGACGTGCGCGCAAAGGATGTGGCGCTGACCTTCGCCGATGCGGCCACCGGAGCGCACTCGCCTGCACTCGTGAGCCAGGGCAAGATCGCGCAGGTGATCGCCGCCAAGCCCGCCGAACGCCGCGCGATGCTGGAAGAGGCAGCGGGGATCGCGGGCCTGCACGTCCGGCGCAAGGATGCCGAGAGCAAGCTGCGCGGCGCGGAGGTGAACCTTGCGCGGCTCGAGGATCTGATGGCGGGGTTAGGCGCGCAGATTGCCGCATTGCGGCGGCAGGCCAAGCAGGCCCAGCGCTACACCGAACTGACGCGCTTGATTCAATCCGCAGAAGCGCGGCTGCTGTTTGCGCGCTGGCGCGAGGCGGCGGCGGCGGCCAAGGCGGCGCGCGCTGCGGCGGAGGCTGCCGAAGCAAAGGTCGCCCAGGCGCAGGGTCTCGTCGAGGTTGCGCAAAGCCAGCAAGCCGAAGCGGCCCACACGCTCAAGGATGCGCGCGATGAACTCGCCGACCGCCGCGACGATGCCAGCGCCCACGGGCACCGGATGGCCGCGCTCGCCGAGAAGCTCGATGCCGCCGAAACCCGCCTCGCCGACCTTGCCCGCCAGCGCCAACGGCTTGAGGAGGATCGCTCCGATGCCGACCGCCTGACCGGTGCAGCAGTCGCGGCGCTGGCGCGGCTCACCACCGAAGTTGCCGCCAGCCGCGAGGCGGTGAGCGCCGCCGCCGCCGCGCGCCCGGTGCTCGCCGAAAGGTCCGAGGATAAGGAACGCGCCAGCCGCGGCGCCGAACTCGCGCTTGCCAAGGCGACCGCGGTTCAGGCCGGGGTCGAGGCGGAATGGCGCGTCGCCGAGGCCGCGGTCGGCCAAGCAAAAGCCCGCCTCGCCCGCATCGAGGCCGACGCGGCGCGCATCGTCCGCGCCCGCGCCGATCTGGCGGCCAGCACCGACCCCGAGGCCGACATTATCGCCGCGCGCGATGCTGCCGAGGAGGGCGCCGAGGAAGTTACTCGCCTGCGCGCCAAGCTTGCCGCAGATCAGGCCCGCAAGGCCGAATTGCAGACCGCGCGTGACGAGGCCGCCTCCGCGCTCGCCGCCGCCCGCGCCGAACTCGCCGGAATCGAGCGCGAGCACACCGCGCTGGCCCGCGACCGCGAGGCACGCGCCAAGCGTGAAGCCGGACGCCGCGGCATGGCAACCCCGCTTGACCGGGTAAGTGTGGCGCCGGGCTACGAACGTGCGCTCGCTGCGGTTCTCGGGCGCGACGGCAAGTCCCCGCTCGGCGCGCCCGCGACCGCGCAGGACGGGCGCTTCTGGACGGGCGCCGCCGCGCCCCAGCCGGTGGCTGAAAGCTTGCTCTGGCGCCTGTCGGCCTGCCCCGAAGAACTCGCGGCGCGCCTCGCGCTGGTGCACTGCGTCGAGGCGGACGATGGCCGAGCGCTCGGTGCCGGCGAATGGCTCGTCACCCGCGCAGGCCACCTGCGCCGCTGGGACGGGTTCGTCGCCCGGGGCGAAGGCGCTGCCGAGGCCGCGCAGCTCGAAGCTGCCAATCGCTTCGCCGAACTCGGCACTGCCCTGCCCCCCTTGCGCGATGCCGCCGCCAGCGCAGAGGCCGAGGACAAGGCCGTGCGCGAGGAGTTGGCCACGCTCCAGACCGCGCTCGTCGCGCAGGAGCGCGGTATCGCCGCCGCCATCGAGGCCGAGCGCCACGCGCTGCGCCGTCTCGATCAGGCCGAGGCCGCGAGCGAACGCCTCGCTGCGCGCCTCGCCGAACTTGCCGCCAGTGCCGTGGATATCGATGCGCAGATCGTGACAGCGCACGGCGAGGTCGAAACGGCGCGGGACGCCTGCGCCCGCCTTCCTGAAAAAGATGCCGGACGCGCCGCGCTGGAAGCCGCGCAGGCGAAGAACGCCGCTGCCCGCGCTGCGGTGCAATCCGCGCTCGCAGAGCTTGCCGCGCAGGACCAGGCGCTCGCCGTTGCGCGGGAGCGGCTTGCCGCGCAAAGCGCCGATCACGCCGGATGGCAGGCCCGTGCTAGCGATGCCGAGCGGCGGATGGCCGAAACCGCGCGTCGTCTCGCCGAAATCGCCGAGGATCACGCCGTCCATGCCGCCAAACCCGCTGCGCTCACTGCCGAGATCGAGGCGGGCGAGGAGACCCGCACGCGCCTCGCTGCCGAACTCGCCGCAGTCAACACGATGATGCGCGAGGCCGACAACCGCCAGCGCGCCGCCGACGCGGCGCTCGCGTCAGCTACCGAAGTGCTCGCTCAAGCCCGCGAAAGCCGCGCCAGCCTTGTCGCCCGCGCTGAGAACGAGGAACTGCGCCGCGCCGAAATGGGCCGCATCTCGGGCGAGCGCTTCCAGTGCCCACCCCCGCTGCTGGCAGGCCGCTTCGGCTTCACCGAGGACGCGCTTGCGCCTGCAGCCGAGGAGTCCGCCGAGCTCGAAAAGCTCACCGCTTCGCGCGAACGCATCGGCCCGGTCAACCTCGTCGCCGCCGACGATCTCGCCCGGATCGAGGCCGAGCACGGCTCCAGCGCCGAGGAGCAGGCCGAACTGGTCGAGGCGATCGCTAGGCTGCGCGGCTCGATCGGCAGCCTTAACCGCGAAGGCCGCGAGCGGCTGCGCGCCGCATTCGAAGCGGTCGACGGGCATTTCCGCGTGCTCTTCACCCGCCTGTTCGAGGGCGGCGCTGCGCACCTCGCGCTGGTCGACAGCGACGATCCGCTTGAAGCCGGCCTTGAAATCTTTGCCCAGCCGCCGGGCAAGCGGCTGCAATCATTGTCGCTGCTGTCGGGCGGCGAGCAGGCGCTGACCGCCACCGCACTGATCTTCGCGCTGTTCCTCACCAACCCCGCGCCGATCTGCGTGCTCGACGAGGTCGATGCGCCATTGGACGATGCCAACGTCGAACGCTTCTGCGATCTGCTCGACTCGATGGTCCGCACCACCACCACGCGCTACCTGATCGTCACCCACAACGCGGTGACGATGAGCCGGATGCACCGGTTGTTCGGGGTAACGATGGCGGAAAAAGGCGTCTCGCGCCTCGTGAGCGTCGATCTGGGCGAAGCTTCGCTGCTCGCGGCGGAGTAGGCGCTAAGCGCCGAGCGCAGCCGCCAGCCTTGCGCGCACCGCTTTCAGCCCTGCGATCACTTCGGCCATATCCGGCCCTTCGGAGACCATCAGGCGCACGCCCGGCTTGTCGGCGTCCTCGGCATTGGCGCGGCGGTCACCGGTGCGGCGCTCGTCGCCTCGGCGGTCCATCGGGGACTTGGCGGCAGCACGCAGCACTGCCTCAGCACCCTTGAGGGTATAGCCTTCGCTGTTGACCAACCGGTCGATGGTCTTGACCAGCTCGATATCGGCAGGGCGGTAATAGCGCCGACCGCCGCTGCGCTTCAGCGGCTGCAACAGCGGGAACTGCGCCTCCCAGTAGCGCAGCACGTGAGGGCGAATGCCCAGCGCGTCGCTTACCTCGCCGATGGTGCGCAGCGCGCCCTCGTCCTTGCCATCACCGAATGCGGTCATTGCACCTCACCTTTGCTGCCTCACCCCTTGGTGATGCGTTCCTTGAGCAACTGGCTCGCGCGGAACGTCATCACCCGGCGCGGCGTTATCGGCACTTCGATCCCGGTCTTGGGATTGCGGCCGACCCGCTCGTTCTTGTCGCGCAGCACAAAGCTGCCGAAGCCCGAAACCTTCACGTTCTCGCCCTTGGCGAGCGCGTCGCTCATCTTGCCGAGGACCGTCTCGACCAGATCGAGTGACTCAGCCCGGCTAAAACCCATCTTGCGATTGATGGTCTCTGCCAAATCGGCGCGGGTCAAAGTGCCAACCGAACGCATCATCCGAAATCTCCTCAGCGGCGCGACCCTAAAGATGGACCTTCGTTTACGAGATTTCTGGCGCTATTGCAAAGCGATGCGGCAGGTTCCGGCAACTTTTTAGCAATTGTGTTAGGGATAGGGACAACATCCCCGCCAGCGTCACATCCGGATCAGGCTCGCGCCCCAGGTGAAACCGCCGCCCATCGCTTCAAGCATGACGAGATCGCCCGCTTTGATCCGCCCGTCCTTGCGCGCCACGTCGAGCGCGAGCGGCACCGAGGCGGCCGAGGTGTTGGCGTGGCGATCAACAGTCACGACGACCTTGCCGGGCGCGATGCCGAGCTTGCGCGCGGTCGCATCGAGGATCCGGGCATTGGCCTGATGGGGCACGATCCAGTCGATCTCGCCGACCGTAAATCCAGTATCCTCAAGCACTTCCTTCAGAACGTCGGACAGATTGACGACCGCGTGGCGGAACACTTCGGGCCCGCGCATCCGCAGGTGACCGACGGTCTGCGTGGTCGAGGGGCCGCCGTCGACATAGAGAAGTTCGTGCTTGTCGCCGTCTGCATGGAGACGCGTGCCAATGATGCCGGCGGCGTCCTCGCCGGTCATTGCATCACTGGGCGCTTCGAGCACCAAGGCACCCGCCCCGTCGCCGAACAATACGCAGGTGGTGCGGTCCTCCCAGTCGAGGATGCGGCTGAAGGTCTCCGCGCCGATCACCAGCGCGCGTTTCGCCATGCCGGTGCGCAGCAGCGAATCGGCGGTGGCGAGCGCGTATAGGAAGCCCGAGCACACAGCGGCCACATCGAAGGCGACCCCGCCCTGGCAGCCAAGCGCGGCCTGAACCTTGGTGGCGGTGGCGGGGAAGGTGTTGTCAGGCGTCGCGGTGGCCAGCACGATCAGGCCGATCGAGGACGCCTCGATCCCGGCATCCTCGATCGCGGCGCGCGCCGCGGCAATCGCAAGGGTCGAGGTTGTTTCGTCATCGCCTGCGATATGGCGCTGGCGGATGCCGGTGCGGGCGACGATCCATTCGTCGGAGGTGTCGACTTGGCTGGCAAGTTCGGCATTGGTCACGATCCGGCGGGGGAGCGCGGAACCCGTTCCGAGCACGCGCGATCCGGTCACGCGCGCTGCGTTCACGAGGCGGTCTCGCTGTCACCTGCGGCGGCCTGCGGCGCGGCGGCGGGCGGGCGTCCATTGCGGCCGAGCGCCTTTTCACCGAGCTGCGCTAGGTCTTCGGCGATCCGCTGCGTCAGCTTGTTCTCGAGCAAGCGCGCGGTCACCGCGACGGCATGGGCGACGCCCTTGGCGTTGGCGCTGCCGTGGCTTTTCACCACCACGCCGTTGAGGCCAAGGAAGACCGCACCGTTGTGGTTGTTGGGATCAAGATGGTGCTTCAGAAGCTCGGTCGCGGGGCGCGAGACGAGGAAGCCGATCTTGGAGCGCAGCGACGACGTGAAAGCCTGACGCAGCAGGTCGGTCACAAAGCGCGCCGAACCTTCGATCGCTTTAAGCGCGATATTGCCCGAAAAGCCGTCGGTGACGACCACATGGGTCTCGCCGCGGTTGATCTTGTCGCTCTCGACAAAGCCGTCGAACTGTAGCGCCAGCCCGCCATCGGCCGAAGCCGCGATGAGCATGGCCGCCGCGTCGCGAAGCTCTTCGGTACCCTTGATCTCTTCGGTGCCGATGTTGAGGAGGCGCACGATTGGCTTATCGAAGCCGGTGACGATGCGCGAATAGGCCGCGCCCATAACCGCATACTGGACGAGGTTGCGCGCGTCGGCTTCGGTGTTGGCGCCCAGATCGAGCATCACCACGTCATGCGCCTGCAAGGTCGGCATGATCGCGGCGAGCGCGGGGCGGTCGATACCCGGCATGGTGCGCAGCGCAAGCTTGCTCATCGCCATCAACGCGCCGGTGTTGCCCGCGCTGACCGCGGCGCCGGCATCGCCGGTCTTCACAGCGTTTACGGCAAGGCCCATCGAGGTGGTCTTGGCGCGGCGGATCGCCTTGCTGGGCAGCTCGTCGCCGCCCACCACATCGTCGCAGTGCAGGATTTCGGAGGCCGCCCGAAGGTTCGGATGATTCGCTAGCGCAGCCTCAATCCGCTGGCCGTCACCGACAAGCAGGAACTTGAACTTTTCGTGATCGCGGCGCGCAAGGGCAGCGCCTTCGACCATGACGCGGACGCCTTCGTCGCCTCCCATCGCGTCAATAGCGATACGCGGAAGGCTCATCGAGCGTTACTCCGGTCGAGAGTGATGGCCACCGGCAATCAGCCGACAGCGACGACCTGACGCCCGTTGTAGTGGCCGCAGTGACCGCAGATGTTGTGCGGGCGCTTGAGTTCGCCGCAGTTGCTGCACTCACCGAAGGCTTCGACCCTCAGCGAATCATGCGAGCGACGCATGCCGCGACGCGACGGCGATGTTTTTCTCTTGGGGACAGCCATGGTGGCACCAATTCCTCAAATAAATGCAGTTGTTAGCGTCGCCGGCACTGTGCTGTACCAAGGCGCGATTCTCGAAGGCCGCCCTTACGGCAAGGATGGGGCGCGCACAAGCCGAAGCCGCGCGCGCTTTCCTTGGCCAGCAGTGGCGGGAAGGCGCGCGCTATAGCGCAAAATTCATGCGTTGCAAGCAGCGCAGGGCGGCCTTAGCACAGCGGCCTACCAACGAGGGGATATCATATATGACCGTGCTTCCTGTGACGCTCGCTGCGGCGGCGGCTGCTGCTGTGCTCAACATCTGGCTGGGCATCCGCATCGGCGCATTGCGCACCGCGCTCAAGATCAGCATCGGCGACGGCGGGAGCGAGCCACTCCAGCGCCGGATGCGGGCGCAGTTGAACTATGTCGAGAACACCGCCTTTGTGCTGGTGCTGATCGCAGCCATCGAGCTTGCCGGGCGGGGCAGCTGGTGGCTGGCCTATGTCGCGGCCGCCTATTTCCTTGGCCGCTTGGCGCATGGCTTCGGCATGGACGGCGGCAAGTTCAAGGTCGGCAGGATGATCGGCACGCTGCTGACAATGCTGATCCAGCTTGGGCTGGCGGTGGTGGCGGCGCTGACGGCGGCGGGGGTGATGTAACTCAAGCACTGACCGGCCCACCGGCAGACGGGCCGCAAGCGCGACTGCGCGCCCGCAGCGACGCGGCCTTCAAGCCGTGTGAGCGAGGATACCGCGCGCCGGAGGGCGTGCGAAATCAGGAAAGCGCGTAGTCGCTGACAAACGCGTTGGTCTTGCGCTCGCGGCCGAAGGTGCTGGTCGGGCCGTGGCCGGGGATGAACATCACATCCTCGCCGAGCGGCCAAAGGCGCTGGGTGATGCTGTCGATCAGGTCCTGATGATTGCCGCGCGGGAAGTCGGTGCGGCCGATCGAGCCCTGGAACAATACGTCGCCGACCACCGCGAATCGGCTGGGCGCGTGATAGAACACTACGTGGCCGGGGGTGTGGCCGGGGCAGTGGATCACATCGAGCGTCAACTCGCCCACCGTCACCGTGTCGCCTTGCTTGAG
>JBBRUU010000006.1:0-40892 GCA_038247515.1 Sphingomonadales bacterium
CCCTTGTCATTCACCTCGGTCCGCATCGCAGTGAAATAGCTCGCATCAGGCGTGCGCACCTCGCCGCCAGCGGCGGCGGTCAGCGCAGAGATGTCGGGCAATCCTTGGGCCAAAGATCCGGGGGCCAAAGATCCGGGGGGAGGAGAAATCGTATTGTTCATTCCCAGTCCAACGCCCCTTTCTTCCATTCGTAGGCAAGCCCGACCGCAAGGATGAACAGGAACACCATCATGCCCCCCCATCCGGTCCAGCCTGTGACATTGAGGCTCACCGCCCAAGGGAACAGGAAAGCTGCCTCGAGATCGAAGACGATGAAGCTGATCGCCACAAGGTAGAAGCGCACGTCGAACTGGCTGCGCGCATCCTCGAAGGCGGGAAAGCCGCACTCGTATTCAGAGAGCTTCTCGGCATCGGGATTGTGCGTGCCGGTGAGCCGCGACACAGCCATCGGCGCAAACACGAAGAGCACCGACAGCCCGAAGGCGACCAGCACGAATAACAGTATCGGCAGATACTGACTGAGATCGACCACGTCATTGTCCAAGCTATTAATCCCGCGGTCGCCCTAAGCCTCTCGCGGACCCCGCGCAAGAGTGCGACTCGGGCAAAAACCCCTGGATATGTTGCAGGCATTCGAACAGACGTTGCGGCGGTTTGCCGCTGATTTGCGCCCCCCCCTGCCCCTTGGCCTACTTCGCAGTCCGCGCAGCCGCTCCCTTGGCCACCTTGCCATAAGGCGGCTTCAAACCGCCCAGCTTGGCGATGTCGATCTTGGGCTGGTGATAGACGCTGCGCGCATGGCTGAATTCGCGGAAGCCCTCGACCGCGTGGTAGCTGCCCATCCCCGAAGGCCCGACCCCGCCGAACGGAAGGTCATCCATCGAGACATGGAACACCACGTCGTTGGTGGTCACCCCGCCCGAGATCGTGCGGCTCAGCACCTGTTCCTGCTCGCCCTTGTCCTCGCCGAAATAGTAGAGGCCGAGCGGACGGTCGTGCTCGTTGATGTAGTCAATCGCCTGATCGACCGCCTTGTAGGTCATCACCGGCAGGACGGGGCCGAAGATCTCCTCCTGCATCACGGTCATGGAATCGTCGACATTCCGGAGCACGGTCAGCGGCATCTTGCGCTGGTTGGCGTTGCTGAAATCCTCCCCCGCCGGATTGACCTCGATCACCTCGGCGCCCTTGTCACGGGCGTCGGCAACACGGCCCTGAAGCCGCTCGAAATGGCGGTCCGAGACGATCGAGGCATAGTCGTCATTGTCGAGGATGCGCGGATACATCGCCGCCGCTGCTCCGGTGACGCCCGCGACCGCCTCGTCGGCCTTGTCCTCGGGCACCATTAGGTAATCGGGCGCAAGGCAGATTTGTCCGGCGTTCATCATCTTGCCGATCGCGATGCGCTCGCCCGCTTTGGCAAAATCGGCGCTGCGGCCCAGCACAACCGGCGATTTGCCACCCAACTCCAGCGTCACCGGCACAAGGTTGGCCGCCGCCGCCTGCATGACGCGGCGGCCGGTCGCGGTCGATCCGGTGAAGACAAGGTGATCGAAGGGCAGCGAGGAAAACGCCGCCGCAACTTCCGGGCTGCCGGTGACGACCGCGACTTCCTCGGGCGCGAAATATTCTGCCGTCAGCTCGGCCATCAGCTCGCTGGTGCGCTCGGTGAATTCCGACGGCTTAATCATCGCCCGGTTGCCTGCGGCGAGCACCTGCATCAGCGGACCGAAGGCGAGCTGCAACGGGAAGTTCCACGGAGACAGGATGCCGATCACGCCCTTGGGCTCGAAGCGCAGTTCGGCCTTGGCGCCCAGCAGCCCGAGCGGGAACTGAACTTTGCGCTTTTCGGGCTTGGCCCAACTGTCGATGTGCTTGAGCGCGTGGTTGCCGGCACCAACAGTGGCGGCGATGTCGGTCAGCATCGACTGGTGCACCGAACGGCTACCGAAATCGGCGCTCATCGCCTTGGCGAATGCCTCGCCGTGATCCTTGACCAGCGCGATGGCGCGCCGGATGCGGTCCTTGCGCTGCGAGATCGGCTCGGGGCGCGATGCGGTGAAGGCGGCGCGCTGGCGGGCGAGCAGGGCTTCGAGTTCATCGCGGCGGTCGTCGGCCATGTCGTTCTCCGTTTGGATATAGATGAATCGGGCTGTAATGCGTTTCAATTTGCGACCGTCTTTGCCCAAACCCGGCGCAGGTGCAAGCCGCAAGGCGCCACCCGATTGCCATGCGCCACTACCATGATTACATCGCGGCTCGTCATCTCACTCATCTCCCAAGGATTTCGCCATGACCCAGCTCTCCCCCGCCGATCCGATCGTGATCCTCTCCTACGCCCGCACCCCGATGGGCGCGATGCAGGGCGCTTTGTCGGAGGTGAGCGCGACCGATCTCGGCGCCGTGGCGCTGAAGGCCGCGGTTGAGCGCTCGGGCGTCGCGGTGGAGGATATCGACCGCGCCTACATGGGCTGCGTGCTGCCCGCAGGGCTCGGCCAGGCCCCGGCGCGGCAGGCGGCGATCAAGGCAGGGTTGCCGCTCTCGGTAGAGGCGACCACCGTCAACAAGGTGTGTGGCAGCGGGATGCAAACGCTGATCATGGGCGCCGAGGCGCTCGCCAGCGGCACCATCGACGTGGTCGTTGCGGGCGGCATGGAGAGCATGACCAACGCGCCCTACCTCCTCAAGAAGCACCGCTCGGGCGCGCGGCTGGGCCACGACACGGCCTACGACCACATGTTCCTCGACGGGCTGGAAGATGCCTACGAGCCGGGCCGGGCGATGGGCACTTTTGCGCAGGACACCGCCAACGCCTATCAAATGACCCGCGAGGAGATGGACGCCTACGCGATCGAATCGCTCGCCCGCGCCAACCGCGCGATCGCCAGCGGCGCTTTTGCCGACGAGGTCGTCCCGGTGACGGTCGTGACCCGCGCGGGTGACGTTGTGGTCGAGCATGACGAGGCGCCCGGTAAAGGCCGCCCGGACAAGATCCCGCAATTGAAGCCCGCCTTCGCCAAGGACGGGACGATCACCGCGGCGACCTCGAGCTCGATTTCCGACGGTGCAGCCGCGCTCGTCCTGACCCGCGCCAGCGTTGCGGCGGCCAAGGGGCTTCACGCTGTCGCCCGCGTCGTCGCCATCGCATCGCACGCGCAGGCGCCGGCACAGTTCACCACCGCGCCGATCCCGGCGATACAAAAGGTGCTCGCCCGCGCTGGCTGGGGGGTCGATGATGTCGATCTGTTCGAGGTCAACGAGGCCTTCGCCTGCGTCGCCATGTTTGCGATGCGCGATCTCGGCATCCCGCACGACAAGATCAACGTCAATGGCGGCGGCACGGCCTTGGGCCACCCCATCGGGGCGAGCGGCGCGCGGATCGTGGTGACGCTGATCAATGCGCTCAAGCAGCAGGGCAAGACCCGCGGCGTCGCGAGCCTGTGCATCGGCGGCGGGGAAGCGACGGCAGTGGCGGTCGAACTGGTTTAATCGGCCGCGCGGCGGGCGCTATTCGTCGCCCGCCAACGCTTCCGATCCCCACAGGCGTGCGGCGCTGATGAAGCCCTTGCGGCCCGCGATATCGACCCCGCACCAACCCTCGCGGCAGGCCTTGAGGCGGGTGACCACGCCCGGCTCGGCGCGCCAATTGATCGCGCTTGTGTTGGCCGGCCCCGCGCGCACCTCAGCAAGGCCGCTGCCGATCACCAGACCGCCGCGCGCAGGATCGAGCTGGCTGGCGGCGATCCACCCCTGCATGCCCTCGTTGTCCTCGACAAGTCGCCAACCCTCGCGGATACGCACCACCTTCACCGGCAGGCCTTTGCGCAGATAGACCCACGCAACGGGATACTCGTTGCTCGGCCCGACGCGCATGTTGACCTTGTCGTAGCGCAGCGCCGCCCAGTAGGGGAGCATCCGGTCCTGCGCCCGGAGCGGGGCGAGCACGAAAGCGGCGGCCAACAGCAGCGCAAGGCCGAGCGTGGAAATGAAACGGAATCCCATACTGTCTGCGATAGCCCCTTCGCGCTTGCGGATTCAAGGCCGTCCTGCCGGATCGCACCTTGACCGCAAAGCCCCTGAGGCTTTAGCCCTCGGGTCATGACCCAGCGCCCCCCTCGCCCGCTCACCCATGCACCGCGCGTGATCGTCACCCGCCACCTGATGCCGGAGGTCGAGGCACGGCTGCGCGAGCTGTTCGATGTGGTGCTGAACGAGGAAGACGTGCCGCTCACCCGCGATCAGCTCGCCGCCGCGATGCAGGACTGCGATGTGCTGGTACCGACCGTCACCGACCGTATCGATGCCGATCTGATCGCGGGCGCAGGCGAGCGGCTCGGCCTGATCGCCAATTTCGGCGCGGGGACCGAGCATATCGGCCTCGCCGCTGCCGCGGGCCGCAAGATCATCGTCACCAACACCCCCGGCGTCTTCACCGACGACACCGCAGACCTCGCAATGGCCGGGATTATCGGCGTGCCGCGCCGGATTCGCGAAGGCACTGCACTCGTGCGCCGCGGCGAGTGGACCGGATGGGCACCCTCGGGGCTGCTCGGCAGGAAGCTGGCAGGCAAGGTGCTCGGCATCGTCGGCATGGGGCGCATCGGACAGGCCGTCGCCCACCGCGCCCGCGCCTTCGGGCTCGAAATCGCCTATTACAGCCGCAAGCGCCTGCCCGAAGCGCTCGAGCGGATGCTCGGCGCGCGCCACGTTGCGGACATTGACGCGCTGATGGCCGAGGCCGACATCCTCACCCTCCACTGCCCGCTCACCGAGGAAACCCGCCACCTCATCGACGCGCGCCGGATCGCGCTGATGAAGCCCGGCAGCAGCATTGTGAACACGGCCCGCGGCGAGTTGATCGATCAGGAGGCGCTGATCGCGGCACTGGAGTCCGGCCACCTCGCGGGCGCGGGTCTCGACGTCTATCCCGACGAGCCCCACGTCGATCCGCGCCTGATCGCCCACCCCAACGTGATGACCCTACCCCACATCGGCAGCGCGACTGCCGAGGGCCGCGAAGATTCGGGGCACAAGGTGATCGCCAACATCCGCATGTGGGCCGACGGGCACAGGCCGCCAGACCAAGTATTGACGGCGCTGGTGCGGGGGTAAATCACCCCGCGCACCGCCCGCGCACGATCAATCGCCCGTCAAAATCCGCTCGACCAACTCACCCACGCCCGGCGTGTAGCCGTTCGAGTAGAACGGATCGGTCTTGAAACGGTAGGCCGAGTGGCCCGCGAAGGCGAGGTTGTTGTCGGGATCGCCGCCGTGCGCGATGTCCTGCAGGGTCTTCTGGATGCAGAAGCTGCGCGGATCGGCCAAGCGCCCGGTGGAGTGGTCGTCGTGGTCCTTCCACGCCGAGAAGCCGCAGTGCGAGAGGCAGCCCATGCATTCCTGTTGGTCCTTGCGGATCACCTCGCGCGAGTCCGGGCTCACGAAGACGATGGTGTTGTCTGGCGTCTTGAGCGGTTCGCTATGCCCGGCGCGCATCCACATTTCGGCTTTGGACTTGTCCTCGGGCCGCACCCAGAAGCTGCGCGCCTTGCCGTCTTCACCGAGCTGGACCGTGCCCTCTTCCTCGCCGCGTTTGAAGAACGGAACCTGGCGCTCCGAACGGTGCATCAGGTCGTAGAGGAACGGGGTCTTGACCGCGCTCGAGTAGAAGCCGGTCGGCGAAAACTTGTGGAGCAGCACGTCGCCGGGCTCGACGTTGCGCAGCATGTCCTTCCAGATCTGCGGGATCGGGCTTTCGCGGGTCAGCAAGGGGCGCGTGCCGAACTGGAAGGCGATCTTGCCGAGTTCGGGATTGTCGATCCAGTCGTTCCATTCGCGCAGGTACCAGACGCCGCCCGCCATCACGATCGGCACATCGTCCGAGACGCCCTCGGCTCGCATCATGTCGCGCAGCACCTTGACGCGCGGGAACGGGTCTTCGGGCTTGGTCGGGTCTTCGGCATTGGAGAGGCCGTTATGGCCGCCGGCGAGCCACGGATCCTCGTAGACCACCGCCGCCATCAGGTCGGGAACCTTGTGGTAGCTGCGCTTCCACAGCGCGCGGAAGGCGCGGCCCGAACTGACGATCGGCAGGTAGCTGACGTTGAAGCGCGCGGCGATCTCAGCAAGCTTGTAAGGCATCCCCGCCCCGCAGGTGACGCCGGAGACGAGACCGCGAGTGTTCTCCAGCACGCCTTCGAGAACGGCTTGCGCCCCGCCCATTTCCCACAGCACGTTGATGTTGATTGCGCCATGCCCGTTCGCCATCTCGTGGGCCTTCTGGACCTGCGTGGTCGCGCCGTCGATGGCGTAACGGATCAGCTCCTGGTGGCGCTCGGCGCGCGTGGCACCGAGATAGATCTGGGGGACGGGATTGCCGTCGGCATCATAGCTGTCGGCGTTGACTGCGCTGACCGTACCGATCCCGCCGGCCGCCGCCCATGCGCCGGAACTCGCGTGGTTGGTTGCCGATACACCTTTGCCGCCTTCAACAAGCGGCCAAACCTCACGACCGCCATAGACGATCGGACTCAATCCCTTGAACAACGAATAGTCTCCTCTGCGCCTTCTTGGGCGCGGTGTTTGACAATCTTGACATAGTGCGCGCCGCTTTGCGCCGCAACCTCATGGGGCAGGAGCCTTTCAGCCTGCGTTACAGGGCTTGATACTGGCTGGCTCGGTCCTCGCCGGGCCACGCTGGAAGCGGGCGAAATAGCCCTTGATATCAGGCCTTTCCGTATACTCGACGAGCACGTAGCCCACAGCCTCGAACTCGCAGA
Source organism: Sphingomonadales bacterium (assembly GCA_038247515.1). Lineage (GTDB taxonomy): Bacteria > Pseudomonadota > Alphaproteobacteria > Sphingomonadales > Sphingomonadaceae > Erythrobacter. The sequence goes on from JBBRUU010000006.1 coordinate 6,777, forward strand.
ACAAAAGCGTGTGCGGAAGGCCGTGGCTGCCGACGCGGCTTTCGCTTTCCACGACGACGATCTGACCGCCGGCACCCAGCGCAGGCCACATGTTCCAGAGGAACGCGTAAGGCTCGGTCACCTCGTGGTACATGTGCACCATGAAGATCCGGTCGAAGCTGTCTGCGGGGAGCTGCGGATTGTCGGTGCCGCCCAGCTTGATCGAGATGTTCTCGAGCCGCTCGCGCTCGACCCGGCGGCCGAGCCGGTCCAGCGCCTCGCGGCTGATGTCCTGCGCCAGCACGCGGCCATCGGCCCCGACCCGCTCGGCGAGGCGCACGGTGTAATAACCCTCGCCCGCGCCGATGTCGGCGACGGTCATGCCGGGACGCATATCAGCAAGGTCCATCACGACTTTGGCCTCGCCCCGCTCGTCGCGGGCATCCTCGTTGGAAAACTGGTTGGAGACCACCTGCGCGACCGCACGGTCGGGCGCGGGAAAGGCCACGGCGCTATCGGGGCGCTTGGCGGTGACAGGAGAAAGGCCGTCGCAGCCGGCAAGCAGTACCGCGCCGCCCGCAGCCAAACCCACCAGTAGCGCGCGCCCCGCTGTCATCGGGCTTACTCCACGTCCTCGATCTCGACCTTCTCGCCCGTCACCCGCTGAGCGAGCGCGGCCGAGATGAAGGGATCGATCGCCCCGTCAAGCACTGCGTCGGGCGAGGTCGAGACCACCCCGGTGCGCAGGTCCTTGACCATCTGATAGGGCTGCAACACGTAAGAGCGGATCTGGTGGCCCCAGCCGATGTCGCTTTTGGCCGAATGCTCGGCGCTGGCGACTTCTTCGCGGGCCCGCATCTCGGCTTCGTAGAGCCGCGCCTTGAGCATGTTCATCGCAATGTCGCGGTTCTTGTGCTGGCTGCGGTCCTGTTGACTGGCGACGACAATCCCGGACGGCTGGTGCGTAATGCGCACCGCCGAATCCGTGGTGTTGACGTGCTGGCCGCCCGCGCCGGAGGCACGGTAGGTGTCGATCTTGAGGTCGGCCGGGTTGATGTCGATTTCGAAGGTGTCGTCGATCACCGGGTAAACCCAGACGCTCGAGAAGCTGGTGTGGCGGCGCGCCGCGCTGTCGTAGGGGCTGATGCGGACGAGGCGGTGGACGCCGCTTTCGGTCTTGGCATAGCCATAGGCGCCGTCGCCCTTGATGAGCAGCGTCGCTGACTTGATCCCGGCCTGCTCGCCCGACTGATACTCGACCGTCTCGACCTTGAAGCCGCGCCGCTCGGCCCAGCGGCCGTACATGCGGAATAGCATCTCGGCCCAGTCCTGGCTTTCGGTCCCGCCCGCGCCGGCGTGGATTTCGAGATAGGTGTCGTTGCCGTCGACCTCGCCCGAAAGCAACGCCTGAACCTTGTCGGCATCGGCCCGGTCGGCAAGGCGTTCGAGCGTGCGCAGACCGTCATCGACGATCGTTTCCTCGCCCTCGGCCTCGCCCATTTCGACGAACTCGATGGCGTCGGCCATCTCGGCGGCGATCTCGTTGACTGTGTTGACCGCCGTCTCGAGCGTCTTTTGCTCCCGGCTGATCGCCTGCGCCTGCTTGGGATTATCCCAGAGGGTCGGGTCCTGCACCCGCGCGTTCAGCTCCTGCAGCCGACGAAGCGCGCGCTCCCAGTCGAGCGACAAGCGCACAAGCGCCAGCGCCGCCTCGATCCGGTTGATGTAGGACTGGGCCTCGGCCCGCATGGTCTATCCTTCGCGACGAGTAAGCGTGATGAGGCCGCACCGCTTAGCGTCGGCGGCGCGATTGTAAAGCGGTCACCGCGCCCCTTGCCAGCCCTACTTCTTCTTCAGCGCGCGCACTGCTGCCAGGGTCTGGGCCACATGGTCCTTGTAGTCCGGGTTGGAGTGTACCGCCACGATCCGGCCATCCTGCGCGATCACGTAAGAGGTACGGGTCGTCATGGTGCCATTGCCCATCTTCACCTCATAGGCGGCACTTATCTTATCGGTCGACACGCCCACCGGGAAGGCGTCGCGGCACTCCTCTCGGCTGAACTTCTTGAGCGTTTCGATGTCGTCACCCGACATGCCGATCACGCTCGCGCCCGCCGCCTTGAACTGCGGCATGGCGTCGGCAAAGGCGTTCGCTTCAAGCGTGCACCCCGAGGTAAAGGCCTTGGGGTAGAAGTAGAGCACGACAGGCCCCTTCGCGAGCGCGGCGCGCAGGGCGAAGCCGAACTCGTTTCCGGCAAGCGCCGCACGGGTCGTGAAGCCGGGCGCCTTGGCGCCCTTGGGTAGTTCGGCCGAAGCGGAGGTCATGGCGACGGCGGAAAGGCCGACGAGGGCGAAGGCCGCGAAAGCGGCGGTGCGGTTACGGTTCATGCTTTCTCCAACCCGCCAGCCCCGCGAAGGGTTCCGGCGCGCAATGGTGAATCGGTCAGTCAATGCCGCCCTCGTCGAGATAGTCGACACCGCGGGTCGGCGTATCGACGACTGCGCTCTCGGCGCTCTGACGTCCAGCGCGGATCAGCGCAATGATCTCATTGCGCTTGGCGGCGATGGCGTCCTGCCGGGTGTAGCGCTCTGGCTCGGTGTCGGGCTTGAAGGCCTCCCAGATGATCGCCGACTTGGGATCGTCGGTCGGCCAGCCTTCAAACACCCGCTTGCCCGAGCGGCGGTCGACCCGCACCATCCGCACGCCAGAGGGGGCGACGGGGGGAAGATCGGACCACTTGGCCTTGGTCTTTTCGATCAGGCTCTTGACGATCGGGGCTGAAATCGTGCCGCCGTAAGCATAATCGCCCATGTCGCGCGGCTGGTCGAAGCCTACGTAAGCGCCCGCGATCATCTGTTGGGTGCCGCCAATGAACCACACATCCTTCGGGCCGGTGGTCGTCCCGGTCTTGCCGAACAACGGCAGGTTCAGGGAATTGAGCACCGTCGCGGTTCCGCGGCTGACCGCGCCGCGCAGCATGTTCATCACCTGGAAGGCGGTGCGCGCGTCCATCGCCTGCGTGCCCTTGACCCCGAAGCGCGGCATCGCCTTGCCATCCCATTTAGGCATGTTGCAGGCCCGGCAGTCGCGGTTGTCGGCGCGCCACAACACCTTGCCGCGGCGATCCTGCACATAGTCGATCACCGTCGGCGGATTGATGCGCCCGTGGTTGGCAAGCGCGCCATAGGCCGCGACCATCTTCACCAGCGTCGTCTCGCCGGCACCAAGCGCGGTCGAGGGATAGGCCGGAAACTTGCCGATCCCTACCTTCTCGATCTCCTTGACGACATTGTTCATCCCCGCCGTCATGCCGATCTGCACGGTCATGATGTTCTGCGACTGCTCGAGGCCGTAGCGCATCGGGTGCTGCCCGCCCACGCCGCGCCCGCCGCGGATGCACTTCTCGCCCAGCCCTGCGCCCTGGAAGAAGCAGAAGCGCGAATTGTCGATCTGGGTCGAGGGGGTCATGCCGGTGTCGAGCCCGGCGGCATAGACGAAGGGCTTGATGGTCGAGCCCGGCTGGCGCTTCGCCTGCGTCGCACGGTTGAAGTCCGAAAGGCGATTGTCGAAGCCGCCCTGCATCGCGATCACCCGCCCAGACTGCGTCTGCTCGACCACCAGCGCGCCCTGCGCCTCGGGAATGGTGCGCACCTGCCAGCCATTGCCCAAGGGATTTGCGGCGATTACATCGCCCGCCTTGATTCCGTCGGGAAGATTGCCGAGCGGCGCCTCGTTGCCGTCGGCGAACCCGATCCGCGCATTGCCGCCGCTGCGCTGGGTGACGACGCCGATGCGCCAGTCCTTATAGCTGATCCCGAGCGGCGAGGACTGCAGGCGGCTCGCCCACTTGCCGTCCTCGATGTCGAGCGTGGCAATCGGCCCCTTCCAGGCGCGCCCGCCTTGGTAACGCAGCAGGCCCTCGCGCAGCGCGTCGCGCGCGGCGAGCTGGATCTGCGGATCGAGGCTCGTGCGAACCCACAGTCCCCCGGCATAGACCGAGTTAGGGCCCTTTTCGGCAGTCTCGCCGAAGCGCTCGATAAGCTCGCGGCGGACCTCCTCGAGGAAGTAGCCGGCATCGACGCTTCGCTCGCGGCGCTGGGTGACGAGGCCGAGCGGCTGGGCGGCCGCCGCGCGCCGCTCGGATCCGGTGATGAAGCCGTTCACCTCCATCTGGGAAAGCACGAAATTGCGCCGGTCGAATGCGGCGGCCTCCAGCCCCTTGCGGCCATAGCGTTCGGGCGCCTTGGGGAGGATCGCGAGGAAGGCCATCTCGTGCAGCTCGAGCTTGTCGACGTCCTTGTCGAAATAGGCACGCGCTGCCGCCTGCACCCCGAAGGACCGGCGTCCGAGTGGGATCTCGTTGAGGTATAGCTCGAGGATTTCCTGCTTGGTCAGCACCTGCTCGATGCGCCCTGCGAGGATCATCTCCTTCAGCTTGCGGCTCACCGAGTACTCGTCGCCGAGCAGCAGGTTTTTGGCGACCTGCTGGGTGATGGTCGATCCGCCCACCGCGCGCTCGCCCGATCCGAACTTGGTCGCATAGTCGAACACCGCATTGGCGGTGCCGAGGAAATCGACGCCGCCATGGCTGAAGAACGTTTTGTCTTCGGCCGCGAGATAGGATTCGATCAGCTTCTGCGGGAAATCGGCATATTGCAGCTGGACGCGCCGCTCACGGGCGTAAGAGTGGACGATCTCGCCATCGATGCCGCGCACGACGGTCGGCAGCGGCGTTTCGTAGGTGAGCAGCGCCTCGGCCTCGGGCAGGCCGCTGGCGAGCCAAACGAACAGAGCAATCCACACCGCGAGGAACAAGCCAAAGCCGATCGCGACCAGCTTGAAAAGGCGGCTTGCCCGCCACCGCGCACGGAACCACGCCAGCGCGCCGCCAAGATCGCGGTTCGCACGATAGCGGAAATAGGCCAAGTTGGATTGCCGGTCGGAAGGCGGGATCGTCTCGGTCATGAAGGGGGCGCAACTAGCACGCGAGGCTCGGCGAAAGCTAGCCGCTTTTGCCAGCTATTGACTGCTGGCCTCGACCTCGCTGCGGCGCGCGAAATGGATGCGGATGGCGCGGGCAAGGACGCCAGCATACTGCGCGCGGCCCTCGCGCGTAGTCAGCCGCGCGCGGTCGGTAAGGTTGGTGACAAAACCGCTCTCGAACAGCACCGAGGGCACGTCGGGCGCGCGCAGCACCGCGAGCGCGGCGGCGCGGCGCGGCTGGGGCACGAACGCCAGCGTTCTTTCGCCCTCGCGCAGCACCAGGCCGGCAAAGGCGAGCGCGTCTTCCTGAGTGCGCTGCTGCGAGAGCTCGACGAGGATCGTGCTCACCGCGGCGCTTTGCCCGTCGATGGTGATGCCGTTCAACCGGTCGGCATCGTTCTCGCGCGCGGCAAAACGTGCCGCCGCCTCGCTCGAAGCCCCGTTAGAAAGAGTGTAGATACTCGCCCCGCTCACCTCCTCGCGCTTGCCAGCGGAGTCCGCGTGGATCGAGACGAACAGGTCCGCCTCGAGCCGGCGGGCGATTTCGGGGCGGTAGGGGAGCGGGACGATGCGGTCGTCGGAACGGGTCAGCGCGACGCGGACGCCGCCCCCGCGCAGAAGCTCGTCGCGCAAGGCGAGCGCGAGCGCGAGGGTGATGTCCTTCTCCTCGACCCGCCGCCCTTCGGGATCGGTGCCGATCGCGCCGGGATCGCGGCCGCCGTGTCCGGCGTCGATCACCACCAGCGGGCGCGTCGGATCGTCGGGGCCGGCAACCGGCGGCAGCTCGAGCTTAGGCGCTTTATTGCCAGTCACCGCGAAGCGCAGCACATAGTCGCGCGCCCAGAACGACACGGGGATCTCCCGTCCCAGCAGCCGCGCCCCGCCAAGCAGTGCAAGCGGCACCAGCAGCACGATCAGGAACAGGGTGCGAAAGCTCATAATGTGGAAGCGCTTACGGTGATGCCCGCAGCAAGCGCAATAGAGTTGCGGGGTTTGCCCCACAGTGCTAGCGACACTGTCGTAGAGGATGCTTGTAGGCGCGCTGCGCGCCGCACTTGCCCGCCTCTTGCGCCGGGGCATCATTTTTTCCGCGCCCCGGCCTAATACAGGTTGATGCAGTGACAGAATGTTTTTCCCGCCAAACGAGCACAATGCGTGACCAACGCGTGCGTGCCGTTGCGGGTCAAGAAGCGGCAGCCTGCCGCACATCCGTCGTTGCAGACACGAGCTTCGCGCTGAGCGGCCTTAGCGGCCACAGCGCGATCATCCCTTCCGGCACGGCCTTTGGCCACGCCGGTTTCCCACAATATGCGCGCCCCCTACACCCGCTCAAGCGGGCAAGGTCGGGCGCATGGAGACTATTTAATGTCAACGCGCATGCTCATCGACGCGCGCCACCCGGAAGAAACCCGGGTAGCGGTCGTGCAAGGCAACCGGATTGAGGAATTCGATTTTGAATCTGCCGAACACAAGCAGATCAAAGGCAATATCTATCTTGCCAAGGTAACCCGGGTCGAACCTTCGCTGCAGGCAGCTTTCGTCGACTTCGGCGGCAACCGCCACGGCTTCCTTGCCTTCAGCGAAATCCATCCCGACTACTACCAGATCCCCAAGGCTGACCGCGACGCCCTGCTGGCTGAAGAAGCCGAGGCCGCCGAGGAAGAAGATCGTCTGCGCGCCGAGGAAGAGGACGAGGGCATCTCGCCCGGCGAAGAATACGACGCCGAGGACGACAGCGGCGGATCCCTTGCCGAAGACTTTGCCGAAAACGGCGTCGAGGAAGTTGACACCTCCGACAAGGATGACGTCGCCACCTTCGAAGGCGGCGCGTCTTCTGAAGATGCGGAGGCCGATGATGGCTCGGACGACGAAGGCTCGGACGACGATAACGCCGACGATGACCAACGCGGCGAAGAAGCCACCGAAGAATCCGAACAGGATCGCGGCCGCGATCGCCGTGGCCGCCGCCGTCAAGGCAGCAAGGGCGGCGATGATGGCGCCAACAGCAAGGGCGGCCGCAGCCGCGCCAAGCAGGTCGACGAAGTGCGTGCCAAGCGCATGGCGCTGCGCCGCCGCTACAAGATCCAGGACGTCATCCAGCGCCGCCAGGTGCTGCTTGTCCAGGTCGTCAAGGAAGAACGCGGCAACAAGGGCGCGGCGCTCACATCCTATTTGAGCCTTGCTGGCCGTTACACCGTGCTGATGCCCAACAGCTCCAGCGGCGGCGGGATCAGCCGCAAGATCAGCTCGACCAGCGATCGCAAGCGCTTGAAAGACATGGTCTCCGATCTCAAGCTGCCCAAGTCGATGGGCCTGATCGTGCGCACTGCGGGCATGAGCCGCACCAAGCCCGAGATCAAGCGTGACTTCGATTACCTCGCCCGCGTCTGGGACGAGATCCGCGAGAAGACCCTCGCCTCGTCGGCGCCGGCGCTGATCCATTCGGACAGTGACCTTATCAAGCGCGCGATCCGCGACATCTACAACAAGGAAATCGAGGAAGTCGTCGTCGAGGGCGAGGAAGGCTACAAGTCGGCCAAGGCCTTCATGAAGATGCTGATGCCCAGCCACGCACGGCGGGTGAAGGCCTATTCCGATCCGGTCCCGCTGTTCCAGCGCTATGGCGCCGAAGATCAGCTGCGCGCGATGTATGATCCGATGGTGCAGCTGAAGTCCGGCGGCTACCTGATCATCAATCCGACCGAGGCGCTGGTGTCGATCGACATCAACTCAGGCCGCTCCACCAAGGAGCACGGGATCGAGGCGACCGCTCTTCACACCAACCTTGAAGCCGCCAAGGAGATCGCCCGCCAGTTGCGGCTGCGCGACATGGCCGGCCTCGTTGTGATCGACTTCATCGACATGGAGTATTCGGGCAACGTCCGCAAAGTCGAAAAGGCGATGAAGGACGCGCTGAAGAACGACCGCGCGCGCATCCAGGTTGGCCGGATCAGCTCGTTCGGACTGATGGAAATGAGCCGCCAGCGCCTGCGCACCGGCGTGCTCGAAGCGACCACCCGTTCGTGCCCGCATTGCGACGGCACCGGCCTCGTGCGCACCGCCTCTTCTGCGGGGCTCTCCGCGCTGCGCCTGATCGAGGACGAGGCGGCCAAGGGCAAGGGCACGCTGATCCGCCTTGCCGCGAGCACCGAGGCGGCGATCTACCTTCTCAATGAAAAGCGCGGCGATCTCGTCGAGATCGAGCACCGCTACGGCGTCAGTGTCGAAGTCGTGCCCGAGGGCGAGGACGAAGGCGCGAAGATGGGCGTCTCGAGCTCCGGCCCGCGCCCGGTCGCAGCGCCCCGATTCGAACCGATCATCGACGATGAAGACGACGACCTCCCCGAAGAGGATGAGGAAGACTTCGCCGAGGAAGAGGCTGAGGCCGACACCGACCGGCGCGAGCCCCGTCAGCCCCGCGGCGAGCGTTCCGAGAGCGCCGAGACCGACGATGACGGTCGCACAAAGAAGCGCCGCCGCCGGCGCGGCGGCCGTGGTCGCAGCCGTGAACGCGAAGACGGTGCCGAAGGCGAATATGCCGAGGACGGCGCCGAAGTCGACAACGAGAGCGACAACGACGCCAACAATGACGCCAATAATGAAGGGGACAACGACGGGGAAGAGAGCGGCGAAACGTCGGCTCGCGACACCGGCGAAGACAGCGGTCTCGATAGCGAAGGACGACCGAAAAAGCGTCGTCGTCGTGGTGGTCGCGGTCGCAAGCGTCGCTCGGATGACAGTGCCGAGGAAGGTACGCGGGGCGCCGAAGACGAGGATGACAGCGACGCGGTGACCGGCGTTGAAGCCCCCGCCGAAGCCCCAGCCGAAGCCGAAGCACCAGCTGTCGAAGCGGAAGCTGCACCCGAACCCGAGGAAGCGCCGCCCGCCAAGCCCAAGCGCGTCCGCGCACCGCGCAAGAAGAAGGATGCCGAGCCGGTCGCTCCGGAAGCGGCAGCCGAACTCGCGCCGGAACTCGCCGCCGAAGCTGCTGATGCGGCAGCGGTGGAGGAAGAGGCACCGGCCGAAAAGCCCAAGCGCAAGCGCGCGCCGCGCAAGGCCAAGGTTGCCGAAGTCGAGCCTGCGGAAACCGCAGAGGTTAGCGAACCTGCTCCGGCGGCGGACGCCCCGGCGGCGGAGGCCGCGCCTAGCGAAGCCGACGGCAAGCCGCGTCGCGGCTGGTGGCAGCGCACCTTCGGCGAGTAAGCCGCGGCCTCACGGCTGAAAACATACGAAGGGCGGGAGCGGGCAACCTCTCCCGCCCTTTGCTATTGCGCCTTGCGGGCGACCCCCCACTCCATCCATCCGGCGAACCGCGGCGTTTTGGGCGTGTAGCCCTCACCCAGCGGCGAAATGGCGAAGCCCGCGCCCGCCAGTGCGGAGGAGATGGGCCGGGTCAGGTGGCAGCCGCCGGCTAGCCGCTTCCAGACAGGCTCGATCCGCTCCTGCCAATTGACAACGGCGCGATCGGGCGCGCGGCCATGCTCGAGGTAAAGCACCTTGCCGCCGGGCCGCAGAATGCGGCGCATCTCCTGCATGACCTGCGTTGGATCATCGACCGAGCAGAGCGTGAAGGTGCACACGACGCAATCGAAGCTCGCGTCGGCAAAGGGGATCGCCTCGCCCCGCCCTTGCCTTAGATCCGCCGCCCAGCCCCCATGCCTTGCCAGCGTTCGGGCCGCGGCGCGGGCGGCTTCTAACAGGCCTTCGTGCGGGTCGATCCCTGCATAGGATGTGATCGCAGCAGGGTCGTAGAATGCGTGATTGATCCCGCCCCCGCAGCCCAGTTCGAAGACGTCGCCGCTGGCCAGCGGTACCACGGCGGCGCGGCGCTTCATAACCTGGCCCTGCGAACATGCGCAGGTGATGAGCCGCGGCATGACGTTCGCCTCGTACCAGTTCCTCAGTCCCACGGCGGTCACACTCCCTGCAAGCTCTCTATCCTCGCGCGGCCAAGCGTGGCACGTTATGCGCAGATTGCAAAACGCAGCGCCGCAGAGGATGCCACAATGACGACCAGCACCGCCCCCCAATCCGCCTTTCGGTTCCACTCCGGACTGTGGATCGGCGCAGCAATGCTGTTCGCCTTCCCCGCGCTCGGGACGGTGATGAGCGATGAAGTCAAGTGGGGGCTCAAGGACTTCGCGGCCATGGGCTTGATGCTCGCGTTGCTGTGCGGCGCGATCGAGGCCGCCTTGCACTGGCTCGACGCGCCGTTCTGGCGGATCGGCGGAATTTTACTTGCGGTGCTGGCGTTCCTGACGGTCTGGGCGCATTTTGCAGTCGGCATCGCCGACTAGGCCGGCACTTCGTCCCCCCGAAAGTCGAACACCCGCCCCGATTGCGCCGGGGTTAGCCCCGCCAACACGCCGAGCAGATTGGCTGCGGCATCTTGAGGCGCGGTGAGCTGGCCATCGGCGAGACCCGACCGGAACGGCTGCGACAGCGCGCTTTCGACCGTCCCGGGGTGCAAGCCCACGACCAACCCCGCAGAATGGGTGCGCGCCATCTCCAGCGCGAAGTTCTTCAGCAGCATGTTGAGCGCCGCCTTACTCGCGCGGTAGGAATGCCACCCGCCGAGCCGGTTATCGGAAATCGACCCGACCCGCGCCGAAAGCGCCGCGAAGGTGAACGGCCGTCCGCGCGGCATGATCCCCAGCATATGCTTGGCGACCAGCGCCGGGCCGATGGTGTTGAGCGCGAAGACTTCGGCCATCGTTTCCGCCTCGATCCGCCTATAAGTGCGCTCTGGCCCCCTTCCGTCAGTCAACGTCAGCACGCCGGAGGTAACGATCACCCATTCGGGCGGATCGTCCTTCATGGCTGCAGCGGCGGCTGCGATGCTGGATTCGTTCTTTAGATCAAACTCGAAGGGGATGATGCCCGCGCCCGCAGGCCCCTCCCCACGCCGCGATCCGGCGTGGATCACCGTGGTGCCGCGCGCGGCTAGACCTTCGCACAGCGCCTGCCCGATCCCTCCGCTCGCCCCGAACACCGCTGCGCTGCGCGGCCAGGGAAGGGATAATTGCTCTGATTGTTTTGGCATTGTCATCGCAAGTCCAAGCGCACCGCGCACGCCTTGGTTCCGCACCGTGAGGCGCTTTCAACCTGTGTGCGAAACCCTGCAACAACTGTAAGGCCGCGCGCGCTTGCGTGACCGGGCAATGCCGCTAAGTAGGGCAAACACAAAACCGGGATCACGCAATGGCGACCTTCACTCTCCCCAAGAATTCCAAGATCAACCCGACGGGCCAAGTGCACAAGGCCGACGGCGCCGGGCGCGTGAAGGCGTTCAAGATCTACCGTTATGATCCCGACAGCGGCCAGAACCCGCGCTACGACAAGTTCGAGATCGATCTCGACCAGTGCGGGCCGATGGTTCTAGACGCATTGTTCAAGATCAAGAACGAGGTCGACCCGACGCTGACGTTCCGCCGCTCGTGCCGCGAAGGCATTTGCGGGTCGTGCTCGATGAACATCAACGGCAAGAACGCGCTCGCCTGCACCTCCGCGATGGAGGATCTCAAGGGCGAGATTCGCATCACGCCGCTGCCGCACATGGACGTGATCAAGGACCTTGTGCCGGACTTCACACACTTTTACGCGCAATACGCCTCGATCCGTCCGTGGCTCCAGACCGTCACGTCGACGCCCTCGGGCAAGGAGCGCCTCCAATCGCCCGAGCAGCGCGAGCAGCTTGATGGGTTGTACGAGTGCATCTTGTGCGCCTGCTGCTCGACCGCGTGCCCAAGCTACTGGTGGAACTCCGACAAGTTCCTCGGCCCCGCGATCTTGCTTCAAGCCTATCGCTGGCTCGCAGACAGCCGCGACGAGATGACCGGCGAGCGGCTCGACGATCTGGAAGACCCGTTCCGCCTCTACCGCTGCCACACCATCATGAACTGCGCGAACGTCTGCCCCAAGGGCCTCAACCCTGCCAAGGCGATCGCCGAGACAAAGAAGATGCTCGCCGAACGCGTGATGTGATCCGGTGGCGCTGACCGACGACGTTTTCGAGCATGGGCCGGACCCGGACAATCCCGGCTGGCGGCACTGGAATCTCAAGGATCCGACGCTGTTCAACGGCGCGGTGATGGGCAGGCTCATCACCCGCGTCGATGCGGATGGGCCAAATGGACCTCGGGCGCGGCTGCGGATGTTTCCGAAGCGCCATCATGAAAACCTGTCCGGTATGATCCACGGCGCGATCACGCTCTCGCTGATCGACATCTCGCTGTTCACCACCATGCATACGATCGGCACCGGCAATGCGGGGCTTTCGGTGACCTTGGAGCTTTCCACACAGTTCGTGGGCGCCGGCGATCCCACGCGGCCGATGGACGCAGTGACTGAAATCGTGCGTGAAACCGGCAAGCTGGTGTTTGTGCGCGGCATGGTCGAGCAGGACAGCGATATCGTCGCCAGCTTCTCCGGCATCGTGCGCAAGATGCAGCCGCGCGGCTGACGCATCCGCGGTGGCTGGTCTTCTTGCCCGTTACGATGCGCTGATCGCGAGCGGAGAGCTTCACGCCGATCCCGATCAACGCTCGGCGGCGGAGCGGCTGGCGGCGCTTCAGGACACTCTGGAGGCAGAGGCACCGCCGACCGGCCTGCTGGGCAAGCTTTTCGGCAAGAAGCCCTTGCCGCCTCGCGGCCTCTATATCTGGGGCGGCGTCGGGCGCGGCAAGTCGATGCTGATGGACCTGTTCCACGAGACGCTCGGCATCTCCGCTAAACGGCGGGTCCACTTCCACGCCTTCATGCTCGAAGTCGACCGCCGGATTGCCGAAGCCCGCAAGGCAGAGCGGCAGGACCCGCTGATGGGGGTCGCGCAGAGTATGGCCTCCGAACTGCGCTGCCTAGCCTTCGACGAAATGGTCGTCACCAACACCGCCGACGCGGCGATCATGGGCCGGTTTTTCAGCGCGCTGATGGAGGCGGGCACAATGATCGTCACCACCTCCAACCGCCCCCCGCGCGACCTTTACAAGGACGGGCTTAACCGCTCGCTGTTCCTGCCCTTTATCGAACTGGTCGAAAGCCGCATGGACGTGCTGAGCCTTAACGGCCCGACCGACTACCGGCTCGACCGCATTGGCGGACTTGCCATGTGGCACGCGCCGCTGGGCGATACCGCAACCGAACAGGTGCGCGAGGCTTTCTTCCGCCTCACCGACTTTGCTCCCGAAGATGCCGCCAATGTTCCGTCAGGCACGTTGGACCTTGGCGGCGGGCGGACGTTGCACGTGCCCAAGAGCCGCAAGGGTGTGGGCGTGTTCAGCTTCAGGAAGCTGTGCAGCGAAAACCGGGGCGCAGCCGATTACCTCGCCATCGCGCAGGCGTTCCACACCGTGATCCTCGTCGGCATCCCCAAGATGGGCCCCGAGAACCGCAACGAAGCGCTCCGCTTTACCAAGCTGATCGACGCGCTCTACGAGCACCGCGTGAAACTGTTCGTCACCGCCGCTGCGGTGCCGGAAGATCTCTACCAGTCGGGCGACGGGGCTTTCGAGTTCGAGCGCACGGTAAGCCGCCTCAACGAGATGCAGAGCGCCGACTACATGGCGCTCGGCCACGGCACCGAAATTTAGGCGGAAATGCCAAGCCGGGTCAGCGACTTCTCCAGCATCAGCAATTGCCAAAGCGTGCGCGAATGGTCGGCGCGGCCGGCGATATGCGCCTCGGCGAGTCCGGCGATGGACTTGGGCTGGAAGAACCCGGTCTGCGCCAGCCCGCCGCTGGTCGCGATTCCGCGCGCCGCGCCCGCCAGCGGCCCGCGCAGCCATTCGGCAATCGGGGTGACGAAGCCCTGCTTGGGCCGGTAAAGTATTTCGCTGGGCAGGTAGCGTTCGAGCGACTTCTTCAGCAGGTATTTGCCCGTCGATCCCTTCACGCGCATCGCTTCGGGCAGACGCGCCGCGAATTCGACCAAGCGGTGGTCGAGCAGCGGCTCGCGCGCCTCAAGGCTCACCGCCATACTGGTGCGGTCGACCTTGGTGAGGATGTCGCCGGGCATCCAGAACATCAAATCGGCATACTGCGCGCGGTCGAGGCCCGAGCGGCCCGGCGCGGCGCGCATCAGCGCGATCAACTCGTCCTCAGCGCGGAATCCGTCGAGGCTGGCGGCGAAACCTTCCGAATAAAGCGCATGGCGCGCGCCCGGCAGCGTCACCGATAGCGCACGCGCGTAGCCCTCCTCGCCGGACTCCGCGAGGGCCAGCAGCGTCGCCTTGGCGCGCAGCGGACGCGGCGCCCAGTCGGCCTTGGGCCATGCGCGGCCCAAGGCGCCAAACAGCGGCGCACGAAGGCCCGCAGGCAGCACCGCGCGCGCCCGCTCCTCGTGGTGGTGGAACACCTGACGGCGATATCCGCCGAACGCCTCGTCTGCCCCGTCGCCCGTCAGCGCCACGGTCACTCGCTCGCGCGCCAGCTGGCACACCCGCCATGTGGGCAACGCCGAGGCGTCAGCGAAGGGCTCGTCAAACATCGCGGCAAGCGTGTCGATGGCGGCAAAATCATTGGTGGCAACGATCCGCTCGGCGTGATCCGCGCCGAACTTCGCGGCAACCTGGCGCGCGTAGCCGGTCTCGTCATAGGCCGCGACGTCGAAACCGATCGAGCACGTCTGGACGGGGTTGCTCGATGCCTCGCTCATCAGCGCGACCACGCCAGAGCTGTCGACTCCGCCCGACAGGAACGCGCCCAAGGGCACATCGGCGACCATCCGCGAGCGCACGGCATCGCGCAGCAGGTGGACGAGCTGCGCCGACAGATCGGCCTCGTTGCCGCGCTCACGCTGCGTGAAGTCGATGTCCCACCACCGCTGCGGACGCCCGGGCGCACGGCCCTGCTCCATCAGCCAGAAGTGCCCCGCAGGCAGCTTCTCCACCCCGGCCAAAATCGAATGGGTGTCAGGCACATAGCCCCAGGCCATATAGGCCTCGACCGCCTGCGGATTGACGCGGCGGCGCAGTTGCGGGTGCGCCAGAAGCCCCTTCAGTTCCGATGCAAAGGCGATGCTGCCGTCCGACAGATGCGCGAGGAACAGCGGTTTCACCCCGAAGCGGTCGCGGGCAAGGAACAGCTGGCGCTTGTCCAGATCGAACAGCGCGAAAGCGAACATCCCGTCGAGCCGCGCAAGGCAGTCCGGCCCCCAGCGCTGCCATGCGGCAAGGATCACTTCGGTATCGCCCGAGGTGCGGAAGTTGAAGCCCGCCTGTTCCAGCTCGCGGCGCAGTTCGCGGAAATTGTAGATCTCGCCGTTAAAGACGATCACTGCGCGGCCATCAGCGGCGTGCATCGGCTGGGGAGAGCCTGCAAGGTCGATGATCGACAGGCGGCGGTGGCCCAGGCCTACCCCGTGATCGGTCCACACGCCGGCGCCATCAGGGCCGCGGTGCGCCAGCGCGTCGCACATGCGCACCACCCGCGCCGGATCGACCGGCTTTGGCGTTTCGGCATGGAATATCCCGGCAATTGCGCACATTGTGTTTGCGCCTAGAGCAGCGCAGCCGGCGCGGCAACGCCCGCAAGCGCGACAATCGCAAGGGCGGCGCTTATCGGCGCAAGGCGATAGGTCTCGGCGCGGGTGACCCAGCCCCATGCCTCGATCGCGGCGAGCGGCCAGCCATAGGTCTCCGGCTCACGCTCGACGAAGCGCCAAGCCGCGCCGAGCAGCACGGCGATGACGAGTCCGAAGAACACCCAGCCATAGACGATGTGGTCAAAGCCGGTGGCTTTCTCGGCCCCGATGAACTGCGCGACATAGATCGTCGCCCAGGCCCGCACGCCGTTGGCAAGGACGGGCACGACGAGGCAGGCGGCCATGAACGCGGCTCGCGTGGTCCAGCGCTCGAAGCGCGTAGCGCAGACCAGCACGCCCAGCGTCACCATCGCGATCAGGAACTTTGTGCCCGCACACGCCTCGGCAACGATGAACAGGCCTGCGGGGGTGTGGATGTGGATCCCCTCGATCCGCGCCGCAACGCCGCTCGCATGTGTAAGCGCGATGGCGATTTCAGCGGTGATGGCCTGCAGCGGCGGGATGATCTCGTCGCCGAAGGGCACCACGAACGCGGCAAAGGCGATCGGGAGCGCGAGCACCAAGCTGGCGCGCAGGCCAAGCACCGCGACGACCGCCGCCTGCACCGCGCCAACCGCGCCCGCTTGGGCGACGATGTTGATACCCTGCGTCTCTCCCGCGCACCACAGGCCAAGAGCAGCAGCGACGGCGACAAGCCCCGGCCGGAACGGCTGCGGTGCGATTGCGGCAAGGTCGTGCTTTTTCAGCGCCACCAGCCAGCCGATGATGAAGGGCACAAGCAAGAGGTGATTATAGGTGTCGATGTTCCACCACTGGTGCAGCATCGCGCCCCAGCTCCCCGCAGTGACGCCGACCAGCGCCAGCACCGACAGGCCGAGCGCCGCCAATGGAGCGCGCCACGCTACAGGTAGGCGCGCGGTGTGCGCCGGGGACAGGACGGCGGCCTCAGGCGGCATGGCGCTGGCCTCCTGTGTCCCTGCCGAGCAGACGCGCCAGCGGGGACAGCATCGCCTCCCAATCGTGGCGATCAAGCACGAAACGCCGCGCGGCCGCGCCGATGCGGGCAGCAGCCTCGCTGTCCGAAAGCAGGAACTCGATGCGGGCCGCCATCTGGACCGGATCGGGCGGGCAGACCAGCCAATGCTCGCTGTCGTCGGCGGCGATCCCCGTCGCCGCCTCGTGCGTCAGCACTACAGGCTTTGCCATCGCCATCGCTTCGAGCACCTTGTTTTGCACTCCGCGGGCGATCAGCAGCGGGGCGAGCACGGCGTCGGCGGCGGCGAGGAACGGGCGAACATCAGGCACCTCGCCCCAGACATGGACACCGGGCGAGCCGTGATGCGCCATTAGCTTGGCGGTCGGATTGCGGCCAACGACGTGGAACATTGCCTCGGGCAACCGTGCGCGCAGGACGGGAACCAGGCTTTCGATCACCCACAGTGCGGCTTGTTCGTTGGGGCGGTAGTCCATCTGCCCGGTGAAGACGAAATGCGGGCCCTTGCGGTGCGCCATCTCCGGGTGCGGCACAGACGTGGCGGGGTCGAAGAAACCTGCATCGATACCGTTGCCAATCACCTCGACGTTGATGCCCGCCGGGTCCGAAAGGCGACTGCGATAAAGCGCGGCTTCCGCCTTGGAGATCAGGATCGTCGCGTCGGCACGGCGACCGAGCCGTTCTTCCTCGCGTGACAGCAACCGCGCCTCGCGGGCGTTGATCCAGACGCGCTCACCTGCCGCGGCGTAGCCTTCAAACTTGGCGCTATCGACGTCGCACAGGTCGATCACCACGCGACCGGTGAAGCTGTCGGGGATGTATTGCCCCATCTGCCCGGAGAAGACGACGATGGCGTCGATATCTTGCGCAGCGATGGTGTCCTGCACCCATGAAGCCAGCCTGCGGCTGTGGAATGCGGTGAGGCTCACCGGCTTGCCCGCCAGCACCGCCTCGATCCCGGCCAGCGGCAGGGGCTTGGTGCGCGCAGCGATGCAGTGGCTGGCGGCGTAGTCAGCCAGCGCCGCCCTCGCCTCATCGCTCTCGCCATCGGTGAAGCAGCCGACATGCACCAGGCCTACCCGAGCCAGCGCCGCCAGCAGGTGATGCGCGCGGATGCGGTCGCCCCGGTCGGGCGGGAACGGCACCCGGTGGGCGAGGAACAAAATGCCGCCCATCACGCCAGCCCGCGCGCGATCCACGGCCCCAGCGTGTTGGCGAGCGGCAGCGGCAGCTTCTTCCACAACTCGATCTTGCGGCTGTAGCCTGCGTCGGTGGGGTCGATGTTGCGCGGGATTGCGCCCGGCGCGGTCCATGCACCGTAGGTGAGCGGCTGAGGCGCAAAGCCCCAGTTCTTCTTGAACGCAAACGGCCCGCTGCCCGTCTTGGAGCGCCCGAAATCGAAGCGCGTGCATCCCTGCCTGCGGGCATGGAGCATCAGCTCGTAATACATCACCTCGTTGGCGCGGGCAGCGCGGGCGGCAAACACGCCGCCGCCCCAGAAGGGCATGACCGCGCCCCCGTGATAGAAGTTCAGCACGCTCGCCAGCGGCTTGTCGCCCATCCACACGGTGAGGATGTCGCTGCTCATGGGGAAGGCATCGAGCAGCGCTGCGAACAGCTTGCGCGGGAAAACCGGGGTGCCGAGATTGCGCACACTTTCGCTGTAGCAGGCATAGTGCGCCGCAAGATCCTTTGCACCGCGTGCCGTGGTCACGCGGTGCCGGAAGGCAAGGCCCTTGCGCACCTCGGCGCGGGCCTTGCGCGGGATGGCGAGGAGTTCCGCCTCGTCATCGGCAGCGAGCGGGCGCGCAAAGCCGCAATGCTTGTCGGACCACACATCCCAGCCTTCGGGGATCGGCCCGCCGCGCAATTCAATGCCCGCAAAGCCGCCGCCTATGGCGTGTTTCTGCGCCGCCTCGGCAAGCAAGCGAGCGGCCGTATCGTCCTCGGCGACAATCCCGCCGCCAACGCCAAAGCCGCTCGAAACCAGCGCCTTGCCGAATAGCACCGAGCGCACTTCAGTGAGCGGGAGCCAGCCGGTGACCGTCCCGAGCCGTTCGGCGACGATCCCGGCCGCGCGCTGGCCGGTCCCGTCCTCGATGCCGCGCAGCCATGCGGGACGGTGAAACAGGCTTGCGCCGGCCTCCGCCGCGAAACCCTCGATGCAGCGCAGGTCGGCTGCATCGCGGAAATCGACGACGCGCAAAACAGTGCCGGTCTTCACCGGCGCGTTCATACCGCGATATCCGCCGTATCGGCGGCAGGCAGCACGAGGTCGGTCGCACGCAGCGCCTCGCGCTGGGCGACTAGGTCCATCCTGCCCCAGCAGAAATCGTGAACCAGCTCGCGCAGCTTGCCCGACATGCGTGCAAGGCCGGTGTAGTGCCGGAAGCGCGAACGCAGCGGCGCATGGCTGACGCGCGGCTGGCCGGGATCGACCTCCCACGGGTGGAAATAGAACACCGCCGGGCGCCGTTCCTCGCGGTTCACCTGCCGGATCGCCCAGCGCGAGAACGCGTAGGGCAGTACGCGGAAGAAGCCTCCGCCGCCTGCCGCCACGCGCCGCTGCCCAAGCATGGCAGTGGTCACCGGCAGTTCGATCATCGGTGACCATGCCAGCGGGCGGAAGGCAAAGCGCGGCGCTTCGGGCCAGCCGTAGTGATCGTGGGCCACCGGCGCGACGCTGGAGGAATAGGCATAGCCCTGCTCGGCCAGCTCCTCGAAGGCCCACGGCGTGCGGTGGTCGATCGAGAAGCTCGGCGCGCGGTAGCCAGTGACCTGCACGCCCGCGCAATCCTCAATGATCGCGCGCGCCTTGCGGATGTCTTCTGCGAATTCGGCCCGCGTGAAGTTGAACACGCGCGCATGGTCATAACCGTGGCTGGCAAGCTCGTGGCCCGCATCGGCGATCCGGCGGATCATGTTGGGATGGCGCTTGGCCACCCAGCCCAGCGTAAAGAAGGTCGCGCTCACATCGGCCTCGGCGAACAGGTCGATGACGCGGTAGACGTTGTCTTCCACGCGGGTCTTGATGCTGTCCCACTCATCGCGGCCGATGACGTTCTCGAACGCGCCGACCTGGAACCAGTCCTCGACGTCGACCGACAGGCCGTTGAGGATGCTGAGTGGATTGGGGGGCGGATTGGGAGAGGAAAAAGGCGCCTTCATGGTCACGCGGCCCTGCGTGAAGGGTCTTCCTCGAACCATTCGATCAGCATGGTGAGCACATGGCGGAAGGATTGCTCCTGCTCCTCCAGCCGCGCCTCGATGCGTTCGAGCGCGGCGGCGAGACGGGTGTCATCAGCAGCGAGCGGCTCGCCTTGCTGGACCGTGCCAGCCGCCTGCAACGCGCCGATCGCGGCTTCAAGTTCGGCGGTGCGCGCGTCACGTTCGGCAAGGAGCGCGGCGACTTCGGTTGCGGGAAGGCGCTCGTGGTTTGCCGGAGCGGGTGCCGGAGCGGGTGCCGCAGCAGGCGTTGCAACCGGATCGGGCGCAGCGCGAAGGTCGCCCCCACCGGCGCGGGCGCCGCGGGTCTGGTCGGCGGTCATCTCGGTCACAACGGCATCGAGCATCCTGAGCGACAGGAGGTCGCTCTCCTCGATCGCGGCGAGCAGCAGCAGGCGGTTCATCACCTGGTTGACTCGCCGGGGTATCCCGCCGGTGTGGCGATACAGCGCTTCGAGCAAGCCTGCTTCGAATTGCGGACGCCCGTCCCACCCGACATGGCCGAGGCGGTGGCGCACATAGTGCTCGACCTCGCCTGCATCCAATGCCTCGAGGTGGTGCGAGGCGATGATCCGCTGGCGCAGTTGCTCAAGCCCCGGATGGTGCGCAAGCGTACGGCGGAACTCGGGCTGGCCGAGCAGCAGGCTCTGGAGCAGCGGGTGCGAGCCGAGCTGGAAGTTGGAGAGCATCCGCAGCTCCTCAAGCGCGGTCAGCTCAAGGTTCTGGCACTCGTCGACCACCAGCAGGCAGCGCCGACCTGCGCGCGCCTCGTCGTGGAGGAACCGCTCGATCGCGCCGAGCGCGCCCGCTTTGTCCTGACCCTCGACGGCGAGCCCGAAAGCCTGCGCGACGATATGCACCACTTCGGCCCCGTCAAGCGCGGTGGTGACGACCTGCGCGACGGTGAGCGCCGCCGGGTCGATCCGCTCCATCAGGTGCGCGACCAGTGTCGATTTGCCCGCGCCAACCTCGCCGGTGATGACGATGAAGCCCTCGCCCTGGCTGAGGCCATAGCCGAGATAGCTCATCGCCTTTTTGTGGCTGGTGCTCTCGAAATAGAATTGCGGATCGGGCGTGAGCTGGAAGGGGCGTCCGCTGAAGCCGTAGAACTGTTCGTACATGAGCGCGTTCACTCCCTTCAGAAATCGTAGCGCAGGCCGAGCAGCGCGGTGGCGACGGCAAAGTCGCGGGCGGTGAATTCGCTGTCGAGATAATCGACCGCGACCGCCGCCCGGCCGGTGAGGCGCTGCGTGATCGACTGGTTGTAGGCCGCCGACGCACCGACTGCGGTAACATCGTTGTTGCCCGCCCCGTCGAACCAGTTGACGTAGGCGTTGGTGGTGATGCTGGCGCTCTGCCCGATCTCGCGGGAGAGGCCGCCGGTGAGGTAATAGCTTTGGTCGACGAGGCCGTTGATCGGGGCAAGCACGGTGCCCGCCGCAGCGATGAAAGTGCGCCGGTCATAGCCTGCGCCGATTGCCGCTGTGGTGCGACCGACAGTGCGCTGATACGAAGCGAGCCCGCCGCGCCCGCGGAACGCCGACGAGCGGGTCGATCCGATCGTCCCGACCAGAGCCTGGCCCTGCGTGCCGCTCACCAGCCCGCCGAAGTCGCCGGTCACCGGATTGCGGATCGCCTCGAAATCACTGCCGAGCCCGGCGAGCGAGTTGTTCAGCGTACCACCAAAGCCGCCCACTCCGTCATAGGCCGAAAGCGCAAAGCTGCTGCGCTGGCTGGGGTTGTAGGTGAAGGTCCCATAAAAGGTCGTGGAATCGTAACGCTGCCCGACCGCAGCCTGCAGGCTGGTACGCGAGGACGGACGCCACAAGACGCCAACATCCCATAAAAGCCCGTCGACATCGAAAGCGAGCCGGCGCGGGGCGCTTGAATCGGTCACGAACCGCCCGTCGCTGCCGATCACCGGCACGCCGTTTGCATCGCGCACCGCATCGCGGCTTGAGATTTCGACATCCTCGTAACCCACACCGCCGACCAGCGCGAGGCTGGGGGAGAGCGGCACGGTCACATCGCCGCGCACGTAAAGATCGCGCACCCGCTGATCGAGGTTGGCAATGTCCTCCTGGAAGCCCCCGGCGGTCACCGCCAGGCCCACAGGGAGCACCTCTCCGGCGCGCACCCCGGCGCGCAATTGGCCAAGATAGGTGACGCTGTCGTCGAACACGTCGATCGCCTGACCTGCTTGCGTGACCAGCGCATTGTCAGCCTCGAGCCGGTTATAGCCGGCGCGGGCCACGCCTTCGACGCTGACGTCGCCGACGCGGGTGCGCAGGCTTGGCCCGGCATAGGCGGAATAGACGCGGCTCTCGTTGTTGTCGCGCACCAGCGGGTTCACGGTCGTGCCCCCGCCCGCATCGACCCGGCTGCGCGAGGCGAGCGCGCCGGCCTCAAGGCTGAGCTTGCCCGGCACCACCGCCAGCGTGCCGCGCGCGACGCCGCTGATGGTGTTATTGTCGATGCTGTCGCTGCCATAGCCGATGTTGCGCTCGTAACGCACCGAGACCGCCGCACCGCTGTTGCGGCCCTGCAAGTTGACATCGACCCCTGCGGCGATCTGAGTGAAGGTCACCACATCGCTACCGGGCGTGATCTGAGCCGAGACGATCTGCGAGACCTCGATGTAGGGCTGCAGGACGCGGCCCCCGCGCTGGGTGGGCGCATCGCTGCCTTGGCCCTGGCCTTGCCCTTGGCCTTGCCCTTGGCCCTGAGCTTGAGCGAAAGCGGGCACCGCGCTCGCCGAAGCGAGCGCCGCTGCCATAAGCGAGGTTGCAAATGAAGGGGCACGCATCGTCAATTCCCCCTCGCCCCATATGTGCCGAAGCGGCGACCCGAAGGGCTGTAGCGCGCGGCGTTGAGGAGCAGCTTGATGTCGGCGCAGGCCGACAGCAATTGCTGCGCATCTTCCAGCGCGGCGCGGCTGGTCTCGTCGGCGCGCACCACCAGCAGCGCCTGGCCGACATGCTGGGCAAGTTCGGCAGCAGGCGATGCGGCAAGCGCGGGCGGTGTGTCGAAAATCAGGATCCGGTCAGGCGCACCCTGCGTCAGGCGGTCCAGCACCTCGGCGGTGCGCGCGCTGGCAAGATATTCCGCATCGCGCGCGCTCGGCGTGCCGGCGGGCAACACGAACAATCCGCCGATGTCGGTGCGGATAACGAGGCTTTCGGGCAGGATCGAGGGATCGGCGAGCGCGTCCATCAGGCCGCGTCCGGCTTCGATGCCGAAGCGGTCGGTGACGCTGGGCTTGACCACGTCGGCATCGACCAGCAGCACCTCGAGCCCGCGCTCGGCCGCGAGCGCGATGGCAAGGTTGGTGGCGCAATAGGTCTTGCCTTCGCCGGGATGCGGCGAGCACACGAGGATGCGGCGGGCGAGCGCGGAACGCCCGGTGCGGGCATCGGCGAGCAGCTCGCGCTTGACGATCCTGAACTCCTCCAGAAGGCCCGTCACCGGATCCTCGGGCACGATCAGGCCGGCCGCGTGGAGGTGATCCCGGTCGATCGCGGCAAACGGCCCGCAGAACTGGACGGCGCGCGGCGCTTCCGGCTCGGCAGCCGGTTCAGGTGCGACCGGAGCAGGTGGGGCCGGAGCGGGTGGGGCCTGTTGATGATATTGAGGCGCAGGCTGTTGAATAAGCTGGGGCACCGGACGGCGCAGCGCCTGCGGAACCGGCGGAACCGGCGGCAGCATGGGACCGCCGCGGCGCGGGTCGAGGCCGTAAGCAGCATCGGCGCGCTCGAACAGCGAGGCAGGCGTTGCGCCCTTGGGGTCGATCTTGCTGTGCTCGGTCATGGTCTTGTCAACGTCCTCACGCCCCGATCCTCAAGCCATCGATCCGACCGAGACGAACTCGATCGCAAGCAGGATCACGAACATCGCAGCCAGCCCGCCGCAGGCCCCGGCGAACTGCTGCAGACGCTGACGCTCGATCTGGCGTGCAGCCTCGGAGACAGTCAGCGAAATCGAACCGATCACCGGCAGGTCGAAAGCGCGCTCCAGCTTCTGCGACGTTGCAAAGCTCGATTTCAACTGGGCCATCGCATAGGCCGCCGCGACCCCTGCCCCGATCCCGGCGATCAGCACGCCGAACAACAGCAGCGGACGTTGCGGCGAAGCGGGCTTCTGCGGCACGCTGGGCTGTTGAATGATGTCGAAGCGGAACTGGCTCGCCTTGTCCTCCACCTTGCCGCGCGTCTTCAACGCCTCGCGGTCCTGAAGGAGCTTCTCGTAGTTCTGGCGCAGCACGTCGTAGTCACGGCTGATGCGATTGGCCTCGGCGGCGACCGTTGGCTCGGTGGCCTGGCTCGCCATCAGGGCGGCCGAATTGCTCTGGAGCGCGGCGCGGCGGGCCTGTAGGGCCTCGGCCGAGGCCTGACGCTCGCTCTTGATCGCGACCAGCGAGGCATAGGCGGGGTTGGGCGCTCCGCCCGCGTCGTCGCCCGCCGCAGCGGCTTGGCGCGCAAGCAGCGCGACCTGCCGGGTGGTCGAGACCACGTCGGGGTGATTGTCGGTGAGCCCGCGCGAACGCAGTTCGGCAAGCTGGGTCTGGGCTTGTTGCAGCGCGGCCTTCGGGCCGGTCGCGTCGCGTCCCCCGGTGACCGTGCGCGGCGTGCTCGCGATCTGGCCGGTGATGGCGGCAAGCCCGCTCTGCGCCGCAGCCAGATCGGCATCGACGCCGCGCAGTTCGGCGCGTGCTTCCTGGACCTTGTTCGAGAGGCTGTCCGAACCGCCCGCCAAGTCGGGATATTGCGCTTCGAAGGTGAGGCGGCGCTGTTCGGCCTGCTCAAGCTCGGCTTTGCGTTCTTCGAGCTGGCGGTCGAGATCGCCGATCGCGGTGCTGATCCCGTTGCGGCTGCCGATCACGTATTCCTCGCGCAGGATGTCGAGCAGCTTTTGCACCACATCGCGCGCCAGCACTGCGTTCTCGGCATCGTCCAGATCGCGGCGGCCGATTGCGGCGGTGATCTCGAACAGGTTATCCTGCTCGCTGGAAACCTTCACCTTTTTCTCAAGCTCGGCGGTCGCGGCGTCGAGCGCGCCGCGCGCGGTGATGCCTTCGCCCAGCCGGGTCGAGGTGACGACCTTTTCGAGGTTCTTGGCGCTCGACAGGGTCTGGCGCACGCGCATGATCTGTTGCTTGCCGTCACCGGCAATGCCAAGCTGCTTGGAGAGCACATCCTCGACGTCGACATAGACGCGCGCCTTGGATTCGTAGGTGTTGGGGATGAGGCTCACCGCTGCCCAGCCAAGCAGGCACACGCCCCAGGCCGCGGCGACCGCCAGCCAGCGCCGGTTCCACACCGACCACAGCGCCGCGCGCAATTCGTCGAAGATGTCGCTCATGCCCCCGCTCCGAGCCTCAGAACCGGCTCTCGGGGACGATGATCGTGTCGCCGGGCTTGAGCATCACATTGGCGCTCGCGTCGCCCTTGCGCACGAGGTCCGAGAGACGCAGGCGGTATTCGACCTGCGTGCCCTTCTCGCGGTCGAGCCGGATCAGCTTGGCGCGGTTGCCGGCGGCGAATTCGTTCAGGCCTCCCACCGCGATCATCGCATCAAGCGCAGTCATGTTGGCGCGGTAGGGCAGCGAGGCCGGCTGCGGCGTCGCGCCAATGATCCGCACCTGCTGGTTGAAATTGCCCTCGGGCGTGTTGACGATCACCGAGACGATTGGCTGCTCGATATACTTGGCAAGCTCGCCTGCGATGTAGTCCTGGAGCTGGGTCGCGGTCTTGCCGATAGCGGGGATGTCCTGCACCAGCGGGATCGTCAGGCGGCCATCGGGGCGCACCCGCACCTTGTCGGCGGAAAGCTCGGGATTGCGCCACACGTGGATGGTGATCTCGTCCATCGGGCCGATGGTGTATTCCTCGCTCGGACCCACGGTGCCATCGCCGTAGCTGGCCGGCGGGAGCTGCGTGCCACCGCTCGCACAGGCTGCGACCACGGTCATAGCCAAGCCGATAACCGCAAGACGCATGGAAGGCAGGAGGTGGAACATCGATCGTGGATCCTTGGCCAGTTCTGCCGGGAGCACCGTGTTGCGCGCAGGAGCGACCTGCGACACGGACAGCGCCCGGATATCGGGGTCCTTTGTCGCCGGAAATGGTGAACATATTGTTAGTTATAAGGCCGCAAAACCGGCCCCATCCCGGATCGGGACAGCGCTTTGGCGCAGGGTTAACGACCGCCTTGCGCGCCGTCAGACCAACAGTTCGGCCGCCGGGCCATGGCCAAGGAAAGCGCTGGGAGAGGCAGTCGCGCCGTAAGCTCCGGCGCAGAAGATGGCGACCAGATCGCCCACCTCGGCACGCGGCATCAAGGCATTGTCGGCCATCCGGTCGAGCGGCGTGCACAGGCAGCCGACGATGTTCACTTCCTCTATCGCTTGCGCCCCGTAACGTGTTGCAATCGCTGACGGATAGTTGCGGCGCACCACGGTGCCGAAATTGCCGGACGCGGCAAGCTGGTGGTGCAGGCCGCCATCGGTGACAAGATAGGTCACCCCGTGGCTCACCTTGCGATCGATGATGCGGGTCAGGTACACCCCCGCCTCGCCGACGAGATAGCGGCCCATTTCCATGCACAATTCGGTTTCGGCGAGCACCGCCGGGAGGTGTTCGAGCCGCTCGGCCAGCGCCGCGCCGACGCGGGGCAGGTCGACCGGCGTGTCGCCCGGGAAATAGGGAATGCCCAGCCCCCCGCCCATGTTGAGCTTGGGGAGGCCCGCGCCGATCGCCTCGGCAAGTTCCGCTGCCAATGCCAGCACGTTGCCCTGTGCTACGATGATCGCGTCGGCGCTCAGCGTCTGGCTGCCGGTGAAGATGTGCAACCCCCGCCACTCGGCGCCTTGCCCAATCAACGTCCGGGCCAGCGCTGGCACGCGTTCCGCATCGACGCCAAACTGTTTCGGCCCACCGCCCATCTTCATGCCCGATCCGGTCATCACGAAGCTCGGATTGACCCGGATCGCGATGCGCGGCGCCTTGCCTATCCGCTGGCCGATGGCGATCGCCCGCGCGCCCTCGCCCTCGCTCTCGCAATTGAGTGTCACACCGGCAAGGATGGCGGCCTCAAGCTCGTCGTCGCGCTTGCCGGGGCCGGCAAAGCTGATCCGCGCCGGGTCGATCCCCGCCGCCGCGCAGAACGCCAACTCGCCTGAAGACGCGATGTCGAAGCCGTCCACCAGCGGCGCCATATGACCAATCACGGCAGGGTGCGGGTTGGCCTTGACCGCGTAATTCACCCCCACGCGGCTAGGCAGAGCGGCGCGTAGCTCGGCCATGCGGGCATCGAGGCGTTCGCGGGAATAGACGAACAGCGGCGTGCGCCCAGCCTCGGCCACCAGCTCGCTTGCGCGCTTGCCGCCAATCGCGAGTTCGCCCCCCAGCGTCTCGTAACCGGCGGGGATCGGGCCGACAGGCTTCATGCGGCGAATTCCTTGTTCAGTTCCGCCTGCAATGCGGTGCGGTCGATCTTGCCGTTGGGGTTCAGCGGCATCGCCGCTCGCCAATGGATATGCTGCGGCTGCATGAAATTGGGAAGGTCGCGTTGCAATCTTTTGGCGAGCTCCTCGCGCCCCGCCTCATCCCCGCGCACCACCAGATGAACCGCCTGCCCGAGCCGCAGATGAGCCACACCCAGCGCCGCCGCCTCGGCGACAAGCCCGGTGCCGAGCGCCGCCTCCTCGATCTCCTGCGGGCTGATGCGATTGCCCGCGCTCTTGATCATCGCATCGCGCCGCCCTGCAAATGTGAGCAAGCCGTCAGCATCGCGCCAAACCCGGTCGCCGGACCACACGGCAGTGCCGCCAAAGGCCGATGCGGCGGGCGCGGGCCTGAACCGCTCGGCGGTGCGCTCCGGGTCTTGCCAGTAACCTTGCGCGACCAGCGGCCCACAGTGAACCAGCTCGCCCTCCTCGCCGTCGCCTGCGACCTCGCCTGCATCGTTGATGACGAGAATCTCTGCGAAGGGTATCGCCTTACCCATTGAATTTGGGTGTGAATCGACAAGCTCAGGGTCGAGGTAGGTCGAACGGAACGCCTCGGTCAGCCCGTACATCGGGAACAGCCGCGCCTCTGGAAACATCCCGCGCAAGGCCCGCACCAGATCCACCGTCAGCGCGCCGCCGCTGTTGGTCAGCCGCCGCAAGGGCGCACGGGCTTCCTGTGGCCAGTCAATCTCGGTGAGCTGCACCCACAAGGGCGGCACCGCGGCAAGCGTCGTCACGCCGTACGCCGCGCAGGCCTTGGCGACATCCTTGGGGAACAGGAAATCGAGCGGCACCACGCTCCCGCCTACCAACCACGTGGAGAGCAGCTGGTTCTGCCCGTAATCGAAGGACAGCGGCAAAACGCTGAGCGTCACGTCGTCCTCGGCCAGCCCGAGGTAATGCGCCACGCTCACCGCGCCCAGCCACATGTTGGCATGGCTCAGCATTACGCCCTTGGGCCGCCCGGTGGAACCGCTGGTGTAGAGGATCGCCGCCAGCTCCGCAGGATCGGCCTGCGACGGACCCATCGCCCGCCCCGCAGCCTTAGCCGCCGCCAGCGCCTCGCCCTCGTCCAGCGTCTTGCATCCGGCAGGCAGGTCGCCCGGCTCAAGCAAAGCGAGCCGCGAGCCTGTCCCGATCAGCAGCCGCGCGCCGCTATCGGCGAGGATATGCGCCGCCTGCGCGCGCTTGAGCAGCGGGTTGATCGGCACGTGCACCAGCCCCGCCCGCGCTGCGGCAAGCGGCAGCAGGCACGTAAGCTCGCCCTTGGCCGCCCAGCTCGCCACGCGCGCGCCTGTCTCGGGCACTTGGCCCGCGAGCCATCCGGCCAGCAAAGCGACACGCTGTCTTAACTGATTGTGGTTAAGCCTGCCCGTCCGAAGCACCAGCGCCGGACGCTCCCCATGCCCCGCCGCCCCCGCCAATTCGGCGAGGTGGTCAAGGGCACGCGGAGCAGGTTTAAGCAGTGCAGGCATGGACGGAGCAGACTTTCGGTGATCGAAGCGCGGTATCACGATAGCGTTAACGTCTTGCAAGCCCTGACGGGCGCGCACGCGCCGGCGCCCTTCGACCGTGCGGAGTGGTTCGCGCTGCTCGCCGACACCGGCCTTGTCCCGCTGATCGCGATTGCCGAGGATGCCGACGCGGCCGCCGCGCTCGCGCTGACCGAGGATTGCGGGCGAATTGCGCCCTTGCGCAATTGGTACAGCTTCACCTGGCGCGAGCTGGCTCCGGCTGGGCCGCAGGGCGACCGACTGCTCGAAGCGATCGCGCGGCAGCTCAAGACCCGCGGCTGGCGCGTCACGCTTGAGCCGGTGCCGGGCGAGGATGGCTCGGCCGAAAGGCTCGCGCACGCCTTTACGGCGGCGGGCTGGAAGGTCGCGGTGGAACCCTGCGATATCAATCACGTGCTCCCAGTGCAGGGGCGCAGCTTCGCCGAATACTGGGCGAGCCGCTCGGGCCCGCTGCGCACCACGCTGAAGCGCAAGGCGAAGCAGGTGGAGACGCAGGTGCTCACCCGCTTTAACGCGGATGCCTGGGCCGAATACGAAGCAATCTATGCCGCAAGCTGGAAACCCGCCGAGGACCAACCCGCGATGCTGCGCGCCTTTGCCAAGGCCGAGGGCGCAGCCGGACGCCTGCGCTTAGGGGTCGCCCGCGCGGACGGCATAGCGGTCGCAGCGCAGTGCTGGACTGTCGAAAATTCAATTGCCTATATCCATAAGCTCGCGCATCTTGAGAGCCACAAGCCGCTCTCGGCGGGCACCACGCTTAGCGCCGCGTTGTTTGCCCACGTGATCGACATCGACAAGGTCGCCCTCGTCGACTTCGGCACGGGCGATCAGAGCTACAAGGCCGACTGGATGGAGGCGGTGCGCCCGCGTTTCTGTATCGATTGTCTTGATCCGGCACAGCCGAAAAGCTGGACTGCGCTGGCCATGCGCCTGCTGCGGCGCTGAGCGATGGGCGCGCGCCCGGCTCTCGCGCGATGCTTGCACCCGCGCCCGCGCATGGCTAAGCCCCGCCGCCACGGCGCAGCATAGGGGTACCACGAGGCCGATGACCACATTACCGCACACTGAAAGCGCCGCGCGAGAGGCCGCTATCGACCGGCAACTCAAGGGCTTGATCGCCGATGTGCTGGGTCTCGATACGGCGCAAGCAGAGGCGTTTGGTCCGGAAACGGGACTGTTTGGCCACCTACCCGAACTGGATTCGATGGCGGTCGCAGGTCTGCTGACCGAGATGGAGGACCGCCTCGGCATCGTCATCGAGGACGATGACGTGGATGGCGAGATGCTAGAGACCTACGGGGGGCTGCTGGCCTTCGCACGGTCGAAACTCAACCCCCGCTAGACCCCCTCCAGACCCCCTCCAGACCCCGGTTAGACCCCTGTTACACCCCCTCCAGACCGGTTTAGACACCCTCCAAGGGGGCTCTGCGACGTGATTTTCACGTGGAACATTGCGGATCCGGACGGTGGTTTGGCCAAGGAGGAGCTGGTGGTCGGCTTCGATCGCGGGCGCCCGGTGCGGGTGCTGGTGCTGCCCGCCTGGTTCGACGAAGCGAACAAGCTGCGGCGCTTCACGGTGGAGGTGATGCGGCGGCTGGATAGTGGGGGGATCGACAGCCTGCTCCCGGATCTGCCGGGGTGCAACGAGAGCCTCGAACCGCTTGAACAACAAACACTTGGCTGTTGGCGCGAGGCCGCCAAGGCGGCTGCCGAAGCGCTTGGAGCGACTCATGTGCTAGGAATCCGCGCCGGAGCGCTGCTGGCCCCCGATGGCCTGCCCGGCTGGCACTATGCCGCGCAAAGCGGGCCCAAGCTGCTACGCGGCATGATCCGCGCCCGCACGATCGCTGCCCGCGAGGCTGGAAAATTCGAGACATACGAGGGACTTACCGCGCTGGGCCGCGTGGCGGGACTGAGCTTGAGCGGCTGGTCGATCGGGCCAGCGATCGTTTCCGAGCTCGAGACCGCAGAGCCTGCCCTCGCCCCCGGCCAGTCCGACATCGCTCAAAGCATCCTGGGGGGCCCCGGATTGTGGCTACGCGCCGAGCCTGACGAGGACGCCGGACAGGCCGATCGCCTTGGTGGAATGATTGTGCAAAGCCTTGCGGAAACAGCGAGATGAGCCGGCATTCCTTCACCTTTCGCGGCGGCAGCCTGACGCTCGCGGGCACGCTCGACACAGCGCAGGGCAGAACCGGATTGCTGATCGTCAGCGGCGGCAACGAGATCCGCTCGGGCGCCTTCGGGGGGCAAGCCGACATGGCCGATCGGATCGCCCGCGCCGGGTTCCCGGTGTTCCGTTTCGACCGCCGCGGGGTCGGCGACAGCGAAGGCGAGAACCGCGGATTCCGCAAGAGCGCCAGGGATATAGCCTCTGCCATCGATGCCTTCCGGGCCATGGCGCCGCAGCTTGGCCGGGTGGTCGCTTTCGGCAATTGCGACGCGGCCTCGGCGCTGATGCTGACCGGCGGTGATGGGTGCGACGGCTTGGTGCTATCCAACCCATGGACGATCGAGCAGGAGGAAAGCGGCGATGACAAGGCCGCGCCTCATGCCCCTGCGGCGATCCGCGCGCGCTATGCCGAGAAACTCAAAAACCCCCGCCAAGTCATGCGTTTGCTGCGCGGCGGCGTTGACCTCGGCAAGCTGGCAAGGGGCGTAATCCACGCCTTGCGCCCGCCCCCGCCGCCCTCAAGCCTCGCGCAGGACATGGCGGCAGGCCTTGCAGGCTTTAGCGGCGAGGTCCGCATCCTGCTCGCCGCCGCCGACCGCACAGCGCAGGTCTTCGAGGCGGCGTGGGACAGGAACGACCCGCGCATCTGCCGCTGCGCAGGCGCGGGCCACGCCTATGTCGAGCCCGAACACCGCGACTGGCTGGAAGCGCAACTGCTTGAAGCTTTGCGCGCTTAACGCTCGAAGAGGCTCACCAGTTCGACGTGCGTCGACCAGCGGAACTGGCCGACCGGACGCAGCTTGGTGAGCCTGAAGCCCGCCTCGGCGAGCGCCGCAGCATCGCGCGCCCAGCTTGAAGGATTGCAGCTGACATAGACGACCCGCGGCACGGTGCTCGCCGCAATTTCAGCCACTTGCGCGCGAGCCCCGGCGCGCGGTGGATCGAGAAGCACGGCCTCGAAACGGTTCAACTCTGCAGGCTCGAGCGGCGAGCGGAACAGGTCGCGGTGGAGCGCCAGCACCCGTCCTCCCCCCGGTCCGACAGCGCGCGCTCCCGCGCTCTTGCAGGCGAGATGCGCTGCCCGTTCGGCCTCGACCGCGAGCACCTTGCGATCCTGCCGAAGGGCAAAGGCGAAGGTGCCAAGCCCTGCAAAGAGGTCGGCCACCACCCGCGCGCCTGTCAGCCAGTCGGCGGCATCGGCAGCCATGCGCTGTTGCGCATCATGGGTGGCCTGAAGGAAGGCGCCGGGCGGCAGGCTGACCGGCACACCAGCCAGCGTGACCGTCACCGGTTCGGGCTCCCACTGCGTCTCGGGGCCATAACCCTGATCGACGGTGAGGCGCGCAAGGCCCTGATCCCGCGCGAAGTCCAGTGCCGCTTCAGTGGGGCCCAAGCCCTCCAGCGGGAAGTTCGACAGGTTCGCCTCCACCCCCTGATCGGCGAGCGTCAGGTCGATCCCGACCATGCCTTTGGGGCCGTGCCTTGCGACAAGGGCGCGCAAGGGGCCGATCAGCGCGGCAAGCGCAGGGTGTAGCACAGGGCATTCGGCAAGGTCGACCACGCGGTGCGATCCGCCCTCGCGGTAGCCAAGCACCGCGCCGCGTGCCGTACGCAATCCGTGCAGCCCCGCGCGCCGGCGGGTGTGCGGCGGCGAGAGATGGACACGGAGCAGTTCAGCCGGTTCAAGGCCCTGCCCCCGCGCGGCGTGGACTACCCGGTCGCGCACGAAATCGGCGAGCACCGCGTCATCAGCGTGCTGCAGCTGGCACCCGCCACACACGGCGAAATGGCGGCAGGCGGGCGCGATGTGGTGCGGCCCGGGTGTGACGATGCCGTCGCCGTCCACCATGTCGCCCGGGACGGCGCCCGCGATGTGGCGGCCCGAGACGGTCACGCCGTCGCCTTTGGCGGCGAGGCGAATGATGGGGTCTGGCAAGGTCACAGGCAGGCCGCTAGCGCCTCGGACACCCTTTCGGCAAGCTGCGATGGCGTAAAGGCTGGTCCGGCCCGCCGCGCCGCCTCTGCGTGGAGCCACAGCGCCTCGCAGGCAGCGGCAAACGGATCGGCCCCGGTGGCCATGCGGCTCGCGGCGATTCCGGCGAGAATGTCGCCAGTGCCCGCGACCGAGAGCCAGCTTGGTGCAGGTATGCCGAGCGCGAGGCGGCCATCGGGCGCGGCGACGATGCTGTCCGGCCCTTTGGCCAGCACGACCATGCCGCTTGCTTTGGCGAGGGCCACAGCGCGCTCCCGGCGTCCCTTGGCGATGACGCCAAAGCTGCGGCACAAGGTCTCCAGCTCGCCGTCATGCGGAGTTGCGAGCGTCGGGACCGTGCGCGCGAGCATGGCGGGGACGAGGAGCATTAGCGCATCGGCATCCAGCACCAGAGCGGGCGACTGCTTGAGCGCCTCGGCGAGCATGGCCCGGGCGGCATCGTCCCGGCCGAGGCCCGGGCCGACGAGTACGGCCTTGATGCGCGGATCGGCGAGCGCTTGGTCGAGCGGCGCGGTGTCGGTCACTACGTCCGGCGGTGTGCGCGGGTCGGTGTCGCGGGCAAGGAGCTTCACATAGCCCGCGCCCACGCGCTGGGCGGCGGCGGCGGCCAGCAGGCCCGCGCCGGGCATGACTCCGCCGATGATAGCCAGGAGGCCGCGGCGATACTTGTGGCTGCCTGCGGCAGGCGCGGCGATGCGGGGGCGTTCTACCATGTGTGCAGCGCCCGCAACGCCCGCGATGCCGATGGGGACGAGCCGCATCAGCCCCATCAGCGTACGGCCGGGCAGGCTCCAATGCGCAAACTTCCATGCGCCCAGCGCCAAGGTGAGGTCAAAGGCGGGAAGCCGTTCGTTCAGCACCGCGCCGCTATCGCTAGCCACGCCGGACGGCAGGTCGACCGCAACCTTGAAGCGGTGCCGCGCGACAAGATCGCGCAGCAGCCGCGCGTGTTCGGCGGCCAGCGGCCGCGTGAGGCCCGAGCCGAACAGGCAGTCGACGAAGACATCGCCCCCGGTCGCGCCCCCGATCGCGCCCGAGGTGCTGACCGCCGCGCCCCAGCGCCGCAGGGCCTCCTTGGCAGCATCGGTCGCCGGACCGAGCGGGGCAATGACCGTCACCGCATTGCCCGCCTCGCGCAAGCGCCGGGCGATCACATAGCCGTCGCCGCCATTGTTGCCGGGGCCGCACAGCACGGTGACGGAGCGGC